>NZ_QKTD01000020.1:0-47500 GCF_003234695.1 Curtobacterium sp. MCLR17_042
CGAGAGGGAAACGCCCGGTCACATTCCGAACCCGGAAGCTAAGCCTCTCAGCGCCGATGGTACTGCAAGGGGGACCTTGTGGGAGAGTAGGACGCCGCCGGACTTAACGTAGAAACACCAGGGAACCCCTGACCATTCGTGGTCAGGGGTTTTCTGCGTTCACGGCCCGTTCGGGGTCCTTGTCGAAGGGGTCCGGTGAGGCCGTAGGATCAGCCGACGACGGAGGAACGATGACCGAAGCCTGGCCGGCCCTGCCCGATGGCTCCCGACTGGCGCTGCGGGAGATCCTCATCCACGGGGTGCTCTCCCGCGCCGAGATCGCCCGGTCACTCGGGCTCTCGCGGGCGAGTCTCACGCGGGCCATGCGCATCCTCGTGTCACAGCGGCTCGTGGTCGAGGTCGGCACTGATGTGCGCGGTGCCACCGGTCGCCCGTCGGAGCTCCTGCAGGTGAGCAGCGGGCAGTGGGAGTTCCTCGGCATCAAGCTCACGAAGGACCGCCTGTACGCCGCGGTCACGGACCTGGGCGGACGGGTCCTCGCCCTGCACGAAGAGGCGATCGACGACACCGCCGCCGAGCCGCTCGCGGAGCAGATCACCCTGGTGCTCGCCCGGCTCCGGGATGCGCACCCGGCCATCTGTGCGATCGGAGTCTCCCTGCCCGGCGACGTCATGGTGCGCGCGGGGGAGTCCGTCGTCGCGGCGTCGGTGTTCCTCGGGTCGCACGAGGTGCCGTTCGCCCGGATGCTCGAGGAGCGGACGGGGATCGCCACGTTCACGGCGAACGACGTCCACGCGCTCACTGCGAAGGAGCACTGGTTCGGTGCGGGTGCCGGTCGCGGGTCGATGGTGCTCGTGACGGTCGGTGAGGGTCTGGGCCTCGGGCTCATCGCGAACGGGCAGGTCTCCACGGGGGAGCACGGACGGCTGGGGCGCATCGGGCACCTCCCCGTCCTCGGAGGCGGTCCGGACTGTGGTCTCGGTCACGCCGGGTGCGCCTCGAGCTACCTGCCGAGCCCGGTCATCGTGCGGAACGCCGGCCATGAGGGGAAGACGTACGACCAGGTGGTCGAGCTCGCCCGGGACGGCGACGAGGGGGCCCTCGCTGCGTTCGAGGATGCCGGCCGCGCCCTCGGGGTCCTGCTCGCCACCGCGGTGCACATCGCGGACCCATCGGCGATCGTGCTGACTGGTGACGGGCTGCCCGTGTACGACCTGGCGCGGGCGACCGTCGACGAATCGATGCGAGCCGCACTGGCGCCGTACACCGAGCCGGTCACGGTCGAGGTGCAGCCGTTCGAGTTCTCGGAGTGGGCACGTGCCGGGGCGGTCCTCGCCATCCGTCGGCTGCTGGGGGAGTGAGCGGTCGAGGGATCAGGCAGAGGTTTCGACGCGTTAGTTACACACGTTGACAAACGCCGACGCAGACGGGAGGCTTGAGCGGTCCACACCATCGAAGGAGATGCCGTGACCGCTGCCCCCACCGTTCCGTGGCCGACCGACGGCCTGTCGTTCGGCGGCGACTACAGCCCCGAGCAGTGGCCCCGGGAGACCTGGCTCGACGACGTTCGCCTGATGCGCGAGGCCGGGGTGAACCTGGTCACCGTCGGGGTGTTCTCGTGGGCACTGCTCGAGCGGTCGCCGGGGGACTTCACGTGGGAATGGCTCGACGACGTGCTCGCACTGCTGCACGAGCACGGCATCGCGGTGGACCTCGCGACGCCGACCGCTGCCCCGCCGAACTGGCTGCTGACCGCACACCCGGAGATCCTCCCGGTGGACGCCACGGAGCGGCGAGAGCGACCGGGTGGACGACTCGGGTGGTGCCCGGCCTCCGAGCTGTTCCGCGAGCACGCGCTCCGCATGGTCGACGCGCTGGCGGAGCGGTACGGCCGACACCCCGCCGTTCGGCTCTGGCACGTGAGCAACGAGCTCGGCGGCGGCAACGGCCGGTGCTACTGCGAGGAGTCGGCAGCGGACTTCCGGCACTGGCTCGTCGCGAAGTACGGCGACGTCGAGGCCGCGAACGATGCCTGGGGCACGGCCTTCTGGGGGCACACGTACACCTCGTTCGACGAGGTCTCGCCGCCGCGCGGGGTGGGCGGGGCGCCGAACCCCGGGCTCGCGCTGGACTTCGAGCGGTACTCGTCCGACGCCCTGCTCCGCCACTACGACGCCGAGAGGGCCGTCATCGAGCAGCACTCGGACGTGCCGGTCACGACGAACTTCATGGTGGGCGCCGGGTCGCAGGTCGTCGACTACGCCGGGTGGGCGAAGCACGTGGCGATCGTCGCGAACGACCACTACACGCTCGTCGACGACGCCCGCCGCGAGCAGGACCTCGCGCTGGCCGGTGACCGGATGCGCGGGATGTCGGCGGACCGCCGTCCGTGGCTGCTCATGGAGCACTCGACGGGTGGCCCGAGCTGGCAGCAGCGCAACCGCGCCAAGGAACCCGCGGAACTCGTCCGGAACGCCCTGGCGCACGTCGCGCACGGGTCCGACGGGGCGCTGTTCTTCCAGTGGCGGGCCTCCACCGCGGGCGCGGAGCAGTTCCACTCGGCGATGCTCCCGCACGCCGGCACCCGCACTCGCATCTGGCGCGAGGTGCTCGCCCTCGGCCGGGCACTGCAGGCCCTCGCACCCGTCCAGGGCACCCGCGTCGAGCCGGCCCGGGTCGCGATCGTCGTGGACGAGGCCTCTGGGTGGGCCGTGCAGTCGGGGCTCAAGCCGCACCGGGGCCTGCGCTACGGTCGGGAGCTCCGCGCCTGGCACCGCGCGTTCCACGACCGGCAGGTGCTCACGGACGTGGTCCCCGCCGACGCCGACCTGGACGGCTACGACGTGGTCGTCGTGCCGACGATGCTCATCGTCGACGACGCGACCGCCGCGCGGCTGTCCGCGGTGGTGGACCGCGGCGCGACCCTGGTCGTCACGTACCTGTCCGGCGTCGCCGACGAGACCGCACGCATCCGCACCGGCGGCTACCCGGGCGCGTTCCGCGAGGTGCTCGGCGCCTGGAGCGAGGAGTTCACCCCGCTGCAGCGCGACGAGCGCTGGACCCTCGACGACGGCGAGATCGTCACCGACTGGGCCGAAGCGGTCGTACTCGAGGACGCCGAGTCCGTGCTCCGGTACACCGACGGCCCGCTCGCGGGCCGGCCCGCCGTCACGCGCCGCGCCGTCGGCGGCGGCGGCGCCTGGTACGTGTCCGCGATGCTCGCGGACGACAGCATCCAACGGCTCGTGGACGGGGTGATCGCGGAGCGGGGGATCCTGCGGACGGTCACCGGGCCTCCCGGCCTGGAGGCGGTGCGTCGCGTCGGCGACGACGGTTCCGCCTTCCTGTTCCTCGTCAACCACCGCGCTGACGACGTCACGGTCGTCGCGTCCGGCACGGACCTGCTCGACGGGTCCGGCCACGGGCCGGACACCGTCGTACCGGCCGGACGCGTCCGCGTGCTGCGCGAGGAGCGGGTCTCGTGACCGTCGTGGAGCGCGAGTCGACAGCCGTCGGTGCAGGCGATCGACGCGTGCACGTGCTGCGAGCAGCCGGGGTGTCGCTGGTGCTGGCGTCCGCGGCGGACGGACTGCCCGAGGTGCTGCACTGGGGGCGGGACGTCGGGCCCGTCGCGCCGGACGACGCGGCCGACCTGCTGCTCGCACTCGGCCGGCCGCTCGGACCGAGTGCGCTGGACGCGCGGTGGCCGCTCACGGTGCTGCCGACCGAGCGCGACGGGTGGGAGGGGCGACCGGGGATCGCCGGGCACGTGGACGGGATGCCGCTCGTGCCGCGGTGGCGTGACGTGGTGGTGATCGGTGACGACGAGCGGATCGTCGTGACCGCCGGGTCGGACTCGTTGGCGCTCCGGAGCGAGTTCACGCTCGACTCCGCGGGGGTGCTGCGGGTGCGACACACCGTGACGAACACCCACGCCGAGGCCGTGCACGTGCAGGCGCTCGAGGCGACGCTGCCCGTGGGGGAGCGGATCACCGAGGTGCTCGACCTGGGCGGACGGTGGACCCGTGAGCGCACACCGCAGCGCCGGGCGGCGACGGCCGGGAGCCACGCGCGGGAGAGCCGTCGCGGGCGGACGGGCCACGATTCGCCGACGTTGCTCGTGCTCGGGACGCCCGGGTTCTCGGACGCCGAGGGCGAGCTGTGGGCGGTGCACCTGGCCTGGAGCGCGGACTCCGTGTACCGGTACGACCAGCTCGCCGAGGCGCGACCGCTGCTCGGTGCCGGAGAACTGCTGCGTGCCGGCGAGGTCGTGCTCGGCGAGGGGGAGTCGTTTACCGCCCCCGACGCCGTGTTCGTCTGGAGCGACACCGGGATCGACGGGCTGTCCGACCGCCTGCACGACTCGTTGCGCAGCCGCCCGGGGCACCCGCGACGACCCCGGCCCGTGGTGCTCAACACGTGGGAGGCCGTCTACTACCGGCAGGAGCTCGAACCCCTGGTGGCGCTGGCGGAGACGGCGGCGGACATCGGCGTCGAGCGGTTCGTGCTCGACGACGGGTGGTTCCTCGGCCGGCGGTCGGACTCGACCTCGCTCGGGGACTGGCGCGTCGATCCGACCGTGTGGCCGGACGGGCTGGCACCGCTCGTCGACCGGGTGCGTGCGCTCGGCATGGAGTTCGGCCTGTGGTTCGAGCCCGAGATGGTCAGCCCGGTGTCCGAGCTGGCGGAGGCACACCCCGAGTGGATGCTGCAGCGCCCCGAGGACGACGTCCGGACGTGGCGGAACCAGTACGTGCTCGACATGGCGAACCCACTGGCCCGGCACCACGTGCTCGAGAGCATGTCCCGGGTGATCGGTGAGCACCACGTCGACTTCGTGAAGTGGGACCAGAACCGGGACATCGTGCACGCGGTGCACGCGGGACGCGCCGGCATCGACGCGCACACCCGCGGCGTGTACGCGTTGATGGACGAGCTGCGTGCGCGGCACCCGTGGCTCGAGATCGAGGCGTGCGCGAGCGGCGGTGCCCGGATCGACCTCGGCGTGCTCGAGCGCACCGACCGGGTCTGGCCGTCGGACTCGAACGACGCCTTCGAGCGACTGCCGATCCAGCGGTGGACCGAGGCACTGCTCCCGCTCGAGCTGATCGGCTCGCACGTCGGGCCGGAGATCTCGCACACCACGGGCCGGCACCTCGACCTGGACTTCCGGATGGCGGTGTCGCTGTTCGGCTCGGCCGGCATCGAGACCGACATCACGAAGCTGTCGCCCGAGGAGCTCGACCGGCTCCGGGCCTGGACGGCGCTGTACCGACGGGAGCGCGGGCTGCTGCACTCCGGGCGGCTGCGGCACCTGGACCTCGGGGACCCGGGGACGATGGCGACGTCGGTCGTGGCCACCGACCGTTCGCGGGCGCTGGTGCGGGTGGCGCGGACGGAGACGGGGCCGAGGTCGTTGCCGGTGCCGCTCCGGGTGCGCGGACTCGACCGGTCGCGGCGCTACCGGCTCGCTCCGGTGTCCGGGCTCGCTGTGCCGCGTGGGCTCGACATGGTGCCGCCGGAGTGGCTCGTGCGCGGACACCTGGAACTGACCGGCGCCGTGCTCGAGGACGTCGGCGCACGGCTCCCGCTGCTCGCACCCGCGACCGCGATCGTGCTGGAGCTCCGCGCGATCGACTGAGCGCCGTCAGCCGCGCTGCTTCGGCGGGAGAAGCGTTTCCTGACCGGCGACGTGACGGTTCCGGTTCGCGAACCCGGGGGATCGTGAACCGGAACCGTCAGCGGCGCCAGTGTCAGGGCAGGAGCGAACCTGCGTGGCGGAGGACGAGCGGGTGGACGAGCTCCTGTGCGGCGATGCGCGGCGCGCCCGTCACCGTGAAGGTCACCGACTCGCCGGGGAGCAGGGACACCAGGCCGTCGTCGACCCGGGCGGCCGCATCCACGCGGTCGGGGAACAGCGAGACGTCGCGCGCGTACCCCGTCGCCGTCACGGTGACCGTCGCGCCGTCGTCCGTCGCCGACACGACCGTCGACAGGGGCGAGGGGTCGAGTGCCTGGTCGACGACCTCGGCGAAGTCGTGCACGGTGCGGGTGCCGGCTCCCGTGACGACGAGGACCTCGGAACCGGCGTCGCCCGGCACCGCGAGTGACGACGGCAGCGGCACCCGGTCGGCATCGGCGGGGGCGGCTGCGAGCGTGAACGACGACGACTCGTGCACGGTGCCGTCGAAGGCGACGCGGGAGACGGTGACCTCGTCGGCGACCGGCGCCCCGGACGCATTGACGAGGACGACGTCGAGACCTCCGTCGCCGTCGCCGCCCTGGGCAGCGGACGACGGCTGCACGGTGAGCAGCACGGGCTGGTAGGCCTGCCGGACGGCGTACCAGACGGGCTTCCGTATGCCGGCGTGGTCGACGAGGGCCCACGACACCACGGGCCAGTCGTCGTTGAGCTGCCAGACGACCATGCCGGTGTTGTCGGGTGTGCGGGAGCGGAACCACTCCATGCCGAAGCGGATCGCGTGCGCCTGGTTGAGCTGTGCGGCGAAGTGCCAGTCCTCGATGGAGGTCGGCTCGGGCAGGTGCCCCCGCATGCCGTCGGCGAGCTTCCGGTTGCCCTGGTCGGCCTTCTGGTGCACGAGCATCTCGTGGCCGTCCGGGTCGAGGGGCTCGTCGTGCACCACCGCGGTCAGGGTCGACCACGCCGGCGGACCCTGGAACCCGAACTCGGCGACGAACCGCGGCTCCCAGTCGGCGTAGGCGCGGTAGTCGAGCCGGTTCCACACGTCCCAGATGTGCACGCTGCCGTTCCGCTGGTCGTTCGGCGTCAGGTACTCGTCGAACGAGAACGGGCTGCCCGGCGTGTACGGCCGGGTCGGGTCCAGCTCGGCGACGACCGCCGGCAGCAGGGAACGGTAGTAGCCGTTGCCCCAGGTCCGGCCGACGAGCGACTGCCGCCAGCCCCACTCGGCGTAGGCGACGAGGTTCTCGTTGTTGCCGTTCCACACCACGAGCGAGGGGTGCGGGCTGAGGCGGGTGACGGCCTCGCGGACCTCGGGCTCGACCTCGTCGGCGAGCCAGGGTTCCTCGGCGTACGCGGCACAGGCGAACAGGAAGTCCTGCCACACCAGGACGCCGAGCTCGTCGCACCGGTCGTACAGGTCGTCGGACTCGTAGATGCCGCCGCCCCAGATGCGGAGCAGGTTCATGTTCGAGTCGATCGCGTCCTGGATCCGGTCCGCGTACCGCTCGGGCGTCATCTCGGTCAGGTAGGCGTGGTCGGGGATCCAGTTCGCCCCGCGCACCATGACCGGACGGCCGTTGACGCGGAGCAGGAACGGCGCCCCGCCGGCGTCGGCGGCGGTGTCGAGCGTGACCGTGCGGAAGCCGACGCGGCCGGTCCACACGTCGTCGCCGACCTCGACCCGGACGTCGTACAGCGGCTGGTCGCCCTCGCCGCGAGGCCACCAGACGGCGACGTCGGGGACCTCGAGGCGGACGGTCGCGGCGCCGTCGACGACGGGGCGCGCCCCGACCACCCGGCCGGCGGTGTCGGAACCGGTGTGTCCTGCGGACGCGGGGTGCGGGGCCAGGGTGATCCGGGCCTCCAGGCCGGTGCCCGCGGAACCGTCCGCGGACGCGACGGGCGCGCTGCCGATGGCCTGCGAGAAGGCGCCCGTGGAGCCGGCGTGCTCGACGTCGACGTGGGCCGTCAGCACCCCGGTGGTGCCGTCGAGGTCGACGAGCGGGCGGACGGCCGCGATACGGACGCCGCTCCAGGACTCGATGCCGATCGACTTCCAGATGCCGCTCGTGGCGACGTCGACGCCCCAGTCCCACCCGAAGTTCGACGCGTTCTTGCGGAGCGCGTTGTAGGGGTGGTGGTTGACGTGCGGCAGCTCGCCGCCGTGCAGGGCGGACAGGCGCTCGGCGGCGGGGACGGGCGCGTCGAACGTGACGACGAGCTCGTTCGCGCCCGGTCGGAGCAGGTGCCCGACGGGGAACCGGTACGAGCGGTGCTGGTTGGCGGTGGTCGCGACGACGATGCCGTTGAGCTCGATCGTGGCGAGGGTGTCGAGGCCCTCGGCGACGAGGTCGTGGCGGGTCTCGTCCGGCGCGGTCCACTCGAACGTGCGGCGGTAGCGCCAGACGGTGTCGCCGATCCACTGGGTGGCGGCCTCGCCGTCGCCGTCGAACGGGTCGGGGATCCGGCCGCCCCGCAGCAGGTCGGTGTGCACGCAGCCGGGGACCTGCGCCTCGATCGGTTCGCGGTGCTCCGCCGACTGCTCGGGCCCGGTCACCGCCTCGAGGGTCCACGTGCCGTCCAGGGTGGTCCGCTCCATTGCGTCTCCTCATCGTTACGGGGCCGTGACCCGACCCCTTGACCGCCTTAGTTTACGCGTGTAACAATCACGCTCACAACGTGGACCCTGCGACGACGCAGACCGAGAGGACAACGATGTTCAACCCAACCCGTTCACGGCTCGCCATCGGCGGCGCCGTTCTCCTCGCAGCCGGCCTCGCGCTCAGCGGCTGCAGCTCCAGCGGCACCGCCAGCACGAACGACGCCGCTGCCTCGACCCTGGTGGCGTACACCGGCCAGTCCGGCGACTACCAGATCAACTTCAACCCGTGGTCGCCGTCCAACATCGGCGGCGTCGGCACGATCTACGAGTCGCTCTTCTTCATCACCAACGTCAACACGAAGGACCCGAAGCCGCTGCTCGGCAAGTCCTCCGAGTGGAACGACGACGGCACGCAGCTCACCATCACGCTGCGCGACGGAGCCACCTGGAGCGACGGCGAGCCCTTCACCTCGAAGGACGTCGTGTTCACGCTCGACATGCTCAAGAAGCAGAAGGCCCTGAACTCGATCGGCTACGACGGAACCGCGAAGGCTGACGGCGACGACAAGGTGGTCGTCTCGTTCGACAAGCCGTCGTTCGTGCTCGGCCCGAACCTGCTCGGCAAGACCTGGATCGTGCCCGAGCACCTGTGGAAGGACATCGACCCGACCACCGACGTCGTGCGCGAGCCCGTCGGCACCGGCCCGTACACGCTCGGCACCTTCAAGGCGCAGGCGTTCACCCTCGAGGCGAACAAGAAGTACTGGGACGGCGCCCCGGCCGTGAAGACCATCCGCTACCTGTCGCTCTCCGGCAACACCGCCGGCGCCGACGCACTGAAGCAGGGGTCGATCGACTGGCAGACCGGCCCGGTGCCGAACATGGACGACATCCCCGCCAACTACAACGGCTACGACGGCATCACCGTCGGCCAGAACCAGATGGCCCTGCTGACCTGCGCGAACACCGACCTGGGCTGCGCCGGCCCGCAGACCGACCCGGCCGTCCGCCACGCGATCGCCGACGCCATCAACCGCAAGCAGCTCAACTCGCTGGCGTTCGAGAACACCGCCAGCGAGATCTCGCCGACCTTCGCGCTCACCACGACGCAGAAGGACACCATCTCGAAGGACATCGAGCCGGCCGTGATGCCGGAGACCGCCGACACCGACGCGGCCGCCTCGACCCTCGAGGACGCCGGGTGGAAGAAGGGCTCCGACGGCATCTACGCCAAGGACGGCAAGAAGCTGTCGCTCACGGTCGAGGTCGTCACCGGGTGGACCGACTACATCACCGCGATCGACACGATGACGCAGCAGCTCAAGGCCGCGGGCATCGAGCTCAAGGCGCAGCAGTCGTCGTGGAACGAGTGGACCGACAAGAAGACCAAGGGCAACTTCGAGCTCGCGATCGACTCGCTCGGCCAGGGCCCGACGGCGAACCCGTACTACCTGTACAACAACTACTTCACGACGGCGAACACCGCGAAGGTCGGCGAAGCAGCCCCGATGAACATCTCGCGGTACAGCAACCCCGACGTCGACAAGGCCATCGCGAAGCTCGCCACGATCAACCCCGAGGACACCGCGGCGACCCAGCCCGAGCTCGACACGATCCAGGAGCACATCGTCGAGGACCTGCCCTACATCCCCGTGATGACCGGCGGCACGACGAGCGAGTTCCACGCGGCGAAGTTCACCGGCTGGCCGACGGAGGACGACCTGTACGCGTTCCCGGCGGTCTGGGCGAGCCCGGACAACGCCGAGATCTTCAAGGCGCTCAAGCCGGCGAAGGGCTGACACCGATGGGATCGCGACCGAGGGGCACTCGACGATGACCTACTTCCTGCGCAAGATCGGCTTCTACGTCGTCGCACTGTGGGCGGCCCTGACGCTGAACTTCATCATCCCCAGGCTCCTGCCCGGCAACCCGGTGGACATCCTGCTCGCCAAGCTCCAGCAGCGCGGCGGGCAGGTGACCCCGGCGACCCGGGAGGCGTACGAGCTGCTCCTCGGTGGCGATTCCTCGGAGCCGCTCATCTCCCAGTACGGCCACTACCTGGTCAACGTGTTCCGCGGTGACCTCGGCGTGTCCGTCAGTTACTTCCCGGCACCCGTCACCGAGGTGATCGGCAGTTCGCTGCCGTGGACCATCGCCCTGGTCGGGATCGCCACCATCGTGGCCGCGATCATCGGCGTCGGCCTCGGGGCCTTCGTCGGGTGGCGGCCCGGCACCTGGCTCGACTCGTTCGTGCCGGCCACCACCCTGCTCGCCGCGGTGCCGTACTTCTGGCTCGCGCTGATCCTGGTGTACTTCTTCGCCACCGGGCTCCACCTGTTCCCGGCGCAGGGCGGCTACGACGTCATCCTGACGCCCGGGTTCAACTGGGACTTCATCGTCTCGGCGGTGCAGTACGGGGTGCTGCCGGCGGTGACGATCGTGCTCGCGTCGCTCGGCGGCTGGCTGCTCGGCATGCGCAACATGATGGTGTCGACGCTGTCCGAGGACTACATCACCACCGCGCAGGCCAAGGGCCTGTCGGACGGCAAGATCCTGCGGAACTACGCCGCCCGGAACGCCGTGCTGCCGTCCGTCGCCGGGTTCGCGATCTCCCTCGGGTTCATCGTGTCCGGCTCCGTCGTCACCGAGCAGGTGTTCTCGTACCCGGGCATCGGGTCGAAACTGCTGTCCGCCGTGACGAACAACGACTACGCGCTCATGCAGGGCATCTTCCTGTTCATCACCCTGGCGGTCCTCGGCGCGAACCTCGTCGTCGACCTGCTGTACGGACTGATCGACCCGCGCACGCGGGCCCGGAGCTAGGGGAGGAGACGACCATGACCAACATCCAGCAGGAGACCGAGCCCACCATCGGCGCGCTGACCGAGGAGGCCGACAGCACCACGTCGATCGCCACCCGGCGCGCGTCGAAGGGCGGCATCCGTCGGTTCCTCCCCACCCTCACCCCCTGGCTCGTCACGGGCATCGCGCTCGTCGCCGGCGTCACGCTGTTCGGGGTGATCGGACCGCTGCTCGTCGGCGACCCGACCACCATCCGCGACACCGGGCTGCAGGGACCGAGCGGCTCGAACGTCCTCGGCACCACCCAGACCGGTCAGGACGTCCTGGCCCAGCTCGCCTTCGCCACCCGGGGCAGCCTGCAGATCGGGCTCATCGTCGGTGTCCTCGCCACGGTGCTGTCCGCGTTCTTCGGCATCCTCGGCGCCTACCTGGGCGGGATCATGGACGAGGCGTTCTCGCTGTTCTCGAACGTGTTCCTCGTCATCCCCGGCCTGCCGCTCGTCATCGTCATCTCCGGCCTGGTGCCGCGTGAGGCCCGCGGGCTCTGGACCATCGCGGTCGTCCTGGCGATCACGTCGTGGGCCGGGTCCGCCCGGGTGCTGCGCGCGCAGACGATGTCGATCCGCAACCGCGACTACGTGTCCGCCGCCCGGGTCGCCGGCGAACGGCCCTGGCGGGTCATCGCCGTCGAGATCCTGCCGAACCTGCTGCCGGTGCTCGCGTCGCAGTTCGTGTTCGCGGTGATCGCGGCGATCCTCGGGGAAGCGGGGCTGTCGTTCCTCGGGCTCGGGGCGTCGAACTCCTCGACGCTCGGCACGATGCTCTTCTACGCCCAGAACGGCTTCGCGCTGGCGAACGGCGCCTGGTGGTGGTTCGTGCCGCCGGGCCTGCTCATCGCCCTGCTCGGCATGGGCCTGTCCCTGGTGAACTTCTCGATCGACGAGGTCATCAACCCGCGACTCGCGAACGTGCGTGCGCAGCGACGGCGCGACCGTCGTGCGAAGCGTGCGGCCCGCTCGGGAGGCCCGGGCCGCGTCGCCACCGCCGGTCACGACACGAAGGGGGTCGCCCGATGAGCGCCACCGACACCGCACGACCGGTCACCTCCGGCGCCACGGGCGACGGCCGTCGGCCGGCCGTGCTGACCATCGACCACCTCGACGTCGTCTACGAGACCGAGCACCCCGTGCACGCCGTCAAGGACGTCTCGCTCACCCTGGCGCCCGGCGAGATCCTCGGGCTCGCGGGGGAGTCGGGCTGCGGCAAGACGACCCTGGCGTACGCCATCACCCGGCTGCACCGGCCGCCGGCGAAGGTCTCGTCGGGCAGCATCACGTTCCACGACCGCGACGGCACCGACGTCGACCTGCTCGGCCTGCCGCACGAGCAACTCCGGGCGGTGCGGTGGTCGAAGCTGTCGATGGTGTTCCAGGGAGCCATGAACGCGCTCAACCCGGTCACCACGATCCGCGCCCAGCTCGACGACGCCCTGGTCGAACACCGCAAGGGCATGCCCCGCAAGGAACGACGGGCCATCGCCGAGGACGCCCTGCGCCGCGTCGGCGTCGACCCGTCCCGCATCACCGCGTACCCGCACGAACTGTCGGGCGGCATGCGGCAGCGCGTGATGATCGCGATGGCGATGCTGCTCGAACCGCAGATCATGATCATGGACGAGCCCACCACCGCGCTCGACGTCGTGGTGCAGCGGGAGATCCTGCGCGAGATCGTCCGACTGCGGGACGAGCTCGGGTTCGCCGTCGTGTTCATCACGCACGACCTGCCGCTGCTGCTCGAGATCAGCGACCGGATCGCGATCATGCTCCGCGGCGAGGTCGTCGAGTGCGACCGTGCCAGCGTGATCCAGCACGACCCGCAGCACCCGTACACGCGGAAGCTGCTGCAGTCGTTCCCGAGCCTGTCCGGAGCCCGCGGCGCGTTCATCCGCACCGGGGTCGAGGACGGCGCCGAACCCGAGACCGACACCCGGGCCGTCGTGGTCCAGGCAGCACAGGAGACGGACCGATGACCAGTGTGACCGTCAGCCACCTCGGCAAGGACTTCCACACCCGCAAGGGCCTGAAGCGCACCACCCTGCGGGCCGTCGACGACGTGTCGTTCGACCTGCTGCCCGGCCGGACCGTCGCACTGGTGGGGGAGTCCGGCTCGGGCAAGTCCACCATCGCGCGGATGCTCGCCAAGCTCGAGACCCGGACGCGCGGCTCGATCGACGTGCGGCTCGAGGACGGCACCCCCGTCGAGGGCAGCATGTACCGGCGGCACGTGCAGATGGTGTTCCAGGACCCGTTCGCCTCGCTCAACCCGTTCCACTCGATCGAGCACCACATCGCCCGACCGCTGCAGCTGCACCACCGGGCCCGCGGCGCCGACGAGACCGCCGACAAGGTGCGGGAACTGCTCGGCCGGGTGAACCTCGACGAGGACTTCGCGTCGCGGCGGCCGCACGAGCTCTCCGGCGGGCAGCGGCAGCGAGTCGCCATCGCCCGCGCACTCGCCCCGGGCGCCCAGGTGCTCATCGCCGACGAACCCGTGTCGATGCTCGACGTCTCGATCCGCCTGAGCGTGCTCAACCTGCTCGGCCGGCTGCAGCGCGAGGACGAGCTCGCCGTGCTCTACATCACGCACGACCTGGCGACCGCGCGGCACTTCTCCGACGAGATCCTGGTGCTCTACCGCGGCCGGGTCGTCGAGCGGGGACCGTCGGACGCCGTCATCCTCGACCCGCACCACGACTACACCCGGCTGCTCGCCGAGGCCGCCCCCGACCCGGAGCGCACCGAGCGCCGGATCACCGCGGGGCCGCCGCTCGACCGGACGAAGATCGACAACACCACCTGCTACGACCACACGGTCGGGGACTGGTTGTCGAGCGAGCCCGCACCGGTCGGGGCGCGATGAGCGACGGGCCGACGTTCGTCGACTGGGTCACCGACGGGTTCGCGGCACGGTTCCGGGTCGGTGCGGACCTGCCCGCGGCGCTCGTGTCGTTCGTGCCGGCCGGTGGCACGCTCGCCGACGGGCCGGACGACCCGCAACCGCTCGTCGAGCTGACGACGATCGGGCACGGGCGGTTCCCGGGCGGGTTCCGGCACGTGGACTCCACGATCGGGGCGCGACTGCGCCCCGTGTCGCACCACGTGCACGACGACGGGACCGACCTCTGGTTCCGGATCGTGCAGGCGGACGCGACCACGGGCCTCCAGGCCGAGTCGGTGTTCCGGGCGCGCGCCGGCGTGCCCGCGTTCCAGACGTGGACCGAGGTGTCGGCCGAACGCGGTGAGCACGTCGTGGACTCCGTGTCGTCGTTCGCGACCGGGGCGTTCCTGACCGACTCGGGCGCCTCTGTCGACGAGCTCGCCCTCGTGCACGCCGACAACGACTGGGCAGCGGAGAGCCGGTGGCGGACCGATCCGCTGCGGTCGATCGGGCTCGCGGCGATCGACCGGGACGCCCAGCACCACCCGCCCCGCAGCCGCGCCGTCGTGCAGAACCGCGGCTCGTGGTCGACCGGCGAGGCGCTGCCGATCGGGGTGCTGCTGGCGGAGCACGCTGTGTCGCTTCCGTACGCGCTCGTCTGGCAGGTCGAGCACAACGGGCCGTGGCTGTACGAGCTCGGCGAGACCCGGCGGCACGCGTACCTGCTGCTGAGCGGCCCCACCGACCAGGAACACCAGTGGACCACCGTCGTCACACCGGAGCGGCCGTTCACCTCGGTGCCGGTGTCCGTCGGCATCGCCGGGTCGATCGACGACGCCTTCGGGGTGCTCACCCGGCAGCGTCGGGCGTTCCGGCACGTGCGGGAGGCCGACCGTGCCCTGCCCCTGGTGTTCAACGACTACATGAACACGCTCATGGGCGACCCGACGACCGAGAAGCTCCTGCCGCTCATCGACGCGGCCGCCGACGCCGGAGCGGACCTGTTCTGCATCGACGCCGGCTGGTACGCCGAGGGACACTGGTGGGACACCGTCGGAGCGTGGGAGGAAGCAGCGTCGCGGTTCCCGACGGGGCTCGGATCCGTCATCGACCACATCCGTGCGCGCGGCATGCAGGCCGGCCTCTGGCTCGAACCCGAGGTCATCGGCATCCACTCTCCGCTGGCCGCGACCCTGCCGTCGTCCGCGTTCGTCGAGCACCACGGGGTCCGGGCCGCGGAGCACGGGCGGCACCTGCTCGACCTGCGCTCGCCGGAGGCCCGCGCACACCTCGACTCGGTGGTCGACCGGCTCGTCGGGGAGCTCGGCGTGACGTTCTTCAAGATGGACAACAACACCATGACGGGGCCGTTCGCCGGGATGCTCGACCACGAGCGGGCGCTGCTCGACTGGCTCGACGCGGTGCAGGAACGGTACCCGGCACTGCTCATCGAGAACTGCGCCTCGGGAGCGATGCGCGCCGACTGGGCCGTGCTGTCCCGCCTGCACATGCAGTCGACGTCGGACCAGCAGGACCCGGTGCTGTCCGCCACGATCGCCGCCGCCGCTCCCGCCGCGATGCTGCCCGAGCAGGCGGGGAACTGGGCGTACCCGGCGCCGACGATGGACCCGGAGCTGTTCACGCTGTCGCTCGTGAACGGAGTGCTCGGCCGGATGTACCTGTCCGGGTACCTCAACGAGATGTCGTCGTCGCAGCGTGCGGTGGTCGGTGACGCGATCGCTGCGCACCGGCAGGTCCTGGACGTCGTCGAGGCGTCCGTCCCGGTCTGGCCCCTCGGGCTGCCCGCCTGGGAGGACCCCTGGGTCGCACTCGGCCTGCACGCCACCACGGGCGACCTGTACCTGTCGGTGTGGTCGCTGCCCGGTGCGTCGGCGTCGGTGTCGTTGCCGCTACCGGCGTTCGCCGGGCAGGCGGTGGTCGTCGAGCCGCTGTTCCCGACGGCACTCGGGTCGTGGTCCGTGGCGTGGGACGCCGCTTCGGGCTCGCTCGAGGTCGCGAACGGTGGATCGACCCCCACAGCGCGGGTGCTCCGCGTCCGGTCGCAGGAGGCGGACGCGGGGGCCTGAGCGGGCGCGCGTCGCGATGGCAGGGCGCGCGCTGGAGCGGACGGGAGGCACGGTGCGGGCAGGCACCGTGCCTCCCGTTTCATCCGTGGTCGCGTCCACGGCGCGGGGGACGCGGGTTCGTGTCCGCGCGGTGACGGTTCTGGTTCAGGATCCTCGGGAATCGTGAACCAAAACCGTCAGGAGCGAAGCAGCGACAGACCTCGCTGCTCACACGTGACCGGGGTGTGAGCGATTCTGGTGTCGGCGCTGCACGCTACGGTTCAGTCCATGGGGCCCTTAGGAATTCTCTCGTGGATTACATCGCGAGTGCTCGATCGCACCGCGGAGCTTCCGCACGCACTGTCGTTCTTCGTCGTGGTGGCGGCTTGGGTGTTCATTGTTTCTCTGGTGGCGAGTTCGATCACGACCCCGATCCAACGCGCCGTGTGGGGATGTGAATACCGACTTGGCGACCGAGTGCGCGCAAAGTACCGTCGGTTCGGGGAAACCGGAGCGCATTTCGAGCTCGAGCCGCTCGTGACGGCCGCAGTTCGGCGCGTGCTGATTCTCGATCGGGTCGTCGAAGTTCTCGCGTTTTTCGGTGGTGTGTCCTTGTACTGGGTCGCGCGTTTGAGGATCCGACAGATGATTCGCCCAGGTGCCCTTGCGGCAGCTGGTGCCCTCGCGATCTGGTCTTGGCCCAGTGGTTCAAGGTGGACGCCCGGCGACCTGCTCAGGGACTGGGCCACATTGATGCCGGCATGGAACGATGTTCGTCTTGCTCTCCCGGTGGCGGTGATCATCGTCGCCATCGTCGTGGTGTCCCCCCGAGTGCCACTGCTCGATCGGATTCGTGCGCGGGATGAGGCAGCGAAAGACGCGAACCGTCTACTAGCGAGATGGGCCTTCGCCGCGGGCGAGCTTTCATCGTCTGGGCATGAGCGAGGCCTTGAGGTTTTCGTGCACAGCGGGAATCTCGCTTCTGAACGGGTCTCCGAGCTTTCGGCACACCTCTACTTCTCGCTCGCTCAGCTCCGCGACGCACGTGACGAAGCTCAGTGGGGGGATCGGTTTGTTCCCCGTGTGACAGATGAATATCGTGTGGACGCCCTACAAACCGACCTCACAAGACTCGAGGAGTGCAACCGAGCTATACGCGAGGCGGGCCTTCGATTCGTAGCTACGGCGTTAGTCCCGCGGACCGCAACGCTGGTAGAGCTTTCTGGGGTCAGCTGGCATTTCCAAGAAGGAAGCCTGAGAAGCAGTCTTTTCTTGAAGCAGAGCCGTGTTCGAGAAATCATGGAGGGTCGTGTGACGAGGTGGGACATCGACAAGTACGAGCGTGAGCGTGGAAGGTCTGAGAGCCGCGATGCGCTTGAGGAGCTCGAGAACGAGGTGATCGGGTTGGAGACGGTCCTTCGAGGAGCTGGAGTGACGACGATGTTTCGTGCGGAATGCCTACGGCAGGCCCACAACCAGATCAGCCGACGCCTGCTCGGAAGCACGCTCACCCGGGTGCTCGGGGCGGCGAAGAGCTAGCGGAAGCAGGGTTTGACGATCGTGACGCAGGTTGTCCTCTGCTTTCTGGGGACTGCCCAAGTCAGAGGCAAAGTCAACCTCAGAGGAGGATCTGGAGCTCCATCGCGCGGGTCACGGCGCGGGTGCGGTCGTTCACGCCGAGCTTCTCGAAGACGTGGCCGAGGTGCGTCTTCACCGTGGCCTCGCTGAGGAACAGCACGCGGCCGATCGCCGGGTTGCTGTTGCCCTGGGCGACGAGGCGCAGGACGTCGAGCTCGCGCGGGGTCAGCGACGGGCCGGCCGAGGCGGGGAGCGAGCCCGTCGCGCGGCGGACGAGCGCTGCGGCCGCCGAGGGGGCCAGCGCCGTCTCGCCCCGTGCGGTCGCCCGGACGCCGGCGAGGATCTCGGATTCCGGGGCAGCCTTGAGCAGGTAGCCGGTGGCACCTGCTTCGATGGCGGCAAGGATCTGGTCGTCGGACTCGTACGTGGTCAGGATCAGGACGCGGACGCCGGGGTCGGCGGCGAGGATCTCCGCCGTCGCCGCATCGCCGTCGAGCACGGGCATCCGGAGGTCCATGAGCACGACGTCGGGGCGTTCGGCCAGTGCCACGGTCACCGCGGCGCGGCCGTCGCTGGCCTGGCCGACGACCTCGACGTCGTCGGCGTCCTGCAGCAGGGCCACGATGCCCGACCGGACGATCGGGTGGTCGTCGGCGACCACGACGCGGATCACCGGGTCACCTCTGCGACGGGCTGACGATCGGCGGACGGGAGGCCCGGCTCGGCTCCGGTGGGCAGGCTCGCGTCGACGACGGTGCCCCCGCCCGGGGTGCTCGTGATGGTGCAGGCGCCGCCGGAGAGCGCCAACCGTTCGTGGAGGCCCCGGAGACCGTGCCCGGCCGTCGGGAAGACGGTGTCGAAGCCGACGCCGTCGTCGGTCACACGGACGCCGACCCGTTCGGGCGCGTGCTGCAGGACGATGCGGACGGAGCCGGCGTCGGCGTGGGCACGGATGTTCGCGAGGGACTCCTGGACGACCCGGAGCAGCACGACCTGCGCATCGCGGTCGAGCGGGCCGTCGGTCGCGTCGACGGCAACGGGCGTGCCGTTCTCGCGGGTGTAGCGCTCGGCCAGGCGGTGCAGGGCCCCGGCCAGGCTGCCGCTCGTGGCACCGGCGACCCCGGCGGCGATGAGGGCGCGGGAGTCCTCGAGGGCGGCGCGCGCCGACTCCTCGAGGACCGCCAGCCGTTCGTCGAGCGCGGCACCGCGGTCGTTCGCCAGGTCCTTGCGGGCACGTTCGGTGAGCATGACGATGCCGGCGAGGTTCTGCGCGACGGTGTCGTGGATCTCGCGGGCCAGGCGCTCCCGTTCGCTCGCGACGCCCGCGCTGCGGTGGGCATCGGCGAGGGACTGCTGGGTGGCGCGGAGTTCGTCGAGGAGCTGGCGGCGCTCCTCGGACAGGCCGGCGACGCTCGAGATCCACACGCCCATCGCGCAGGCTCCGATGACGCTGATGCCCTCGATGAGCAGGGTGCTGACGAGGGCGTCCGGGCCGCCGGAGACCTGCAGGCCGATGCCGCTCGCGACGCCGACCGCGACCGAGAGCAGGACGGCGGTGCGGACCCGTTCGGACTGCACCCAGACGAGCGGGAACGCGATGCACTGCACGAACGCGGTGCTCGGCACGACGGCGGGCAGCACCAGGGCGGCGACGAGGACCAGCGGCAGGAAGGCCGCGGCGGCACGGGGGCTGTCGTAGCCGCGGTGCCCGAACACGGCGTAGGCGACGACGAGCACCACGACCGCGGTGAACGCCGGCCAGCGGGTACCCCACGGCGACCACCCGAACGCGGTGATCACGGCGGTGAGGAGCATCGTGCCCGCGAAGAAGACGTGCAACCACCGGTTGCGCATCCACGTCTCGCCGTTCATGTGCCCAGCATCCCACCAGCGGGGCGCCATCAGGCGTCCTTGCGGTTCCACCGGAACGTCAGCAGGCAGGCCACCGTGCCCAGGACCAGCCACGCGGCCAACACGAGGGCGCCGAGGCCGAGGTGCCACGCGCCTCCCGGCTCACCCGACTCGAACGCACCGGGCAGGAAGACGGACCGCATGCCGGAGGCCATCCAGCGCAGGGGGAAGACGGACGCGACGTCCTGCAACCAGGTGGGGAGCTGCGTGAAGGGCAGGTAGACGCCGGAGATGAACTGCAGCACCAGCACGATCGGGACGATGGTGGCGGTGGCGCGCCGGCCCTCGCTGGGGAGCGCCGAGACCGCGATGCCCAGGACACAGCTGGTGGCGATGCCGAGGACCATCACGCCGGCGAAGACACCCCACTTGCCCGCGTCGGTCGGCAGGTCGACGCCGAACACCAGGCTCGCGATCGCCAGCAGCAGGGCCGTCTGCACGAGCGTGGTGACGAGGACCATGCCGATCTTGCCGACGAAGTACGACAGGACCGGGAGCGGTGTGCCGCCGAGACGCTTCAGCGTGCCGTCGCTGCGTTCGGTGGCGATGTCGACGCCGAGGGACTGCGTGCCGGAGAGCAGGATGCCCGTCGCGACCAGGCCGGGCAGGTAGTAGGTGGCGTAGTCGACGCTGACGTCGGGACCGGCCTGGATGTCGGCGGCGCCGGAGAACGCCACCGAGAAGAGCGCCAGCATGATGATCGGGAACAGGAAGGTGAAGAAGACCGCGTCGGGAGCGCGGAAGTAGGTGCGGATCTCGTACGAGATGCGGCTGGTCGCTGTCTTCACTGATGTCCCACCATGTCGAGGTAGACGTCCTCGAGGGACGGACGGATGACTTCGAGGTCGTGCATGGGCGTGGTGCTGCTGCGGATGAGCGCCGTCGGGTCGGTCGTGCGCTCGTCGTGGTGTCCGCCGTCGTCGTCGCGCCAGCGGACCCGGGGCGTGCGGGCCTCGGCGCCGCCGATCTCGTCGATGGGTGCGAGGTCGAGGAGCTTCCCGTCGGCGATGACCGCGGCCCGGTCGGCGAGCTGGGCGGCTTCGTCGAGGTAGTGCGTGGTGAGCAGGATCGTCGTGCCCTCGTGCTGCACCTGCCGCAGGAGGTCCCAGAACTGCCGGCGAGCCTCGGGATCGAAGCCGGTCGTCGGTTCGTCGAGGAACAGGACCTCGGGGCGGCCGATGATGCCGAGGGCGACGTCGACGCGGCGGCGCTGGCCTCCGGACAGTCGGCTGATCCGGGTGTTGCGCTGCCTCTCGAGCCCCGTCGCGGTGAGGAGCTCCTCGACGCTGCGGTGCTTCGGGTACAGCGTCGCGAAGTGGTTCAGCTGCTCGGCGACGGTGACGCTCGGGGACTCCGCGCTGGTCTGCAGGACGATGCCGATGCGTGCGTTGTGGCTACGGCTCGTCCGTGCGGGGTCGTGGCCGAGGACGCGGACCTCGCCGGCGGTGCGGGAGCGGTACCCCTCGAGGATCTCGACCGTCGTGGACTTGCCGGCACCGTTCGGGCCGAGGAGCGCGAAGGTCTCGCCCCGTTCGATCGTGAAGGAGACGTCGTCCACGGCACGTTTGCCGGTGGGGTACTGCTTGCCGAGGTGCTGGACCTCGATGGCGGGGGACTCGGGCATGGGTCCAGCTTCGCCGTCCGGTGGCCGTGGGGGATCGGACGGGGCGGTGGTCTCGGCATCGTCCGATCGGGGGATGGTGCCGGCGGGGGAGGTGGTTCGCTTTCCGGCCCGTGACGGTTCTGGTTCGCGATCGTCGGGGATCGTGAACCAGAACCGTCACGACTTCAGTACTGCGGGCGGATCCAGTCCGTCGGTTGCACGAAGCGGGCGCGGGGCAGGACCTCGTCCGGCTCGGCGGTCCGCACGCTCGTGATGATCGTGTCGTCGCCGTACTCCGACAAGCGGCGGGCGATGCCGTCGCGTTCGTCGATCACCAGTGTCGCGCGGGTCGCCGGGTTCTCGCGGTGCTCGAAGGTCACCAGGATCGAGTGTTCGCCGATGTGCTGGACCAGGATCGGGTGGAAGCTCTCGGGGCCGCGGCCCCATCGGAGCATCAGGTCGGGCACGGCCATCCGGACGACGGGATCGGAGACCATGCTCCGGGCGAACGAGATCTCGTCCGGACCGTCGTCGGGGTCGTGCAGCACGCCGTCGCGGTAGGAGACCGGCTTGGCGCGCTGGCGCACGAGAGCCCAGGTCTGCGCGGCCTCGTCGATGTCGACGCGGAACTGCCAGTACTTCTGCCGGGACTCCTGGTGGATGCCCTCGAGGACGTACCGGGCGGGTCGGCGGAGAGCGGCGAGCTCCTCGGCGATCGCGGGACCGTCGGACCGGGTGAGGAGTTCGTCGAAACGCACGGTGCCAGCATGGCGCACCACGTGCCGTGGACCGCGCCCCCTGACGGGCGGGAGGCGCGGGGCGGGGTGGTGCCGGGCCTCCAGGCCGTGGGGTGGTCGCGTCAGGTTGCGTCAAGCAACGTGCGCGTAGACCGGGAGGATGCAGGTCGTCGGAGTCGAACAGTTCGGAGGGCCCGAGGCCCTCGCCGTCCACGAGGTGCCGGAGCCGCACGCCGGTGCGGGTTCCGTGCGGATCCGGGTGCAGGCGTTCGCCGTGAACCCGACCGACACGGGGGTGCGTGCAGGGCAGCGGGACAGCTCGCAGGCCTCACCGCCGTACGTGCCGGGGATGGATGCCGCCGGCGTCATCGACGAGGTCGGGCCCGACGTCACCGGATGGCAGGTCGGCGACGAGGTCATGGCGATGGCGCTGCCGCTCAGTGCCCACGGTGGCGCCTACGTGCAGGAGCTCGTCGCGCCGGTGGGGTCGTTCACGCGGATTCCTCGCGGGACGTCTCTTCCGCTCGCCTCCACGGTGCCGATGAACGGGCTGACGGCGTTGCAGATCCTTTCGCACGCCTCCCTCGCGCCGGGGCAGACGCTCGCCGTGACCGGGGCCGCTGGGCTGCTCGGGAACTACGTGGTGCAGTTGGCGAAGGCCGCCGGGCTGACCGTGATCGCGGATGCTGCTCCGGCGGACGAAGCCCTCGTGCGGTCGCTCGGGCCGGACCACGTGGTGCCGCGTGGTGCTTCCTTCGCCTCCGCTGTCCGTGAGCTCGTGCCGGACGGGGTCGATGCGCTCGCCGACGCTGCCGTGCAGCGCGACGAGGTCGTGGACGCCGTTCGCGACGGGGGAGTGTTCTTCGACGTGCGGGGGTGGCAGGGGAACGGGGACCGGGGGATCGAGTTCGTGCAGGTGATGGTGTTCTCGGAGTACCGGTCGTTCGACAAGCTCGAGCAGCTGCGGCATGCGGTGGAGAGTGGGACGTTGACGCCGCGGGTGGCCGAGGTGCTGCCGGCTGCGCGGGCTGTGGAGGCGCATGAGCGGTTGGAGGCTGGGGGGACGCGGGGGCGGTTCGTGCTGACGTGGTGAGGTGACGTCGGAGTGAGGGACGGGAGGCGCGGTGCCGGGTGGCGCCGCGTCTCTCGTCGTTCGGTCAGTCGACTCCGGCGTCAAACGGGTTGCACTCCACGCCCGGCCTCGTACTCCCACCGCTTACCGAGTGCGTCCGTGAAGGACATCGACACGAGGGTCCACTTCTCGGCCACGGTGAAGGGGCGCATTCCGTGGTCGCTCCGAACCAGCTCGGAGCAGCTCGACAACAGTGCCCAAGCGCGGGTCTTGTGGGGACGCTTCCTTGGATGGATCCACTCGGAGTAGGACTCCCCGGGAGGGCAGACCTTCGCGCTGAACTCGACTTCGTCGGAGCCGTTCATGACGGCTCTCGCGCGGACGTTGTGGATGACGGCATCAGACGCGTTACGGATGACGAGGACGTTCTTCCACTGCGATCGGTCTTCGCCGTCCAGGTTCGAGAACACGAACGACACCCAGGCGCTCACCCGCGCTGCTTCCCGCTCGTCGCGATCAGAGCGAGCGGTTCGACCGGCGCGCTGGGCTACGACGAGGCTGCAGATCGAGATCGCAAGCGTCACGGCGACGCCGAACCATGCGGCGAGAGCTTCGTTGCTCATGGGGCTCCTTCGTTACGTCCGGACCCCAGCGTATCTGATGTATCGCAGGTTGTACTCCGCGAAAGCGCGGCGAGACTGTATGCTACTCGGCCAATACATCAGTACATTGGGCGTGACCAGAGAGGGTTGAGCGTGGCCGAAACTGACGAGGTGTTCAACAGCCCGGCGGATCGCGAAGCCGTGATCGGGGCGTTCTTCGTCTTCATCCCCGCTGCAGCGATGTGTGTCGCGGGAGCCGCGGCACACGCATTCGACGCTTTGTCGCTCATCGTTCTCGGCCTCGTCTTCGGGTCACTCATCTGGGCGATGGTGCTCGTTACGCGAACGGCGGCCTTCATCGAGCTTTCGCCGGAACAGATCACCGTTGGGTTGGCGCCGTTCTGGAAGACGCGGCTGCGTCGCCGTGAGGTTACGCAGATCAAAGTCGCGCAAGTGGACACCTATGGCGAGTACGGCGGATGGGGCATCAAAGGTTCGGCCGGAAGCTCACGGGGGCGGCTCTACTCAGTGGGCGGAGACACGGCCGTTCGGATCGAGATGCGGGACGGACGGGCGTACGTGGTGGCGTTCAAAGACTCGAAGGCGGTTGAGCGTGTGCGGAGGGCGTTGCACGCTGAGAGCTGATGGCGTTCGGCGGGAGGTGTTCGCCGTCGTCAGCCGTTCATGAGAGGGAACGCGACTCAACGAACCGTCGGAGCGAGTCCGGCGCGATCGTCTCGCGACCACGAAGGGCGTCCTCGATGCGGATTCCGTCCACAGCGTCGTAGATCGAGACGCGAGCCAGCTGGACAAGTCCAGCTGCGGCTGCAGCATCCTTGATCGCGTCGTACAGCGCTCGCTGCTTCCATCGCGGAGCTCCGCCGTCGTCGAACACCCAGTGCTCGCCGGCTGGCCCGAACATGCGCTCGGCTGGGGGACTGGTCCATCGTCTGCCACCGATCCCCGCGCGGCCTTCGTGGGCTCCAGCGTGCTGACGGTAGGCCGCCGCCCACGGAAGTGCCGCTGCAAACGGCGCTTCAAGGGTCAGTGCTCGGTACCGGTTGAAGTGCATGTCTTCATCAAGTTCGACGATCACGTTCGAGTACGGCAAATCCCAAGGGCCCGGTCGAAAGACCGGGGCATCGAGTTGGCCACCGAGCTGGCGGTAGAGGTCGAGGACCTCGCTCCGCAGCGGCACGGGAAGGTCCGCGAGCCGCGGTGGTCGCGGTCGTGCGGAAGCCCGTGCCAATCCAGTTTCGATGAGCACCTGGTCCAGCACGGACGCGCGTGCGCCTGCCGTCACCATCTGTTCAGTCTCTCCGCTGGAGTGCCAAGTTGTCGGTCACTCGTAGTCTGCGATGTCGCCTATGCCGCAGGCCGACTGAACCTCGATGGAGACTCGTCGAGGACTGGCGTTGACCGAGATCGATTCCACCGCTTGTCCGGTGGTGACCGCGGACCAGAGCGGCCGACCGTCGTCGATCGTGTCCTGCCGAATGGTCACGTCGTAGTCATGCTGCTTCCACGTCTTCGCGACCGTACGGACGAGCGCTTCTGGGTCTTCGGCACCGGTGCGCTCCTGGTCCCACGAGAACGTGACGCCTGAGCTGCCGGCGGCCGACGAGCATTCCGAGGATGCGGGTTCCTCCGAGAGCGACTTCCAGTCACCGCCGGCAGCGTCCATCGTCTGCCGAACCAGGCTCACCATGCCGTCTCGTGCCTGTTCGGCGTCCATCTCACTGCCTTTCGGTTGTTGGGTACATCCGGCCAGCAGCACCGAGGCGCACACCAAGCTCAGGGTCACTTTCGTGGTGCGTGTCTTCATCGGTCGCTGACCTTCCCGGTGGTCGCGCGAGCGATGTTGTCGAGTGATTCAGTGTTCTTGTCGAAGTACCCGTACTGGCCGGCGTGATCAGTCGCGTTGTTCCAGATCGGGTCGTGACGGTTCACACCGTTCATCATCGGGTCGTGTGGGAGTCCAGCTGTCGGCAGGTACGTTGCGCCGAACGATGGGCTAGCTGGGTCTCGGCGAGTCATGCTGAAAGCCTGCCCGATCCACGACCAGTTGTCGCCCGGCAGGCCGGGGATCGAGCGCGGTGCTTGCGCAGCGAACACCTGATCGGAGTGGATGTCGTCAACGGTCTTGATCTCGCGTTCCAGCCCGGCCGATCCGGCCGTCACGTAAGCGTTTACCCCGTAATCCCTGTCAGCAAGGGTGAGCGAGGAAGTCGTCGACCCGTAGGAGTGCCCGACCACGTTCAGTGTCCCCTTGGTCGAACCACGAGCAGCGTTGAACCCAGCGAGGTCCTGCCCGAGTCGTTCGCTCCCCGCCCGAGCGAGATCGCCGTGCAGAACGGTCTTCGTCGTCGGGGTCTCGTAGTTGATCCACGCGACGACTGCCGCATCTTTTACGTAGTCCTGTTGGCGGACCCGGAGGTTGTAGGCGGCTCGCTCCACCACCGTCATGTTCCTGGTGTCCGAGTCCATCCCGGGGACGAGGTAGGTGACGTCATGAGCCGTGTCGAGGTCACCGATCGACACAGCGGCCAGTGGTGGATGCTGAGGAACGAGCGAGGTCAGCTGGACACCCTTGTACTTCCCGAGGGACGCGCGGATGTTCTTGTAGGCGGTAAGGTCTTCACCCGACGCGGACTTGATAAGAGTCTTGAGGTTCGACCGGTTCGCCCGGTCGCGTGCCCAGTAGGCAACGCCGTTGAGATTGCCGATCACGGCGGGGAACGCTGCGATCAAGGCATCCTGCTCCGGAGAGTGCTCGTCGCTGCTTCCCCGCTCGTGTGCCCCGCCCGCCGACGACCACCAGTCGGCGATCATCTCGGGGTCCGAGACCGAAGCCAGCCGATCGGCGATCGCGGGATCGTCGCGTAGGGCGAGAAGTTGGTCAGGCTTCAACGAACTCAGCCAACTCAGGACTTGAAGATCCGACATTCGGCCCACTGAATGTGCCTGCGCGGCCACGATGCCGACGGATTCGATTCCGGAGAGCTCCGCAGCGGTCCTGTCGTCCAGTCGTGTCCGCTCGGCGACGAGCTCGTCCCATCGCGTGGACAGTTGAGCGTCCTCGTCGTCCTGCTGCGTCAGCGCGTGAGAGACCCTGCGGAGCATGACGTGGTCGGATTCCACATCCGTCCCTGCGTCGACAGACTCATTGAGTCGAGAGCGGTTCGTGACCAGCCGCTCGCGATCGCTTGCAGCGCTGTCCTGTGCGGACCGGATGCGGGCGGCTTCGTCCTGGATGCGTTCGACCTCGTCTGCGTACCGCGACAGCGTCTGCGCAACGTGCTCGATGAGGGAAGCCGTCCGTGAGTAGGACGGTCCGAGGGTTTCAGCCGCCGACGTGAACCGCCGTTTGGCCGAGCCGGACCACTCGCCGGCGCTCAGATCTCCCGCTGTGCGCTCCAGACGAGTCTGCTCGTCCCGGAGCACCTGGGCACGTGCTTCGTGCTGCCGCGAGGTAGCCCTGATGGATGCCGGCGCGCCGCGAGTCGGATCGCCCGTCATTCGACGGCGCTCGCGAGGTCAGCGTCGCGGCAGCTGAACTCTTCAGCTGCAGTCCGCACCCACCCGCCGATGGTGCCTGTCATCTCGGCGATTGCTCGCACAGATCGCTCGTGTGACGCCGAGGAATCGCTGTGAGCCGCTGCGACCGCGTCGCTTCCGAAGTCCGCCGACATGCCGGCAGAGCCAACTTCCTCGTTCAGCGCTGCGCTGATCTTCGTGATGGTTCTACTCGCTGCGTTCATCGCTGCGCCGTCGACGATGAGATTCCCCAATGTTGCCCCCTCCGCCGGTGACAATATCAGATGCTGGACGTGCTCTGACGGACTGATCCGACACCTGGTGTCGACTCAGCGGCTGCGTGTTGCTCCGCTGCGGACGCCGACCCACAGGCCGTCCCTCGCCCGGGTCATCCCCACGTAGAGCTCGCGGCGCCCTCGCTCCCGGCGCTCTCGTTCAGTCTCCGACGGTTCGGCCGGTGCAGCATCGAGCAGCCGGGGATCGACGTGCGCGAGCAGCACCTGCTTGAACTCGAGGCCCTTCGCACGCTTCACCGTCCCCACGCGAACCGCGTCCGAGCTCCGCCCCGCGTACTGCTGCAGTGAGACGGTCGCGACGCCGGCGCTTGCAAGCGCCTGCATGACGTCGTCCGCCTGCCGGTTCGTCGCCGTGAGGATGCCGACGTCACCGCGACCGGTCCCGACGAGTCGGAGGACCTCGGCCAGCCGGTCGAGCATCGCACGGTCGTGCTCGGCGCGACTGGCGAAGCGGGTCATCGTCGGAGCAGCACCGGAGCGTGAGACGTCGGACACCGCGTCGCCGGCCCCGTCCACGCCCTCGATGTCGACGAACTGGTCGTCCGCCACCATCTCCTTCGCGAACTCGAGGATCTCGGCGGTGTTCCGGTGGTTCACGTCGAGCACGACACCGCGTCCGGACAGGCTGATGCCGACCTCGCCAAGCGTGTACCCGCCGGGGTAGATCGTCTGCTGGCCGTCGCCGATGAGCGTCAGGCCGTCGGTCCGGTCACCCACGAGCTGGTGCACCAGCGAGACCATCGCGCAGGACAGGTCCTGCGCCTCGTCCACGATGACCGCGTCGTACCGCTCGAGCGGCACCGCGCGGACCGCGTCGCGAGCGAGCAGGACGATGTCCTCCCAGTCGTGCGCCCGTCGCTCGCGCAGCCCGCGCGCGTACGCCTCGTACAGGTCCCAGACGGCTTGCCGCGTCTCCAGCGGGAGCGCGTGCTTGCGCCCGACGCGAGCCAGGTCCGCGTACTCGTCGAACCGCGTCAGGCCGCGGCCCTTGATGACGTGGCTGATCTCGTCTTCCCAGTACGAGCGCGAGAATCGCGACGACCGCAACGGACTGGAGGCGCGGATCGCGTTCCACGCGTCGTCGAACGCAAGCTGGGCCTCCCGTCCAGGAGTGCGGAACGCGATGCCGCGTTCCTTCAACAGGCGCGTGGCGAACGCGTGGACGCCCATGAAGTCGACGCGACCGACCATGTCGGGCGCGAGGCGTTCGAGGAGGGACTCGAGGACCTTCGGCAGAGTGCTGATGTACGTCGTGAACAGCACGCGACCGCCGGTCGCGCGTGCGAGGTACGCGGCCCGGTGCAGGCCGACGACGGTCTTGCCGGTGCCGGCAGCGCCGCGGATGCGTGCCGGGCCGTTGAAGCTGCGGCGGACGAGCTTGGCCTGTGCCGGGTCGAGGAACGCCATCCAGTCCTCGATCGGCGCTTCGAGCACGCCGTCGAGGAGCTGGTCGGTCAGCTCGTCGTCCGCGGTGTCGACCGTCGGGACGAGGACGTCGGGTTCGCGGGGGAGTACCGGTGCCGGGACGACGACCTGTGGCGGTGTTGCTCCGCCGTCGCCGATCACGGGGAAGTGGTGCAGCATCGCGGCGAGGACCTCGTCGACGCGGGACGCGGACAATCGGGCTCCACGCTTCGTGATGTGGCCGACGAGGTCGTGCGCCCCGATGACATCGACCGAGGCGACGCGAGCGTGCATGCGCTTCTGGCCTGCGAGTGCGGCGACCGCATGGACCTCGCCGGGCGCCAGGCCCGTGTCCGCCAGTGCTGCCTCGGTGCTGTACGCGAGATCGGCGAGTCGGGCGATGTCGTCGGTGACGTCCTCTTGGCCGCGGGTGATCCGGTTGCCGTAAACCGCGACCTCGCGCCAGGCCTTCGTGTCGACGATGAAGACGCCGGCGCGGCCGACGACGACCATGTCGACCTGCGCTGTGCGGCTGCCTGGCCAGCTGCGGTCCGCGAGCAGGTGGTAGCCGATGCCGGCGAGGGGGGCGAGGATCCGCGCGGTCTCGCTCTCGGTGCGGTGGGCGACCTCGAAGCGGGCAGCGCGTTGCTCGGCGTCGTCCGCCTGGCGGCGGAGTTCGCGTGCATGGCTGCGCTGGCGGTGTGCCTCGACCCCTGCGGATTCTCCGGCCATCGTCATGGTGTTGCCCCTCGGAGGATCTGTTCGTCTCGACCGTCCGCCGTCCCCGGAGCGTGCGTTGCTGATTCATCCTCGTGGATGCGATGCCGTCCCGGGAGCACCTGTTCTGGGGTGCTTCGGCGCGACGGCTTTCCAATCGATACGTTACACATCAGTAAACGATCGCTTGCGGGTTCCCGCCGAAGTGCCGAGACGAAGCGTGGACAGCGGCCGCCATTGTCGAGAAGGACTCGGTTCTGTCCCTAGGATCTCGATGACGGAGGACGACACATGGACGTACGTGAAACCACCCTGCAGGAACTGCTCGGCGGACCCAAGCAGTACCTGGTGCCGCTCTACCAGCGGCCCTACGCGTGGGAGGTGCGTCAGCGGAAGCGCCTGTGGAGCGACATCCTCGAACTCGCCGAGACCCGCCGGACGAACCCGAGCGCGACGCATTTCATGGGCTCACTCGTGCTCTCGACCGGAGCAATCGTGCCGACCGGCATGGAGTTCCTCGTCGTTGATGGCCAGCAGCGGCTGACGACGTTGTCGATCCTGCTGTGCGCGCTCCGGGACTACCAGCGGATGCACCAGACCGACCAACCAATGCTTGCCGAGAGCATCCACGAGCAGTACATCGCGGACCGCTTCAAGCCCGGCGACGCCCGACTCAAGCTCTTGCCCACGCAGGCGGATCGCGACTCTTTCCGAGCCGTCGTCGACGGCGCAGTCGGTGCCGACTCCACGTCCGGGGTGGGCGACGCCTACTCGTTCTTCCGTCGCGAGCTCGAACTCGCCGACGACCCGGATGATCCCCACGACATCGAACGGATCCGCGAGGCCGTCCTCGGCGGTCTGAGCTTCGTGTCCATCACTGCTCGCGACGAAGACAACGTCTACCGGATCTTCGAGTCGCTCAACAACACGGGCCTCCGACTGACGCAGGGTGACCTCGTCCGCAACTACCTGTTCATGCGACTCGGGTCCCGTGGGGAGTCGGTGTACACGTCGTGGTGGCTCCCGATGCAGCGCCGGCTCAGCGTCAACGACCTCGAGCTGATCTTCTGGCTCGACGCCGTCGCAGACGAACCGCTGCTCAAGCAGGGCGACATCTACAGCTACCAGCAGGCGCGGCTTGCCAAGATGGACGACGAGCAGATCCTCGCAGAGATCGAACGCTTCAGCCGTTTGTCCGAGCAGCTCGAGGTGATCCGGGAGCCTTCCCGCGAGCCTGACGCCGGTGTTCGCAAGCACCTGCAGCACCTGGCGGAGTGGGGATCGACGACCACCGTGCCGCTCACCCTTCGACTCCTCGCACGGCGCACCGCCGGCGCCAGCAGCACGGAGCAGGTCGCGGGCGCGCTCGCAGCAGTCGAGTCCTACATCGTTCGCCGGACCATCGGTGGGCGCTCGGGCCAGGGCCTCAACCGCACCATCCTGCAGGCGTGCGGCGTCCTTGATGATCGACCGGTCGACCAAGTTCTCGTCGACTACTTCTCGACCGGGCGAAAGTACTTCTCGACCGACGACCAGATCCGCGACGCGGTCCGCACCCAGCCGTTCTACCTACGTGGTCTGCGGACTCAGCAGAAGCTGATTCTGAAGTGGGTGCAGGAGGAACTCAACGCGAAGGAACCGGTCGACGTCGAGAAGTCGACGATCGAGCACATCTTGCCGCAGACGCTGACCCCAGAATGGCGTGCAGCACTCGATGTCAATCTCGCCGACGACGAGACGGTCGACCTCGTGCACGAGCAGCTCGTGCACTCGCTCGGCAACCTGACGCTGACCGGGTACAACTCCGAGCTCAGCAACCGGCCCTTCCCCTCGAAGCAGGAAGATTTCCGAAAGAGCAGCTTCAGCGGTCTGAACCGGCTTGTCCTTGAAGCCTCGACGTGGGGGCGCGCCGAGATCCTCGCTCGCGGAGAGTGGTTCGCCGAACGGATCGTCGAGCAGTGGGCCGGCCCGAACGAACGGCTGCAGTCATCCGACACCGGCCGCGACTGGTCGCTCGTGCACCAAGCGATCATGGCGATCCCGGCCGGGCACTGGTCGTCGTACGGTGACGTCGCTGCTCTCGTCGGCACGCACCCGGTCCCGCTCGGCGTCCATCTAGCGAGTCACGAAGTGATCGGCGCACACCGGGTGTTGCAGGGCGGCGGCACGATCTCGCCTGGATTCCGTTGGCCGGACCCGTCCGACGAGCGTGACCCTCGAGCGGTCCTGGAAGAAGAAGGGCTGCGATTCTGGACCAACGGCGCTGCTGACGAGGCTGCCCGGCTCTCGACCGCGGCGCTCGCCGAGCGGGTGGGTCTGGTCACTGACGGAGTCAACGGCACGGATGCGGTGTCAGACGGCACGTTCATGGGGCAGTTGTCGAGCGCGAACCCGCCGACGACGTTCCACGCCGTCTCCGAGCTCTTCGCCGCATGGAAGGAACTCGGCGGCACTGTCGAGTTCGGGTCGAACCGGGAGAGCAGCGCGTTCATGACGGCACCGCGTCGCTCCGAGGAAGGGCCGTCGCACTGGCCCTTCGCGATCTACCCGATCTCCGGGAGCGTCGAGGTGGTGTTCCAGCACCTACGAGTCCGCCCGCCGTTCGATGACCTCGCGCTGCGGCAAGAGTTCCGTAGCCGACTCAATGCCGTGCCGGGGATCGACCTCGCCGCCAGCAGGATCGACAAGCGGCCGTCGTTCGCGATCGATGTGCTCAACGCGACCGCTGCCCGCGAGCAGGTCGTTGACGCGCTGCGGTGGTTTGTCGACCAGCTCAACCCCAACACACAGAACGCTGAAGGAGACACCGATGAGCGATGAGCTCCACGACGAAGTGCACGAGGATGAGTCACAGAACGACGAGGCACCCTCGTCGGCGCTGGTCGAGTTCGAGGACGGTCTCGCCATCTTCTTCGGCACCGATGTCCCGGATGGACTCGAGGTCGTTCCGTTTTCGTTCATCGACGAGCCAACGCTGCGCGCAGTCTCGACGGCCGTCGGGAACGCCGTCGGCCTTGGAAGCGTCGGCGCGCAGGGCGTCAACGCAGCGATGCAGGCCCAGGGACTCGTGCGACTGGCACCTCAGACTCTCGAGGCGCTCAAGACGGCGACACCGATAGTCAAGGACGGCTGGAACCTTGGGACCCTCGCGAGCGGCGGCGGTTCGTTCACAGCGTCGGTCCGCTGGCTCCCCGCCACTGCAGCGACGACTGCCTCGGTCCTCGCCTCGATGGGGCCCGCGATCACGTTGATGGTCATCCAGTTCCAGCTGAACCAGATCGCTGCCGTTGCCCAGCACAATCTGGAACTGACCTCGAAGGTGCTGCAGGTCGTGCGCCAGGGCCAGTGGTCCGCGGTGACCGGACACTACGAGACCCTCATCCGCGAACTGCGGCACGCCCGACGGATCGGGGAAGTAACCGACGCCGTCTTCGCTGAGGTGCGTGGCTACCAGGGTGAGCTCACGTCGCAGTGGGATGCGAACAAGCACGCAGTCCAGCGATACGTCGACGAGCTCGAGAAGAAGATCGGGCACAAGGACCGCCAGCAGTACCTCGCCGACAACGGGCAGGCGATCATCGCCGATGTCCAGGCGCTGCTGCTCTCGCAGACATCCTGGTTCGTCTACCAATCCCTCCGCGCAGGCCACCTGTTGCGGAGTGCGAAGACGAACGAGGCAGACGCCAAGCTGCTCGACGGATTGGTGACCGACGCGCGCGATCTGCACGAGCAGTCGCTTGCCCAGACAGACGAGCTGCTGGACCAACTCGCTCGAGAGTTCGCGATCATCGCCGAACTGCCGGGCAAGCGGACGTTTAAGATCGGGGGTACCGCACGAGCGGCGAAGGAGTCGCACCTCATGGTGCGCGAGCTCCAGGACGCCCTCGGGCACATCCGAGGCCTCGAGGCGGCCCGCGACCGAGAGTCCCTCGAGCTTCCGTCGTTGCTGGTCTTCGAGGACGACGTTCCGGAGGAGCTCGTTCGGATCCTCCCGTTCCGCCTCCAGCCGGGGGAGCAGGTGCTCGCCCTGGCGGACGTCTCGTTCGACCGGATCACCCTTCCCCGATTGAGCGACGGTTGGGTTGCCGTTACCGACCGACGTCTGCTCCTGACCAAGCAGGACTCGTTGCGACGGGTTGGTGCGATCGACTCCGAGTTGAGCCTCGCGAATATCCGGTACGTCCGTCGTTCGGACGCTCCGCAGCGGCCACCCGTCGTCGAGATCATCACCAAGGACGCGGACGTGACCCTCCGCTTCCCCGCGTGGGCGAAGACGGGTGCAGCGCGCCGATCCGCGGCAGCCTTCGGGGAGTTGATCGCCACTTTCATGAACTTACCTCCGGAGGAGATCCCCGCGACCAATGTCAACGAGCACACTGCCGCAAGCGGGGATGGCGTCACACCAAGAGAGGATCGATCCATTCCCGCAAATGTGGCAAGAAGCCGGATCATTTGATATGGAATGAGCCAATGCCCGCTTCCTGTTAAGCAAAGGCGGGAGCCAACGACGCTGGCCAGCATGAAATTACTCCAACGGCCATAGACTCAAAACTCGGATTCATAAAGAGGGGTCAGCTGAGCGAGTGCCTTGGGGGTTCGCCTGCCCCTTCCAGCATCAGCGGAACTAGTACCGGGCAGTTCGACTGGGGTCTACCGTTTGACGGTTTATGAGTTTAGCAGTGCCTCACCGCACCGCTAACAGCCAGGGGTGCCGTGAAGAAATTAATTGAAAGAGCTCATTTTTGGATAGATTCAACCCAAGGCATGAGGATGTTCCAACTTTCATGGCGACGCGAACTGTTGAAAAAACGGGAGCCAGGGCGCGGTGAAGTCTTGTCACCCTGCCTTGCGGCAACGAAAACACGCCGCTGGACCGCGACTTCGTGAGTGGCCCGTTCGCAGGCCATGCCGACGACCCGCTCGGTCGACGGGTAACATAGTTTCCGACGCGATCTCGCCGACGGGGTATCCTGACGCTGTGAGTTCCGTCGCAGCCACCTCGCCTCGCTTCGTTCGAGAAGGCTGGATTTTGCTCAACGGACTCGCAGAGGGGCGCCTGATGCAGGGCAGGCGTCGGCTGGCAAGCCAGCCCCGGAGCTCGGCGGAGGCAGCCGCCAGGTTCCGGCCACACATCAGTCTCGATGGCGTCGCGAGTGAGCGACTACGTCCGGTCTGCTTGAGTCGATTGAACACTGTTCCAGAAACTGAGGGGTCGCCGCGGAATTGATGCTTCGAATTGAAGGGGATGCGTGAGATGCCTATTCCGACACGGGGAAGTTTGGGGTTGAATTGGGTTGGCAAGGGGTCCAGCCTTGTCAGCACGGAGGATGGTCAATACGGGTACGACTGGGTCAGCGACAGTGATCCCCGGGTTTCGGAAGTCCGAAGAATCGAGGTTGTCCGTCGTATCGGTGAAGCTGACGGCGAAAATGGCGCTTCGTCCAATCTGTTGATTCTCGGAGACAACGTCGATGTTCTGCGCTCCCTGAATCGGGTGCCTGAGCTATCTGCTAAGTATCTGGGAAAGATCAAGCTGTGCTATATCGACCCTCCATTCAACACGGGTGGGGTTTTCGGCACGCACTACGAGGACGCCCTCGAACATTCGATCTGGCTGAGCATGATGAATGAACGACTACGTCTGATCCAGCCTCTTCTTAGTCGTGATGGTTCAATCTGGGTGCACGTAGACGAGAATGAAAGCCACCGTATGCGGTTGCTCCTCGACGAAGTGTTCGGCATCGACTCTTATGCAGGCGAGGTAGTGTGGCAAAAGACCTACGCTGCAAAGATGGACGCAAAACACGTTCCAGGTTCTCACGATACTATTTTCATCTATAGGCAGCGAGGTGGCACCTGGGAACCCAAGCCCATCAAGGGAAAAGCAAAAGTGAAATTTCCCTTCGTGGAAAGCGATGGGCGACCCTATGCAACCTTCCCCCTGCGGAAGTGGGGGTCGAATTCCTTGCGTACGGAAGCGCCATCGGGATGGTTCCCTGTCGCCGCCCCTAACGGTGAGGAGGTTTGGCCGATCAGGCCCGATGGAAAGCAAGGTACGTGGCGCTGGGGGCGCGACAAAATACAAACGCATTCACATCTCCTTGAATGGAAAAAGGATCGTGGCGGTAATCTCCAGCCCTACGTGAAGCAGTATGCTCAGGAGGCCGGAGAGGAACAGATTCCCGTGGATTCCTGGTGGGATCGTTTCAAAGCGGGCACAAACAAAGAGGCAAAACGTCATTTACGCCAGCTGTTCCCAGAAGGGGAAATATTCTCGACTCCAAAGCCGGAGCGATTGCTGGCAAGGATCATCGAAGTTGCTACCGACGAGGGCGATATGGTCCTCGATTGTTTCGCTGGATCGGGCACGACTGCTGCGACGGCTCACAAACTCGGCCGCCGCTGGATTACTTGTGAGTTATCTGAGTCGAACATCGAGAGCTTCATTCTTCCTCGTCTTCGAGCTGTGATTGATGGTGTAGACGAGGGTGGCATTAGCCAAACGACGACACTTAGGTTTGTGACTCAGTCTGCCGTTTCGGACGCATTCTCGCCTGAGCAAGCCATCGAATTCAATCGCATGCTGCGACTCCTTGCGGGCGAGCTAAATCTCTCAAAAGATCCCGCGCTGAAGCTCCTGCGAGAGATGACGAAGACGGTAGAAGAGACCGACGTGCGGTGGGATGGGGGCGGAGGGTTCACTTACGCGCGGTTGGCGGACCGAATGTACGAGTCCTTCGACGGCTCGACCGTATTGACGGCGGCTGCCAAGGGCGAGAATTTTGCGGCTCACGTTGCCGGACAACTCGGCTTCTTCAATATGCCGCGTGGTCTCTTTGCGGGAAAGCGGGGAAACTACTGGCTTGCGGTCATTGACGGAGTCGTGTTCGACGAGGATCTCAAGCAGATAGTGCGAGAATTGGATCCGGAGTGTTCCACTCTAGTTGTCGCCGGAGGAATTGACGAGTCTGCGCGTCGGTACGCATCTTTAAACAGTTCTCGATTGCAGATAGTCCGCTCGCCCGATTACCTAAACTCTTGGAAGGCTTCTCGTGCTTACTTATGACCCGGCTCTCATAGAGAGAATCGCCGCTGCTTTCAGATTGCGGGAGCCGAATAAGCGGGCTCTTGCGCGTATCATCTCTTCGATGGACGGGCGCGAAACCGGGCGAGAGCTGGTCGCGGATATAGCGACTGGTGTCGGAAAGACGTTCCTCATGGCTGCGTTGGTGGAGTACGCCTCGGAGCAAGGGTGCAAAAATATTCTCATTGTTACGCCAGGTCGAGTCGTTCAGTCTAAGACTGAAGACAACTTTAGACCAGGGTCGCGTCGGTTCGTTCAGGGAGCGGAACGAGTACCAGTCGTTCTAACTCCTTCGACCTACAACGCGCAAGGCGCGGATCTGGCCGACACCGAGCGGACGCATGTCTTCATATTCAATATTCACCAGCTCCTCTCGTCCAGAGAAGGAGTGAACCTGGGGACCCGTAAGATTCAAGAGGAATTCGGCGCTAGCCTCTACGAATATTTGCAGAACGCACCAGATTTGTTGGTGTTAGCAGATGAGCATCATCTCTATCATTCCAAAGCAAAAGCGTTTAATGCCGCTATTCGCGAACTTGGAGCTCAGTATGTCGTCGGACTGACCGCGACGCCCGAACCCGCAGACCGCGAGAAGATCGTCTTCGAGTACACCCTCGGGGATGCTATTGCTGACGGATTCGTGAAACGGCCGGTAATTGTTTACCGCCCGAATGGTACTTCGTCCGAACGACTACAGCTCCTAGATGCGGTTGACGTACTGAGGGCGAAAGAAGTGGCGTATGCAGCGGAGTCCGCGGCTCGCGGTCAGAGCACAAGGCCAGTGATATTCATCGTGGCGTCGTCCATCAACCATGCAAATGATGTCGGTTCCCTTCTCGCTGGTCCGGATTTCTTCGGTGAGCGCGAAGCAATACTTGTAGTGACATCTGAGTCCAGCCAAGAAGATCTTGAGGCTCTCGAAGCGGTCGAGGATGTTGAATCCCCCATACGAGCGATCGTTTCCGTTAATAAGCTGCGGGAAGGTTGGGATGTAAGTAACATCGCGGTACTGGTTGCCCTCCGGAAGCTCGCTTCGCAGGCTCTTACCGAACAGGTGATGGGCCGTGGTTTACGTCTTCCCTTCGGAGAGCGCACGGGGCGGGCGATGGTGGACTCTCTCGATATCGTCGCTCATGATTCATACCGTGCACTGCTTGCTCAGAAAGATCTTTTGGCGGCGCGGACCCTCCGGGATCGGCCGATTGGTCAAGACCAGAGTGTGGATCCTCAGGGGTACGCGGTCGTTCCAGCTTCGGTGATCGAGGCGGTCGAAGGCGATACCGAGGATGCGGAATGGGTATCAGCCGAAGGTCTTTCGGTTCCGTCCCGCGGCTCAGCCGGTTCAGGTCCTTCTGAGGTTCTCACCGTCGCGAATGCAGATGGTGTTCCGGTGATTGAAGCTGCTGAACTGGACGATCGCACTAGCGAAGCCGGTGATCAATCAACGCCGGCTCGGGAGATCGGGCCATTTTGGTCTTTTAGCTTTCCGCTCCCGAGGGTGTCCCGTGATGAAATGCCGTTTGAACTGGTCTCGATTCCCGACCAAGTGATCGATATTGCAGGGCGACAGCACCGTGCCAGCGTAGAGGCGGATGAGGTCAAACGGACTGAATTGACGAGTCACCGAGAGGCGGATCGAACGGTCATCGGCACCAGGGACGAAGAGAACCTGAAGGTCACGCATAAGGACATTGCTAGTCGAGACGATGTGGTACGGATTCTCAGACAGGCTGTGATTGATGCTGCGCCCGAGGTGCCTAGGACCGCGTCGACGATCTCTCGCGTAAATAAGATGGTTGACCGCTATCTCAAAAGTGCCGGACCGGCGGAGCATTGGACGCGTTCGTGGATGGAACGGGCGCGGCAAGGGATTGTTGGCGTCATTCGAGCGCAAACGGCAGAATATAAAAGGTCACTCAAGTGGTCGGTGGACTTGGAGCGCTTAGAGGTCCCCCGGCGTGTTGATGTTGTCTACGGGAACGAGAAAAACGCGCATGAGGGTAGCGAGCCGCCCGCGCCGCGGGCCGCAGTGGGTGGATGGTATAAGCACGCGATGTCCTTGGCTCGATTTGATGCGATCTCGACCGAGTGGTCTATCGCACTTATTCTCGATAAGGCTCCGGGGATCGTCCGATGGCTTCGTCTTGAACAGCGAGACGGCGTCGTTGTACAAGGTGGGGCAGGTTTCGTGCGTTATTTCCCCGACTTTATTGCGCTCGATGACAACGGCGTGTTTTGGATGATCGAGGGTAAATCTGAATCCTCGGCGGGTTCAGATTCCGTGCAGTCGAAGAAGGCAAGTGCAAACGAATGGGCGAGGCGTGCATCCGACTCTGAACTATTCTCCGAAGAATGGAGATATATGTTTGTGACGGAGAGTTCAATCCGGGCTTCCGGTGACACTTGGCCCGGCCTCAAGTCCAGTTCTGAGGTCGGCGGCGAGTAGGCGTAGTTGGGCCTTGGGCCTTGGGCCTTGGGGGTGATTAGCGTCCGCGGAAGAAAATGCTTCCGCGTAGGTGCAGTGTTTGCTGGTGTCAGCGGTATTTTTGCCAGGCGCGTCGGCATTATTCAGCTGAGCGAGGTGGAGGGGGCACGAAGATGCTATGACCTCGCGGGGTGCCTGAGTGATTTTCGGGAGTGAGGTTAAAGGTTCGCTATCGACTTACCGGCTGGGATATCAACACATCCGTAATACGTACTCTACTGAGGTCCCTAAGTTTGCTACGCCCGACGGAGCAGGAGCCAGGTGTTGCTTGTGCCCAGCTCATCAATGCGTAGTTTTTCCGGATACAGCCGGTGTGACCTGCACATTGAGAGGAGCGTCCGGAGCCACCGCCTCGCCGGGCGCCTTGTCTGACTCCGCCACCAGATCCGCCTGCACGGAATCAGACACCCCGAACAACAACGTCGCCACGAACCCCACCGCGTACGCCACCACGAGCCCCGACCCGTACCCGAGCAGCGCCCACCCGTACCCGGACGACCCGTTCAGCAGCGGGATGAGCGACAGGTCCGAGGCACCGATCGCGATCGCCCCGACGGAGTGCCCGAGCTGGTCGAACAGCCCGACGACCCCGCCGCCGAACGCTCCACCGATGCACGCGGTGATGAACGGCCGCCCGAGGGGGAGCGTCACGCCGTAGATTAGGGGCTCGCCGACACCGAGGAACCCGGCCGGGAGCGCCCCGCGGATGGTCCGCACCAGCGAGGCGTTCGACCGGAACCGCACCCACAGCGCGATGCACGCACCGATCTGCCCGGCTCCACCCATTGCCAGGACGGGCAGCAGCACGGTCCACCCGGTCTGGTCGATCAGGGTGGTGTGGATCGGGATGAGCCCCTGGTGCATCCCGGTCATGACGAGCGGGAGGAAGAGGCCTCCGAGCACGAAGCCGGCGAAGGCTCCACCGTTCGCGAGGAGCCAGGTCGCCGCGGTACCGATCGCGACCGAGACGACACCGGCGACGGACATCAGGATCCCGAGCGTGATCGAACCGGCAACGAGGACGGTCACGGTCGGCACGACGATGAGCGCGATGACGTCGGGCGTGACCCGGCGCATGAAGCGCTCGACGTACGCGGCGAGGATGCCACCGGCCAACGCGCCGAGCACACCGCCCTGCCCGGGCGCCAGGGTCTCGCCGAACACGGTGACGTTCGCGACGCCGGCCGCGACGATGATGCCGCCGACCGCACCACCGAGGATGGGCGTTCCGCCGAACTCCTTCGCGGCGTTCATCCCGACGAACACGGCGAGCAGCGACAGGAAGCCGGACGAGAGCACGCCGAGGAACGGCGTGAGCGCAGGCACCCACCCCAGGTTCGTCAGGATGCCGTTGATCCCGGCGATCAGCCCGCAGGCGATCAGTGCGGGGATGAGCGGGATGAAGATCGCGGAGATCTTCCGGATAGCGCGCATGGTGCGGCCGTCGGAACGGGACCGCGCGGTCGCCTTGATGGACGCACCGCGAGCAGCGAGCTCCTCAGGCGACGCACCAGACCCACCAGCCGTAGCCGACGGGGCGGCCGCGCGCAGGGCCTCCAGGCCGTCGGCCACGCGGTCGACGAGACCCGGGCCGAGCACGATCTGCAGGTTCGAGCCGGCCGCGATCGCGGCCATGACGCCGTCGGTGGCCTTGAGGTCTTCGAGCGCGACGGAGGAGTCGGACACGACCTCGACCCGCAGGCGGGTCATGCAGTTCTCGACGTCGGCGATGTTCGCGGAACCGCCGACGGCGTCGAGGATCTGCTGGGCGAGTTGCTGTGCATCGGGCATTGCTGTGCTCCTCGGGGGAAAGGAAACGGAAAAGGGGAACGAGCTCTACAGCACGGCGCGCAACGAGCCGGCAGCAGCATCGAGGCGCTCGCGGGCATCGGCAGCCGAGGCGCCGGTCAGGATCACGGCGATGGCGGTCTTCACCTCGCCGTCCGAGGCTTCGAGCGCTGCCTGGACCTCGGCGGGGGGAGCACCGGTGACGTCCTGCACGAGTGAGAACGCCCGCGCGACGAGCTTCGCGTTCGTCGCCCGCACGTCGACCATGCGGTTGCCGTACGTCTTGTGGCTGCGCACCATCGCGAGCGTGGTGAGCATGTTCAGGACGAGCTTCTGCGCGGTGCCCGCCTTCAGGCGGGTCGATCCGGCGATGAACTCGGGGCCGACGACGACGTCGATGGCGATGTCCGCCTCCCGCCCCGCGGCCGAGTCGGGGTTGCACGCGACGGAGACCGACAGGGCGGAGCGGCGCCGGGCCTTCAGGATGGCTGCGATGACGTAGGGCGTCCTGCCGGACGCGCTGATCCCGACGACCACGTCGTCGGCTGTCAGGCCGAGCGCGTCGAGGTCGCGGACGGCGGCTGCTTCGTCGTCCTCCGCGCCCTCCACCGCGGTGGTCAGGGCGGGGGCGCCGCCGGCGATCACGCCGACCACTTGGCTCGGGTCGGTGCCGAAGGTGGGCGGGCACTCGCTGGCGTCGAGGACGCCGAGCCGGCCCGGCGTGCCGGCGCCGACGTAGACGAGTCGGCCGCCGCGCGCGAACGCTGCGGCGATCGAGTCTGCCGCCAGGGCGATGGCCGGGAGGCACGGCTCCAGTGCCGCAGGCACGCTGCGGTCGCCGGCGTTCATGCGCTGGGCAGCTTCGAGCGTGGAGATCGTGTCGATGTCGTCCAGTGAGTGGTCGGTCGCCTCGGTGGTGAGGGCCGCGAGTTCGTCGCGGAGGGCGTCGTGGGTTTCGTGCGTCTGGTTCATGGTGGTGCTCAGTTCCGGTGGTGGGTGCGGACGGCGTCGCGGCTGCGGGCGAGGAGCGGCTGGGAGCGCTCGTCGGTGCGCTGCGCGACGACGATGAACAGGGTGTCGACGATGGCGAGCTGGCTCATCCGGCTGCCCATCGCCGCGGGGCGCAGGGCACTCTCGGCACCGGCGACACCGAGCAGGACGTGGTCGGCGGTGGTGGCGAGAGGGGCGGCGGCGTGGCCGGTGATCGCGATGATCGTGGCGTGTTGGGCTCGGGCGGCGTGGGCGACCTCGAGGGTCTCGACGGTGGAGCCCGAGTGGCTGACGAGCACCAGGACGTCGTGCTCGCCGATCACGCTCGCCAGTGTCAGGGCGTTGTGTGGGTCGTCGGCGATCGAGCTCACGATGCCGATGCGTTCGAGCTTGAGGTGTAGGTCTCGGGCGACGATGCCGCTCGCGCCGACGCCGTACAGGACGACGCGGCGGGCGTCGCTCACGGCTGCTGCCGCTGCCTCGAGCGCGTGCGGGTCGAGTGCGGCGCGGGTGTCGGCCATCACCGCTCGGACGTCCTCGGTGACCTTCGCGATGACGGTGGCGACGTCGTCGTCGACCGCGACACCGGCGTGGATTTCGGTGGACTCACGCTCGTGGATACCGCGTTCGACGGCGCGGGTCATGCTGCGCTGCAGGGCGGCGAAGTTCGCGAAGCCCAGGTGCTGGGCGAAGCGGGAGACCGTGGCGGGGGAGACCCTGGCCCGGCCGGCGAGATCGGTGGCGTTCGTGGTGGCCGCGGCAGCCGGGTCCTCGAGGACGGCGTCGGCGATGGCGCGCATGCTCGACGGCATGCTCGCCGACTGAGTGCGGACGAGGGCGAAGGCGTCGGCGCGCTCAGATCGCTCGGGCCGCTCGGTGATCGTCATTCCGCCATGAAAGCGTCTTTCGTAGGCGAGCGCCAGTGCTGAAAGTAAATTGCGTGTTACGTCGTTGTGCCCGACCGTGTGCCAGCGAACCGACGGTGGCGGCGATCACGACGGGGAGGACGAACGCCCACGACGCCGGGTCGGTGTTCGTCGACACGACTCCGGCCCATCCGGCTGGGTGGCCGGGACTCCCGCGACCGAACAGCGCAGCGATGAACAGGTAGAGCACGCCTGGCACGGACTGGTACCGGCCGCCGAGTACCGCTCGGCTGACCAGTGCGAGTGCGCAGAACACGATCGTGTTCCGGGCGGTCGCGACCGCGGCCTCGGGTTCGGCGCCGACCGCGAGGCCGATGCTCGCGGTGGCGGTCACCAGCGCGACCACGGCGATGACGGTGGCCAGCTCGAGCAGGTCCGTCCGCCGAGTGGGCGCGGGGAACGGTGCGCGGGTGATCGAAGCGCTCGTCGCGATGGCGATCACCAGCGGGAGCACGGCCGCGACGGGGATCAGTGCGAACGGTGCGCCGCCGCCGAACGAGGGGAAGAGCATGCCGATCGGGCCGAGCGTGATCGAGAGCACCGTCAGGGCGGTCGTGAGTCCGAGCAACGGCAGGGTGCGGTGGACACGCAGCCACCAGATCACGAGGACGGCACCGGGATGTGGCCGACCGAGCAATCCGTCAGCCGGTCGATCGTCGCGCTGACCCACGCGGCCTGAGCGGGGACCGGAGCACGACGGAGGGCTCGCAGAACGTCGGGGTCGTCCAGCTCGAGGGCGGGTTCCACGTGGTCGGCGTTCACGATGCCCTCGGCGGCGACGTCGATGAGCCATCGGTTGGCGACGGCGGCATCGTTGAGGCGTTCGGCATCGTCCTCCTCGGCGCCGCAGTACGCCACCTCGGCGTCGCCGAGCAAGGAGGTGGTGATGCTGTGGAGCACGTCGGCGTCGGTCATCCGGACCTGGACGATCACGTTCAGGACGTCGGGCGTCGACGGCGCGTTGCTCGCGCGGATGGTCGGCGGCACCGTGATGCCCGATCGGCCGAGGTTCTCCGCAGCCTTGCGGATGACGGATTCTGAGTTGCCGCTGTCGCGTTGCTCCGGGAAGAGGCAGATCGTCGGCGCCGCGCCGCTGCAGATCGCCTGCGCTTGCGGGCGGTCGACGATCGGTGCCGCGCCGAGGCCGGAGCCGGCGGTCAGTGCGACGATGGTGATCACGACGAACGAGCTCGCGCCGATCTGGAGTCCGAACCGGCGCGCACGGTCACCACTCGAGCGTCGGGCGACCGCGATGACGAGCAGACTGCACCCGGCGAGCACACTGAACGCCGTCGCGATGATCGGTGCCCGGACGTCGAGCGCGGTCTCGACCGAGCAGCAGTCCGCCATCACGAGACCGGCGAGGTACCGGAGCGGGAAGTAGTCCACGGACCAGGTGAAGCCGAGCCAGCTGTACGAGACGAGCAGGCTCAGCGGGATGGACACCACCGGCGGGAGCCACCGCCCCAGTGCGAACCCGATGCAGCTGTGGAAGAACAGGATCCCCGCGAAGGCCAGGCCGATGAGGGGCGACGGGCCACCGGGAGCGCCCCAGGTGTCCCGGCTCATGAGTGCGACCGCGACGAGCTGGAGCAAGAGACCGGCGGCCAGTGGTGTCCACAGGTGATCGGCGATGACTGCTGCGCTGGATCGGCTGCTGGTCTCGATCACGGGCGCCCCAGCTCGGAAGCGCTTCCCTTCCCAGGCGCCGGCCGTGGCCGCAACGCCGCACGAGAACACCAGGTAGATCGCGGAGCCCGCTGTAGCGGCGGGCCAGTAGCCGTCGACGCTCGTCTCATCCGCGAACTGCACGCTGTACGCGACGACGCCGAGCAACCCAGGAATGAGGAGCCACACTGCCGCTCGGCTGCGCCACGGGATGATCGGGCGCATCAGTCGTCCTCGCTCGTGAACCGCGCGTACGAAGCGTTGATCGCCTCGGCGGGCGAGAGGTCTGCGAACGGCTCGGTGAACGACGCGACCGAACCAGCGAACGGCACCCGGCCGTCGACGAGGACAGTCACATGGTCGTAGGTCGCGGCGACGTCCTCGGTCTGGTGCGTCGAGACGACGACGGACACTTCCGTCGGCAGGTTCTGGATCACCCGAGCGAACCGCGCGCGCTGTGCCGGATCGAGTCCGGCCGTCGGTTCGTCGAGCAGGATCCACTGCGCGCCGGACACCAGCGCGCCGGCAACGCCGAGCCGCCGGATCTGGCCGCCCGACAACGAGGACGCTCGTGCGTCGGCTCGCGTGGCGAGATCGACGGCGGTCAGGGCAGCCGTCGAGCGATCCCAGGCGTCGGCGCGCGACAAGCCCTTCAACCAGCCGCAGTAGGCGACGTGCTCTCGAGCGGTCAGGCCGGGGAAGGCGCCGCTCCGCTGCGGAAGCCACGCGACGCCGCGGCGGTACCGTCGGCGGTCTCCGCGCGTCCCCGGTTCCCCCAGTCCCTCGATGCTGATCGTCCCGGCGCGGGGGCGGAGCGTGTCGGCGACGAGCCCGAGCAGGGTCGACTTGCCAGCGCCGTTCGGCCCGAGCAGGACGCTCGCTCCGGTCGGGAACACCGTCGACAACCCGGAGAGCACCGTGTGGTCGCGCCGGTACCCGAAAGTCAGTTCGTCGATCTGCATGCCCACTGCGCCCCCCTTGAAACCTTGTACTGGTGTTTCACCGTACAGGGCGAAGGATTGCCTCAGGAGCACGAGGTGCGGCAGGCCGACTGAGTCAGCGCTGGCGGGCGGCTGCTTCGGTGGCCGCCTGCACGTAGCGTCGTGCAGCCCGGGTCTGACGCAGAATGACGGGGGACATGGCGGCAGCCACGACGAGGAGTGCTCCGCAGATGATGCGACTGAGGCCAGCTACGAACGAGTTGTCGTCGAACAGGTTCGGGATCTGCGGGCCAGCAATCCCCACGTAGAGCAGCAGGAACTGGCCGAGCGCGACCGGTTGGTAGGCAGCGCGAAGACGGGCGAGGTCAAATGCCCGTCGTGCGAGGTCGGAGTCGGCTGGTTCGACCGGGGTCCCGCTCGCGATCGCCTGCGCGAGCGTCTTCCGGCCGAAGCGTGAGAGCCCATCGATCGGCGCCTGCATGTCGGAGGATCGGCGGAGCGTCGTGGTGAGCATCGAGAAGGTGCCGAGAAGACCACCCACTCCTGCAGCGATGCCGACGATCGCGAGGGTGGTCTCGAGCGCGCTGTCCTGCCGTGCGAAGAGCGACCCGCCGACCGCACCGAGGACCACGCCGATCGTGACGATGACGGCGGTTCTGCGCCAGGCTCGGCGGGCGATCGTCTCTGGTGCCTCCGTCGCGGTGGTCATACGACGGAGACCGGAGAGTCGGTGCGGCGTTCGTTGTCGGCGGTGGCGGCATCCGCGTAGCGCCGTGCTCGGCGGCCTCGGGCTACCAGCAACGGCGCGACGAACACCATTTCGATGACGAAGAGCGCGAGGAAGATCCGGCTGATGATCGCGTTGCCATCGCCGGTGACGACCCGGGCGAACTGGGGAGCGGCGGCTCCTGCGAACAGCAGGAGGTTCTGGACGAGGATCAGCCCGTTGAACGCGGCGGTCCCGCGGGCGACGGTGAGCGCGCGGTGCTGCAGCTCCGGGCCTGCGTCGTCCGCGAGCGGAACGCCCGAGCGGATGGCTCCCTTGATGATCCTGCGGCGGTCTCTCGTCAGGTCCTCGGTCGCCTGCGTGATGATCGACGACGCGCGTGCTGTCGCGGGGAGCAACGAGAGCATCCCGGCCACGCCGACCAGCACGGCGACGCACGTGCAGATCGCCAGGGCGACGGTCCAACCGTCCTCGTCCCGCGAGGTTGCCCAACCTGCCACCGCTCCCGCGACCGCGGCGATCGCCACGACCAGGGCGGTACGACGCCACGCGCGCCGGATGATTCGTTCGTCTTCCCCCACCCGCTCACCCTACGGGGCGGGGCAGAGCCGTGTTCTGGAGCCGAGCACCTGTCGGACGCTGGCGGTGCGATCGAGGCGAGGCGGGCCTCCAGGCCGGACGCCGTCAGGCGACGCCGCGCCGCGGACGGAAGACGCCCGCCCGAACCAGCCACACGTAGAGCAGGCAGCCGATGCAGACGTCGAAGACGGCGTTGAGGAACGCGGCGACCAGGGCGACCGCCGCACCGATCGGGGCGGCGTACGGCACGCCGAGCAGCGCGAGGAGCAGTGCGACCGCGGTCACGAACAGGCCGACCTGCTGGGCGAAGGTCGGGGGTTCCGGAGCCTCGAGTTCGGCGGGCGGGGCGAGGCGGGGGCGGACGACCCGTCGGAAGAGTGCGCCGTAGGGGTGGCGGCGGATGCCGGCGATGCCTCCGACGGCGAACAGCGCGACGATGACCGCGAGCAGCACGATGCCGGCAATCCACGTCTCGGGGATGAGCGTGAGGACGATCGTCGCGGCGAGGAGCACCGAGGTGATGGCGGCGCCGAAGCGTGGGGAGCGCGGGTCGATGCCGCGGTCGGTGTCGGTCGTGGTGGTCATCGGGACTCCTGGGTGCCGGTCGTGTCTGCGGTGCCTGTGGTGCCTGCGGTTCCTGTACTGCCTGCGGTCAGGACGGTGGCGAGGGCTGCGGCGAGCTCGGGTGGGCGGGGTGGGCCTCCGAAGCGGGTGGGGGCGGTGCCGGAACGATCGACGAGGAGG
>NZ_QKTD01000021.1:0-46452 GCF_003234695.1 Curtobacterium sp. MCLR17_042
ACATCTCCGAAGACGCCGCCGGCCTGCTGAACAAGACCTTCGGCACCGACGCCGTCAAGCGCGGCCTCCTCGTCGGCACCGCCACCATCACCGCACAGATCAAGTAACACCTGCCGCAACACCGCACGACGCGAAGAGTCGCTCCGCCGATCAGGGCGGAGCGGCTCTTCGTCGTTCGCGGTACCGCCGGCGGTACCGCTTCTCCCAGTGGCCGAGCCTACGATCGAGCGAATGCCCGCTCCTCGCTCGACCCAGACCGACGACCGACCCGGGCCGGACGACTTCATCCGCGTCCGTGGTGCCCGCGAGAACAACCTGCGCGACGTCGACGTGGACATCCCCCGCGACCGGATCGTCGCGTTCACCGGCGTCTCCGGCTCCGGCAAGTCCTCACTCGCCTTCGGCACCGTCTTCGCCGAGGCCCAGCGCCGGTTCCTCGAGTCCGTCGCCCCGTACGCGCGGCGGCTGATCGCGCAGGGTTCCACCCCGCACGTCGACTCGATCACCGGACTGCCGCCCGCCGTCGCCCTGCAGCAGCGTCGCGGTGCCCCGAGCTCCCGTTCCACCGTCGGCACCATGACCACGCTGTCGAACTCGATGCGCATGCTCTACTCGCGTGCCGGCACGTACCCGTCCGGCGCCGACCGGCTCGAATCGGACTCCTTCTCGCCGAACACCGTCGCCGGCGCGTGCCCCCGGTGCCACGGCATCGGGACCGCGCACGAGGTCACCGAGGCATCGGCCGTGCACGATCCGTCGCTGAGCATCCGCGACGGCGCGATCACCGCCTGGCCCGGTGCGTGGCAGGGCAAGAACCTGCGCGACGTCACCGCCGTGCTCGGCTACGACATCGACCGCCCGTGGCGCGAGCTGTCGCGCAAGGACCGCGACTGGCTGCTCTTCACCGAGGAACAGCCCGTCGTGCAGGTGCAGCCGAAGCGCGACCGCGTGGCGAAGCCCTACAAGGGTCGGTTCTGGAGCGCCCGCCAGTTCGTCCTGCACACCCTCGCCGACTCGCAGAGCGAGACCCAGCGCAAGAAGGTGCTGCCGTTCGTCGAGTCCGGCCCGTGCGGGCTGTGCGGCGGCACCGGCCTGACCCGAGCCGCCCTCGCCGTCACGATCGGCGGCCACTCGATCGCCGAGCTGAACGCGCTGCCGCTGACCGGCCTGGCCGACGTCCTGCGCCCGATCGCGGCGATCACGGATGCGGCAGCGGCGACGTCGCGGGCATCGTCCGGCGAGCACACCGAGGTCGCCGTGGCGATCTCCCGCGACCTGCTCACCCGCGTCGAGGTCCTGGTCGGCCTGGGTCTCGGCTACCTCGCGCTCGACCGCGCCACCCCGACGCTCTCCCCCGGTGAGAGCCAGCGGCTGCGGATCGCGACGCAGCTGCGCTCCGGCCTGTTCGGTGTCGTCTACGTACTCGACGAACCGAGCGCCGGGCTGCACCCCGCCGATGCCGAGTCCCTCGTCGACGTCCTCGACGACCTGCGTGCCGGCGGCAACAGCGTCTTCGTCGTCGAACACGACATGAGCATCGTGCGCCGAGCCGACTGGATCGTCGACGTCGGCCCCCGTGCGGGCACCGGCGGCGGCACCGTCCTGTACAGCGGCCCGGTCGCCGGCCTGGCCGAGGTCGAGGCGTCGGTCACCCGGCGCTTCCTGGAGCCCCGGCAGCCGACCGCCGACCGCGCCGTCCGGACCCCGATCGGCACGCTCGAACTCCGCGACCTCACCCTGCACAACCTCCGTGGGCTCGACGTCGATCTGCCGCTCGGTGTCCTCACCGCGGTCACCGGCGTCAGCGGGTCCGGCAAGTCGTCGCTCGTCGGCGGCGTGCTGCCCGGCGTCGCGACGTCGCACCCTCTCATCGACCGCGTCGTGCAGGTCGACCAGAAGCCGATCGGCCGGACGCCCCGCTCGAACCTCGCCACCTACACCGGCCTGTTCGACGCGGTCCGGGCAGCCTTCGCCCAGACCGACGAGGCCAAGGCCCGCGGTTGGGGCGCCGGGCGGTTCTCCTTCAACGTCGCCGGCGGCCGGTGCGAGGTCTGCCAGGGCGAGGGGTCGGTGTCCGTCGAACTCCTCTTCCTGCCCGGCAGCTGGGCCCCGTGCCCCGAGTGCCACGGCTCCCGCTACACCGCCGAGACGCTCGAGGTCCGGTGGAACGGGGCGTCCATCGCCGACGTCCTCGGCATGACCGTCGACGAAGCGGCGCCGTTCCTGGCATCCCTGCCCGCAGCCGGGCGCGGACTCGAGACCCTCCGCGAGGTCGGGCTCGGCTACCTGCGGCTCGGCCAGCCCGCTCCGGAGCTGTCAGGCGGCGAGGCGCAGCGCATCAAGCTCGCCACGGAACTGCAGCGTGCGCGGACCGGCCACACCCTGTACCTGCTCGACGAACCCACCACCGGCCTGCACCCGGCCGACGTCGAGCTGCTCACCGCCCAGCTCGCCCGCCTGACCGACGCGGGCAACACGGTCGTCGTGGTGGAGCACGCCATGGACGTCGTCGCGAGCGCCGACCACGTCATCGACATGGGCCCGTCCGGCGGTGTCGAGGGTGGCCAGGTGGTCGCCTCCGGCACGCCAGCCGAGGTCGCCGCCTCGACCACCAGCCGGACCGCCCCGTACCTGCGGGACCAGCTCGGTCGCTGATGCAGAAGTGCCCGCCAGGATCGCTCCTGACGGGCACTTCGTGGCTGCCGCTGGTTACCGCTGGACCGCTTCCGGGGCGTCGTCGCGGAAGAAGTCGCTTCCACTGTGCGTGTAGCCGACCTCACCCGTCCGACGCCACTGCTTGCGGACGCGCTTGAAGGTGGTGATGCGTGCAGGTTCGACGTTCTCGTCGCTCGTGTAGGCGCTCATGGCTGATCTCCCTGTGTGATTGGCCGTGGTTCCTTGGCCCCCCGGGATGGAGGCTAGCGAGGGCCTCGGAGGCGAGTTCGCGATCCGTCCCGGAACGTCCGTGGAACGCAATTCCGGCCGTGCCGAGGGCCGGATCGCGCCCCTCCGGCACCTGGTGCTCGTCCACGCCGAACGAGGATCCCCCGCATGACCGGCTGCGATCATGGTGGCTTCGACCAGATCAGGAGGACGAGCGTGGCCGCTGCGAACCGAGCCGTGATCATCGACACAGGGGGCGACGTCACCGCAGAGCTCGGCGATCGCTACGAAGCGGACGCGCTGGTGGAGTGGGCGAGCGTCACGAAGACCGTGACCGCCGCCGCCGTGCTCGTCCTCCTCGCTGAACGGGACATCCCACGGGACACCCCCGCCCGGGACCTGTTACCGGACGTCCCCGACGACGCCACCTACACGGTCGACGACTTGATCCGACACCGCTCGGGCCTGCCCCGTGTGCACCAGGGCATGTCGGCCGGGATCGTCGGCGACCCGTACGCGGACGTGTCCGAGGCGGACGTCACCCGTGCGCTGCGCCAGACCCCGACGACACCGGGTGAGCGGGACTACTCCAACCTCGGCTACGCGGTGCTCGGTCGGCTGCTCGAGCACGTCGCACAGGAGGCATGGTCCACGGTCGCCGAGCGGACGGTCCTGGCTCCGCTCGGCATCACCAGCGCCACCCTCGACCCGGCACCCGAACGACGAACCCTGCTCCGGTCGTGGCGGGGCCGTCCCCGTGCACCCTGGACCGTCGGATCAGGTCCCTACGCACCGGCCGCCGGGATCTGGTCGACCATGTCCGACCTCCTGCGCTTCGGCGTGGGGATCGGACGCATCGAGCCGGACTTCCTGGCGTGGGAGCACCGCGACGGGCTGATCTGGCACAGCGGGCAGACACGGGACGCCGGCGTCTGTCTGCTCCGTCACTGCGACGTCACGATCGCGTCGCACGCCCTCGGCGCCGCGCCCGGAGCCGCCGACCGGCTCGCCGTCCGACGCCTCCGTGCCGTGGGAGTCGTCGCGTGAGCGCCGGCACGCGAGCTGGCTGAGGGAGCGCGCTGGCGGACTCAGGAACGCAGGCCGAGCACCAGGTCGTGGACCACACGCGCTGCGCGTGCCGCGGCGTCGTCCAGGTGCTCACGGAACTCGGCACCGTCCGGCGCGCAGAGGTCGCTGATGCACCGGACCGACACGAACGGCATGTCGTGCACGTGGGCGAACTGCGCGATCGCGGCCGACTCCATGTCGACCGCGGCCACCTCGGGGAACGCGACCCGGAGCGCGCGGGCACGACCCTCGGTCACGAAGACCTCGCTCGAGCCGATCGTCGCCGACCGCAGGGGCCACGCGATGTCGGCGCCCATCGCGAGTTCGACGAGCCGGGCGTCCGGCGCGTAGCCGGTCGGCATGCCGGGGACCTGGCCCAGGGCGTAGCCGAACGCGGTGGCGTCGGCGTTGAGGTTGACGTACCGGTCGCCGACCACGACGTCACCGATGGCGACACCGTGCATGAGCCCACCGGCGGTCCCGACGCTGATCACCGGGATGCCCGGGCCGAAGTCGTGGAAGCCGTGCGCGACGGCGGCCGTGGCGTTCGTGAAGCCGATGCCGCTGCGGCGCACGACGACCGTGGCGCCGCCGATGTCGAGCAGCTGGTGCGGGTCGTGGCCACCGACGGGGCCGTCGAGGACGGGGACACCGCCGAACAGGTCGGCGAAGGCCGAGACCTCTTCGCTCATGGCCGCGATGATGATCGCGACGGGTTGCTGCTGCACTGATCGATCCTCCCACGCCGGGCGCGCGCGGACGTGCAGGTCGGATGGTCGCGGTCGCTACCGGCGGGGGTCCTGGCGGGCCAGCTCGTCGGCGACGAAGGCGGCGAGCGCGTCGGCGCCGAAGTGGTCGTCGGCAGTGATGGTGACGACGGTGCCGGCGTCGTTGCCCGCCCCGGTCTCGTCGAACAGCAGCATCTGACCGTACGCACCGTGCAGCCGCCAGAGTCGGCCGGGACCACCCCACCCGGCCATCGCGTACCGCTCGTAGCCGGGGCCGGTGCCCTCGCGCTCCACCCAGTCGGTGTGCATCGCGTCGCACCACCGCGCGCTGACGATCCGCTGTCCGTCGACGACCCCGCGGTCGCGGATCAGGCGTCCGATGCGGGCGAGCTCCTCGGTGCGGAGCGACAGTCCCTCGCCCGCTGCGACGAACCCGTTCGGGCAGCGTTGCCACTCGACGTCCTGGATGCCGAGCGGCGCGAACAGGCGCTCGGTGACGAACGCGCCGACGTCGCCGACCCGGGTCTCGAGCACGCGCATCGCCGTGTAGGTGCTGGCGTTCGCGTACTGGAACACCCGGCCGCGGGACGGTCGCCGCAGGAACTCGGCCGCCAGGTCCGGCCAGTCCGTCAGCTCGGTCGCCGACCAGGGCATGTCGATCCCGCTGGTCATGGTGAGCAGGTGGCGGAGGGTGACCCGGTCGACGCCGTCGCCGAGCGCGAGGTCGGTCTCCGCACCGAGGCCGGCGCCGACCAGGGACGTCGCGACCGGTTCGTCGAGGTCCACCAGGCCGTCGTCGGCCGCGATGCCGGTGGCCAGGACGCAGACGCCCTTCGCGGCGGAGTGGATCTCGCGTCGGACGTCGGGGGTCCAGTGGTGCTCGGCGACGTCGTCCGCGGTGCTCTCGGCGCCCGGAGCCGCAGTCCGCGTGCGCACGTGGATGCCGTGTGCGGCGATCCCGGTGGTGTCGATGTGCCGGACGACGGCGTCGAGGATGGTCGCGGCGGTGTGCACACCCCCATCCTCTCGTGGCCGAGCGGCTGCGGGCACGGGCAGGGGCCGCCGCGTACCGTCCGGCTCGTGTCCGACCAACAGCCCCGCCGCCCCGATCCCACCCGCGTCGGCGACCAGCCCGCACTCCGGACGGCGTCGGGCTCGAACTGGCTCGTGTGGGGAGCCGTCACGGCCGTGATCGTCGCCGCGGTGATGGTGCTCATGGCGATCCGGGCGCCGGCGATCGGCTGGCCGGCGCTCGTGCTCGTCATCGTGTTGTTCGTGACGATGGTCGTGGTGCGGGCCGCCGTCCGGCCGCAGCGCACCCGACTCGTCACCCTGGCCCTGCTCGACCTCGGCATCGTGGTCGTCGGACTGGTGGCGACCCTGGCGGTCCTGTACTCGACGCCGGTCGGCTGATGCCGCGATGGCATGTTGATAACGGTTCTCACTAAGATGGTGAGCAGCGACCACACCACGGTGGTCGTTCCATCGACGCAGCCGCAGCTGCTGGGAAGACCGACCCCATGCCAGCACCACACCCCACCGAGACCCTCGACGCCCTCGTGGTCGGAGCCGGACCGGCCGGCGTCGGCACCGGCCTGGCACTCCACGCCGTCGACGGCCTGCTGTTCGGCGTCGTCGAACGCGGCGTCGTCGGGGACACGTTCCGTCGGTGGCCGGAGCACCAGCGGTTCCTGACGCCGTCCTTCACCGGCAACGGGTTCGGGGCGACCGACCTCAACGCGGTCCACCCGCGCACCTCACCCGCCTACAGCCTGGGGACCGACTACCCGTCCGGGCCCGAGTACGCCCGGTACCTGCGGGGCGTCGTCGCGGCCTTCCACCTGCCGACCCTGCTCGACACCGAGGTCGAGCGCATCGAGCCGGACGACGACGGCTTCCGCGTGACCACGAGCCGCGGCCCCGTCATCACTCGGAACGTGGTCTGGGCCGGCGGCGAGTTCTCCGACCCGATCCTGCCCCGCTGCGCCGGCACCTCGCTCGGGGTGCACGCGTCCGCCGAGGCAGCCTGGGTGGCGCGGCCCGGCCACGTGGTCGTCGTGGGGGGCTTCGAGTCCGGCATCGACCTGGCGTGCCACCACGTCGAACAGGGGGCGACGGTGACGGTCGTCGACCCGTCCCACCCCTGGGACGCCGGCAGCGGGTCGGACCCGTCGTTCCGCCTCGCCCCGCGGACCCGTCAACGGCTCGGGGCCGCGCGGGCCAGCGGACGCCTCACCCTGGTCGACGACGGCCAGGTCACCGGCATCAAGCGGTCCGGAGACGGGTTCACCGTCGGCGTCGCCGGACGGACCGCCCTGGTCGCGGACGCGCCACCGATCCTCGCCACCGGGTACGGCCCGGGGCTCGGGCCGGTCGCTAGACTGTTCGACACCCGCGCGGACGGCTGGCCGCTGCTCACCGAGGACGACGAGTCGACCACCACGCCCGGGCTGTTCCTGGCAGGCACCGCGCTCCGGCACGGTGGGCTGCAGTTCTGCTTCGTGTACAAGTTCCGGCAGCGGTTCGCCCACGTCGCCCGCGTCATCGGCGAACGAGCAGGGCGCGACTGCGGCGCCCTGCAGGAGTGGGACGACGCCGGGATGCTCACCGACGACCTGAGCTGCTGCGGTGTCGAATGCGCGTGCTGATGCCGGCACAGCGGGCCGCCCGCCCCGCCGGTGCACGACTCTGGGCCACCCCCGCGATCGTCGGCGGCGCCATCCTGCTCGGGTCGGTGATCGGCGGCGTCTCGCCCTCGGCCGGCGACGCGATGGGCTCGGTGGTGGACGCGTTGGTGATCACCCTGGTCGTCGCCCTGTTCGTCGACGTCCCCCTGCACCGCCTGCCACGGACGCCCGGCGCCTGGAAGGTCATCGGCATCGCCTGGAGCATGAACTTCCTGCTCGCCCCGCTCGTCGCGTTCCTGCTCACCCGCGTGGCCCTGCCCGGACACCCGGCCGTGCAGCTCGGCGTGATGCTGTACTTCCTGGCGCCCTGCACCGACTGGTTCCTGGCGTTCACCCGCCTGAGCGACGGGGACACCGCCGTGGGGGCGACCCTGCTGCCGATCAACATGGTCACCCAGCTGCTGCTCTTCCCGGTGTGGATCACGGTCCTGGGCGGCAACGCCGGTATCGACGCCGTGGGGACCGTCGGCACCCTGCTGCAGTGGTTCGTCCTGCCCGCCGCGATCGCCGTGGTGATCCGCCTCGGGGTCGCGCTCCTGCCGGACGGCGCTCGAGCCCGCGCCGCCGCCCTGCCCGGCCGCGCGGTCCCCTGGATCGTGGGCGCGATGGTCGCCGGGCTCTTCGCCTCGCACATCGGGCTGCTGCTGGCGAATCTGCCGGTGTTCGTCGCCGTGCTGGGGTGCGCGGTGGTCTTCTTCGCCGTCATGTTCGGCGCGGCCGAGTGGGCGTCACGCCTCGCCGCCCTGTCGTACCCGCGGTCGGCGTTGCTCGCGATGACGACGGCGGCCCGCAACGCACCCCTGATGATCGGGCTGACGAGCGCCGCGCTCCCCCACCAGCCGCTGGTCACCACGGCGATCGTCGTCGGCATGCTCGTCGAGTTCCCGCACCTGCTCGCGGTCCGCCACCTGCTGCTGCGTCGGCGACGTGGTCAGCACGCCGGGCGTCGCCTGCGCGGCACCGCAGCATGGGGGCAACCGTGACGCACCGTGTCCGACTCGTCGTCGTCCCGACCGAGCGGCGGGTGATCGAGACCGAGCACGACGACCGGCGGACGGCGCTCCTGCTCGCGCTGGGCCAAGTGCCGCTCGGGTACACGGTCACCGACGTCGACGTGCTGCCGGAGCACGGGGACACCGAGTCCGACCCCGCGGAGCCGGGCCGACGCTGAGCCGGCCGTCAGCGGCGGACGAGCACCCCGGCGACGAGTCGGAGCAGCAGGGCGACCACGCCGACCACGGCGATGCCGACCGACACGACCGTCGCCATCAGCAGTCGAAGGCTGTCCGGCACGGCCGTCTCGTCGGACGTGGGGAGGAACGCCGTCGCGACGAACACGCAGCCCGCGGCGATCAGGAACAACACCCCGATGATCGTCACGGCCCGCAGCGCGGCCGGCGCCGGTTCGTGGTCACCCGGTCGAGCCGGACGAGCCCTGGCCCCCTCGGTCTCCCAGTCCGCCAGTTCCGTCATGGTGGCCCCCCTTCGTCGGGACGATCGTAGGGCCCGGACCGGCCCCGACGGCGCTGGTGCGGCCCGAGACGGTCACGATGCCGGACGGGAGGCCCGTGACGGGCCCGCCCCGCGCCTCCAGTCCGGTGCCGGTCGCGACCAGTGCACGTGGCCGGCTACGCGCTGTCGGTCGCCGTCGGCTGCGCCTGTCGCAGCCCGGTGACCAGGAGGGTCACGATCGTCCGGACGTCGTAGTCGGGGTCCTGGGGACTCCACGCCACCAGGTCACCGACGGCCCGGAGCAGCTGGTACGGCGGGGTCGGCGCGACCACCTCGCCGGACGCCCGCGCAGCGTCGAGCAGCCGGCCGAGCACGGGCACGAGCTCGTCGACGAACAGGGTGTGCAGCGCCGTGAAGCCGTCGGCGTCGCCCTCCCAGACGCGCGCCAGACCGTGCTTGGTGCCGAGGAAGTCGACGAACTGGTGCACCCAGCGCAGCAGGGCGGCGAACGGCGTCGGCTCCGAGCCGAGCAGCGCAGGCCCCGCGTCGACCAGGGCCTCGATCTGGTGCCGGTAGACGGCGACGACCAGGTCCGAACGGGTCGGGAAGTGCCGGTAGAGCGTGCCCACCCCGACCCCCGCGGCGGTGGCGACCTCGCGCACCGGTGCGCCGACGCCCGAAGCTGCGAAGACCGCGGCAGCGGCGTCGAGGATCGTGCGCTCGTTGCGCTCGACGTCGCGACGGCGACGCGGCGCGGGGTCGGTCGACGGGGTGCTCATGCGTCGATCATCGCACGACAACGACGCGATGCGGAACGATGCTCCGCTTCCCCTTGCAATCCGGATCGTTGTTCCGTATCGTTCCGGAACGTCGCTCCGTTTCGGGCGACAGTCGCTCCGTCCTCGGGCGACACGGCATCCCGGAAAGGCCCCGCATGGCACCCACAGCACCCCGACCACAGGTCATCAGCGTGCGCCCCGTCACACTCCCCGCACCCTCGCGCGGTCAGGACCTCGAGGTCCGGATCACCGCACCGACGACCGGAACGGACCTGCCCGTCATCGTCTTCGCCCACGGCTTCGGCCAGTCCATGACCGCCGGCGACCCCCTGGTCGACCACTGGACCGCGAACGGCTTCGTCGTCGTCCAACCGACCTTCCTCGACGCGAAGGCCTACGGGCTGACGCTCGACGACCCGCGCTACCCGACCATCTGGCAGACCCGCGTCGACGACCTCGAGCGGGTGCTCGACGACCTCGACCAGATCATCGACGCGGTCCCCGGCCTGAGCGGGCGCGTCGACACCGCACGCCTCGCCGCGGTCGGACACTCGTGGGGCGGACAGTCCGTGGGCATGCTGCTCGGGGCCCGCGTCCTGGACGCCGACGGGCGGCCGGGCGAGGACCGCACCGACCACCGCGTGCGCGCCGGGGTCCTGCTGTCCACCACCGGGATCGCGCGCGGCGACCTCGCGCCGTTCGCGCAGGAGCACTTCGCGTTCATGAGCCCCGACTTCAGCCAGCTGCACACCCCGTCACTGGTCGTCGCCGGCGACCACGACCAGTCCCAGCTCTCGACGCGGGGCCCGGACTGGTTCACCGACGTCTACCACCTGAGCCCCGGCGCACGGCACCTGGTGACACTCCACGGCGGCGAGCACCTGCTCGGCGGGATCCAGGACTACGAGTCGACCACCACCACGGACGAGAGCCCCGAGCGTGTGGACCTCGTCCGCCACACCACGACGGCGTTCCTCCGGACCGAGCTCGGCCTCGACCCCGACGCGTGGTCGGCGATCGCCGATGCCGTCGGCCCTGCTGCCGCCGCCGCGGCCGGCTCTGCTGCCGCGGTCGCGGCCGGCCCCGCTGCCGCCGTCGGCCACATCGAATCGAAGGAGCACCACTCGTGATCACCGACCAGCACCCCCTGCCCAGCGGCTTCACCGCCGCGTCCACCGCCGCCGACGTCCTGCACGGCGTCGACCTGACCGGCCGGAACGTCGTCGTGACCGGCGGACACAGCCGCCTCGGCCGCGAGACCAGCCGCGCCCTCGCGGCGGCCGGCGCCGACGTCACGGTTGCCTCCCGTGACGTCGACCGGGCATCCGCAGCAGTCGCCCACATCCCGGGCATCCGCGTCGAGGCCCTCGACCTCACCGACCCGTCGTCGGTCGACGCCTTCGCCGCGCGCTGGTCGGCCTCCGGCCGCCCGCTGCACATGCTCGTGAACAGTGCCGCGATGCTCTTCACCCCGGACCGCCGGCTCGACGGCCGCGGCAACGAACTGGCGTTCTCGACGACGCACCTCGGGCACTTCCAGCTCACGCGGGCGCTCCTCCCCGCCCTCCTGGAGGCCCGTGGTGCGCGGGTCCTGACCGTCACGTCCGGTGCGGCGCGGTTCGGGCAGATCCGGTGGGACGACCTGACGTTCACCCACGGGTACGACCCGGTCAGCGCGTACGGGCAATCGAAGCGGGCGAACGTCCTGTTCACGGTGGAGCTCGACCGCCGGTACGCCGACCAGGGCATCCGCGCCTTCGCCGCGCACCCGGGCGTGATCATCGGACCCGGACCGCACGACGCTTCTCGGATCGCCTCCTACCGCGAGCAGGGACTGGTCGACGACCACGGGGTGACCGTCATCGACCCCGAGGTCGGCAAGAAGACCGTCGAGCAGGGCGCCGCGACGCTCGTGTTCGGCGCCGCGAGCCCGCTGCTCGACGGCGTCGGCGGGGTCTACCTGAAGGACAGCGACGTCGCCGTGATCGACGACCGGGTCCTGCCCCTGACCGCGGACCGCATCCCGTCGGACGCGAACTCGGCGATGCTCGACGCCGACGATGCCCGGCGGCTGTGGGAGGTCAGCGAGGGGCTCCTGGTCTGATCGCCGTCGGCCGGGGGCCTCGTCTGCCCACTGTTCTCGTCGTCCTCGCTACTGTGTGACGGTGCTGACCGTGCGGATCGAGAGCCCCCGACAGGATGACGTCCTGCACCTGCTGCAGCAGGGTGACGACTACGGACTGAGCCTGTACGCGGCCGAGAACTACCACGCGCTGGACGTCGACGACCTGGACCAACCCGACGTCACGTTCCTGGTGGCGCGCGAGGACGGCACCGCCCTCGGCACGGTGGCGCTCGTCGACGCCGGCGACGGCACCGGCGAGGTCAAGCGCATGTTCGTGAGCGACGCCGCGCGTGGGCTCGGCGTGGGGACGCGGCTGCTCGACGCCCTGCACGACCGGGCCCGCGCGGTCGGCATCGGGACCGTCCGGCTCGAGACCGGTCTGCCGCAGGCCGCGGCCATCGCGCTGTACCGGAAGGCCGGGTACGCGGACATCCCCCGGTTCGGCCCCTACGTCGACGACCCGACGAGCGTGTGCATGGAGCAGCAGCTCGTCTGACCGGTGGTCGGTCCCGACGTAGGATCGCGTGTGAGCTCCGAGCACCCCGAACCCAGCGGCATCGACCCCGACGACCTGACCGTCGCGCTCCGGGTCCTCGAGCAGCTGCCGTCGATCGACGAGACGCACCCGGACTTCATCCGGGTCCGGCAGGCCACCGCGAAGATGTTCAAGGCCGTCAAGCGTGCGCACCGTCTCGAGAAGCGCGGCGTCATCGCCGAGGCCGACCGCCGGGTGATCGCCGCCACCGCCACCGGGGCCGCCGACCGGATCGACGACGAGACCCGCGGTGTCCTGATCAGCGCCTCGACCGCATCGACGACCGCGGGCACCCTGCTGAAGTCACGGCCCTGCTACATGTGCAAGCAGCACTACACGGTCGTCGACGCGTTCTACCACCAGCTCTGCCCGGCGTGCGCTCGCATGAGCCACGCGAAGCGCGACGCCCGGACGGACCTGACCGGCAAGCGGGCGCTGCTCACGGGCGGTCGCGCGAAGATCGGCATGTACATCGCCCTCCGGCTGCTGCGCGACGGGGCCCACACCACCATCACCACGCGGTTCCCCCGCGACGCGGTGCGCCGGTTCGCGAGCCTGCCCGACTCCGCCGACTGGATGGACCGCCTGAAGGTCGTCGGCATCGACCTGCGTGACCCCGCCCAGGTGATCGGGCTCGCCGAGGACGTCGCCGCGTCCGGCCCCCTCGACATCCTGATCAACAACGCCACGCAGACCGTGCGCCGGTCGACCGGGGCCTACCAGCCGCTGGTCGACGCGGAACTCGCGCCGCTGCCCGACGGACCGCTGCCCGAACTCGTGACCTTCGGGCACACGAACGACCAGCACCCGCTGGCGCTCGCCCGCTCGGTGGCCGCGCACCCGATCCTCGCGGCCGCCGCAGCCCGAGCCGACGAGCTGACCGAACAGGCGATGGCGCCCGGATCGAGCTCGCTCGAACGGCTCGCCCTGGGCACCGCCATCGACGCCGGCGGCCTGGTCCCCGACCTGCACGACGAGAACTCGTGGACCCAGCAGGTCGACGAGGTCGACCCCCTCGAGATGCTCGAGGTCCAGCTGGCCAACACCACGGCGCCGTTCATCCTCATCTCGAAGCTCCGCCCCGCGATGGCCGCGAGCACGGGACGCCGCACCTACGTGGTGAACGTCAGCGCCATGGAAGGGGTGTTCGGCCGCGCCTACAAGGGGCCGGGGCACCCGCACACGAACATGGCGAAGGCCGCCGTGAACATGCTCACCCGCACGAGCGCGCAGGAGATGTTCGAGACCGACAACATCCTGATGACGAGCGTCGACACCGGCTGGATCACCGACGAACGGCCGCACCCGACCAAGGTCCGACTCGCCGAAGAGGGCTTCCACGCGCCGCTCGACCTGGTCGACGGGGCAGCCCGTGTCTACGACCCGATCGTCCGGGGCGAAGCGGGCGAGGACGTGTTCGGTGTCTTCCTGAAGGACTACGCGCCGAGTTCGTGGTGACGAGCGGCTGACCGCACCGGTTCCGTCAGTGCTTCGTCGGGGCGGTCTCCTGCGGCAGGACCGCGGCGAAGCGGAGCAGGAAGTCGCGGACCACCATCAACGTGTCGTCGTCGTACGAACCGATCGCCTCGTCGAGCTCCGCGGCACGTGACCCGAGGAACCCACTGCTGCGTTCCCGGGTGAGATCGGTGACGCGGAGGGTGACGACCCGACGGTCCGCGCTCTCGCGGCTCCGCACGATCAAGCCACGCTCCTCCAGTCGATTGACCAACGCGTTCGCCGCACCCGAGGTCATCCCGATCCGCCGGGCGAGCCGCGTGCCCGTCATCGGCTCGCCCTCGGTCTCCGCCCAGAGGATCTCCCCCAGCGCGACGCCGTCCGAGGTCGGCAGCTCCATCCATGCTGCGAAGTCGAGCGCCGACTCCTGGTACCGGACGGCGTAGTGGCGGAGCGCCTCGAGGGTCTGGGAGCGCAGGTCGGTCATGCGATCGATTCTGCCGCCTTCCGGGCCCCCTGCAGTGTCGGGTAGTGCGGCAGGACGGGGACGTGCTTCTCGCTCGTCAGCAGGTACTTCTGGGCGAAGCCGCGGACCGGACCGAGAGACGCCACCCGGAGCGCCGCCCGCACCGCGCGGACGCCCACCTTCGACGACGGGTGCAGCAGGCGCGCACCGCCGCGCGGAAGCCCCTGGGCGCTGTCGGCGTACCCGCGGAGCATCTCCTCGTAGCGCGCGAAGGCATCCGCGATCGAGTACCCGTGATCAGCGCCGACGGCCGGCTCGATCGTCCGTGCGAGTTCCCCGGCCAGGATGTGCGCGCCGACCAGGGACAGCGTCGTGCCCATGCCGGTCGGCCCGGAGCCCCAGGCCGCGTCACCGAGCAGCGCGATCCGGCCCTTGCTCCATCGCGACACCACGACCTGTTCCATCCGCTGCGTGTAGAACTCGTCAGACCGCTCGCTGAACCCGTCGAGGATCCGCTCCGTCTGCCACCCTGCGCCCCGGAAGCGCTCGCGCAGGATCCGCAGCTGCACGTCGACGGGGAGCTGCTCGAAGCCCATCGGCTCCGACTCGAAGGACACGCTGGCCCGGATCGTCCCCTCGTTGTCGGGCCGGATCGACGCGACACGTCCACGCGGCGCCGTGTACCAGTCCCAGTGGTCGGTGTCGCTGCCGATCCGGTCGAGCGTGCCGTAGGCGATGCTGACGCCGTGGTCGCGGTACTCCGTCTCGTCGGCGAACAGGATCCGACGGGTGCGCGAGCTGCGGCCCTCGGCGACGACGACCAGGTCGAACCGCTCCGGAGCGCCGCTGTCGTAGCGGACGTTCACCCCGGTGCCGTCCTGTTCGGCGCCCACGACGAAGTCCCCGTAGCGGCGGTCGATCGTGTCCGGCAGCGCATCGACGAGGATCCCGGCGAACGTGCCCCGCAGGATCTCGATCTCGGCAGTCGGACCGTCCTGGCCCTCGGTCTTCGGAAACGTGGCGTACGGGGTGCCGTGCTGGTCCACGTACCGTGTGCCCGCTTCGCCGGTGAGGTGCTGCATCACCGTGTCGCGGAGGCCCATGCGCTCGAGGACCTCGCGCCCGAGTCCCCGGACGTCGATGTTCTGGCCGGTGGTCCGCTGCTCCGGCGACCGCTCGAGCAGCGTGACATCGAAGCCCGATCGGTCGAGTCCCCACGCCAGCGCGGGGCCCGCGACGCTCGCGCCGGTGATCAGGACGCGTGGGCGGTGGTGCGGCGTGGTCGCCATGGGTGGTCCTCTGCTCGTGGGGCGGCGAGTTGCCGCCTCACGAAGAGCATACCTTCACAGCGATAACACTCCACAGAGAAGATGCTTTCGGGTCCGCGTCGAACGGTGAGCTGTCAGACCAGATCCTCCGCGACGGCAACGAGTGCGCGGGCGGCCGCACCGGCATTGTGGATGTCCGATGCGTCTACTGACCTCGCGCTGTAGGCCGCCTTGTTCTTGACCCGAACGAGCGTCTCGAGGTGCTTCGCAATCGGCCGGTCTGTCGCATCCTGCAGGATCGAGACGCCGTCGTTGTGGCTCGCCCCGCTGCTGTACCTTCCGGTCCTGCCGATGCAGATGGCGTCTGCCGCGGCGATCCCTGCGTCGACGCACAGGTCGACGAAGGAGTCGGCATGAGGGGACGTCGGAACCAGGGTCCCGTCCTCGGCACCGAACTCGAACAGCGTCTCGGCTGACTCGAGGAAGCCCTTGGCCTTCTCGAGCCGACCGCGCATGAAAGCGTTGTCGCCGTCAGTGGTCGACGGCAGTCTCGGTGGAGTCAACGTGCGGCCTTCCTGAGGTGGGCTTGGAGCCATCGGCGGTCTTCCACGAGGGGAATGCCCTCACTCGCGATGGAACCGATGAGCGGGTCATCGGGGCTGACCCCCGAGACGTCGTACACGATGGGGTTCACCTGGTTGCCGGTCCACCGGTGAACGGCAATGGTGAGGTCGTAGATGCGGTCCTCAGCATCCGTCCGCGAAACGGCATCCACGGCGAAGAACAGATCGATGTCGCTGTCCGGTCGCATCGCACCTCGCGCGGCCGAGCCGAACAACGCTGCGTAGCGGACCGGCATCGATGCGATCTCCCCGCGGACCCTGTCGAGGAAGCGGGTACGGGCTCCGGCGACCTCGAGGACCGCCGACGCGAGGAGATGGTCTCGGTTGAGCGCGTACGTGCTCACGCCGCCGATGTCGTCGAACACAACGATGCCCTGCTCCGTCAGACGGTCAAGCACCTTCTTCACGCCGTTTCGCGAACGGCCTCCGGGCACGAGCCGCTGGACCGCGGACACCGTGAAGGGTCGGTCCGACAGGCCGCTCAGCACCATCAGAACGTCACCATCGAGGCCGCTCGACAACGCCGCGAACGGGCTCTGCAGCTGCACGACGCCCTCCTCACCTCGGTCATCCAGCATCACTATAGTGACGCGTACATCACTATAGTGATGGAGAGCAACCAGAAGGAACCACTTCCGGGCAATCCCTGGACAGGTGCAGCGCACTCGCCCCTGCGGTCGGGGTGCTCGAACTGAGCAGCGAAGATGCGACCGGTCAGCGCGGAGTTGCTCCGCCTCCAGGATTCGAACCCGGACCTAACGGCACCAAAGGCCGTCGTGCTGCCATTACACCAAGGCGGAACGCACCCGGAGGTGCTCCTCCATCCTCCCACGACCGACGAGGCTGGCTGTCCGCTCCGGGTTCGGCCAAGATGGAGGGATGCCGCATGAGGACGAGGTCGATCGCATCGTCGCGGCGTGGGGTCGTGAGCGTGCCGACCTCGACTTCGGCCCGCTCGAGGTCCTGTCCCGCGTGGACCGGCTCGCCCGACATCTGGACCGTGCCAGGCGGACGGCGTTCGACGCGAGCGACATGGAGCCGTGGGAGTTCGACGTCCTGTCGGCCCTGCGGCGCGCGGGTGAGCCGTACGAGCTGAGCCCGAAGACCCTGCTGCAGCAGACCCTGGTGTCGAGCGGCACGATGACGAACCGGGTGGACCGTCTTGCGGCCCGCGGCTTCGTGGGGCGTCGGACCGACCCGAAGGACGGCCGCGGCATCCTCGTCTCGCTGACGGGCAAGGGCCGGGTGGCGGTGGACGCGGCGATCGCGGACCTGCTGGCCGCCGAGCGCGACATCCTGTCCGGGGTCTCCGCCGACGAGCAGGGCCAGTTGGCCGGGCTGCTCCGCCGACTCATCCTGGGTCTCGGGGACTGACCGAAAGCGTGGCACGGGCCGAGCGGCCCCGGCGTAGCGTGCGGCGCATGCACGCCATCACCCTCGCCGTCGCCGACGTCGCTCGATCGGCCGAGTTCTACCGTGCCCTGCTCGGCATCGAGGGCAGCGGCGTCATCGGCACCGAGTACCCCGCCACCGAGACGCAGGCCGGCGGCACCACGGCGATGTTCACCCTCGACGACGGGCTGATCGTCAGCGTCTACGGCCGGGACGACATGGCGAAGGACTCCGGCGTGCAGCTGGCCACGGCACCGAGCAGCACGATCGGGCACTTCACGAGCAGCCAGGCCGAGGCCGAGAGGTTCCTCGAGCGGGCGCAGGCAGCGGGCGCCACGATGCCGGAACCGCCGTACACACGCCCGTGGGGCATGTGGTCCGGCTTCTTCCAGGACCCGGACGGCCACCTGTGGGAGGTCGTGGCGAACCCCGGCGGCGGGGCGCCCGAGGACGCCACACCGGCGGACAGCGGCCAGGACGCGGTCGACCCCGCGTCCGTCGAGTAGACCGACTCAGACCCCGAGCAGCTCAGCGACCTCGAGCCAGCGCTCCTCGAGCTGCTCGACCTCGGCCTCGAGCGCACCGAGCTTCGCCTGCAGTTCGCCGAGCCCGGCGTAGTCGGACTGGTCGTGCGTCGCGAACTGGTCGAGCAGCTTCTTGCGGTCCGCGCCGACCTTCGCGATCTTCCGGTCGAGCGCCGACATCTCCTTCTCGGCCGTCCGCCGGTCCGCTCCCGACATGGCGGACGCACCGGCAGCCTTGGACCCGGCCACGGCACCGGCCGAGCCGGTCCCGCCGACGGTGTCGGGCCTCCCGGCAGACGCGGCGGCAGCCGCAGAGGCGGTCCCGCCACCGGTGCCGGCCTCGCGCAGACGCATGTACTCGTCGACGCCGCCGGGCAGGTGGCGCAGGTGCCCGCCGAGCACGGCGTACTGCTGGTCGGTGACGCGCTCGAGCAGGTACCGGTCGTGGCTGACGACCAGCAGGGTGCCGGGCCAGGTGTCGAGCAGGTCCTCCATGGCGGCGAGCATGTCGGTGTCGAGGTCGTTGGTGGGCTCGTCGAGGATGAGCACGTTCGGCTCGTCGAGCAGGATGAGCATGAGCTGCAGACGCCGCTTCTGCCCACCGGACAGGTCCTTGACCGGCGTGGAGAGCTGCTCCGAGGTGAAGCCGAGCCGCTCGAGCAGCTGCGACGGCGTCATCTCCTTGCCGTCGGCGACGTAGCTCGTCTTCTTGCGGGCCACCACCTCGCGCACGCGGTCGTCGGCGAACTGCTGCAGGTCGGCGAGCTGCTGGTCGAGCACCGCGACCTGCACGGTCTTGCCGGTCTTCACCCGTCCGCTCGTCGGCTGCAGACGGCCGGAGACCAGGTTGAGCAGCGTGGACTTGCCGGCGCCGTTCGGGCCGAGGATGCCGGTCCGCTCCCCCGGTGCGATGCGCCACTCGATGCGGTCGAGGATCTGCGTGCCGTCGAACGAGACGCTCACGTCGAGCAGGTCGACGACGTCCTTGCCGAGGCGCGCGGTCGCCGTCCGGGACAGCGCGACGGTGTCGCGGATCGGCGGGACGTCGTCGATCAGGGCGTTCGCCGCGTCGATGCGGAACTTCGGCTTGCTCGTGCGGGCCGGGGCGCCGCGGCGGAGCCACGCGAGCTCCTTGCGGGCCAGGTTCTGCCGGCGCTGCTCGATCGTGGCAGCCTGCCGGTCACGCTCGACGCGCTGCAGGATGTACGCGGCGTAGCCACCCTCGAAGGGGTCGACGACGCCGTCGTGGACCTCCCACGTGTCGGTCGACACCGCGTCGAGGAACCACCGGTCGTGCGTCACGACGACCATGCCGCCCTGGTTCGACGACCAGCGGCGGTTGATGTGCCCGGCGAGCCACTCGATGCCCTCGACGTCCAGGTGGTTGGTCGGCTCGTCCAGGAACAGGACGTCCCAGTCGCCGACCAGCAGCCGCGCGAGTGCCACGCGGCGACGCTGCCCACCGGACAGCTCGTCGACGCTGACGTCCCACGGGATGTCGGAGACCAAGCCGCCGATGATGTCGCGGATCTTCGGGTCACCGGCCCACTCGTGCTCCTCGAGGTCGCCGACGACGGTACTGCCGACGGTCGCGCCCTCGGGCAGGATGTCGCGCTGGTCCAGGTACCCGATGGTCAGCCCGCGGCGGTGCGTGACGCGGCCGCCGTCCGGCTCGAGGCGCTGGGACAGCAGTGCGAGGAGGGTCGACTTGCCGTCGCCGTTCCGGCCGACGACGCCGATCCGGTCACCCTCGTCGATGCCGAGGGTGACGTTGTCGAAGACGACCTTGGTGGGGAACTCGAGATGCAGGTTCTCGGCGCCGAGGAGATGTGCCACGCGTCAAGGGTAGGTGGCGTGGTGGGGTGGTGGGTGCGGGGCGGGTGATTCGGGTGTTCGGCCGGCCGGCCCTGGTCGCACGGTGCGCGCTTGTTCGAGTGGTGCGAGGTTGCCCGCTCGGTGCGAGCTTGTAGCGGCGCACGGAGCGCGCAACCTCGCACCAGCCGACGGACCGCGCACGGTGCGACGGCCTGGAGGCCCGGGTCAGCTCGCCGGGATCGGCTCGGCTCCGGCGCGGGGCTCGGTCTCCTGCAGGAACGCTCGCCACTGCTTCCGCTTGCTGACGGTCCAGAGCAGCATCGCGAGGAAGAACACGGTGAGGAGCGCGTACAGCAGCCCGAACAACGTCGCCCAGTTGAGCAGGAACTGCGCGAACGCGAACGGCGTCCATCCGAGCGCGAGCCAGAACGTCGATGTCGATTGACCGAGCCGACGGCCGGCGAGTGCGACGAGCGCGGTCCGGTGCTGCGGATCGGCGGGCTGCTGCCCACGAGCCATGCGCTCGATCCGTCGGCGGACGGCACGAGGAAGCCCGAGCATCGGGTCGGACAGCGCGCTCTGGAACTGTCCACCGCCTCGGACGATTGCGGTGACCCAGCAGACCGGGCCAACGATCATGAGCGGGACGATGACGAAGAACGCCCAGTCCGGCAGGCCACTTCCGGTCGAGGGCAGCTCGAAGCGCGGCAGGTGTTCGGCGCTCAGCCACCCGGCTGCAACCGCGGCGACGACGGCCAGCACGATCCAGATGACCCGCCGGACCATCGAACGGCGGACACGCGGTCCGACTGGCGCCCCCGCGAGACGGTCCTCCACCTGCTGCCAGGTCTCCTCGGAGACCGTGGCTCCGGCGAACTCATGCGGGGCCGGCGTGGACACGATCAGCTCGCGGGGGCGGTGTCGCCCTCGCCCGCGGCTTCCTTCGCGCGCTTCAGGCGAGCCTGCGCCTCCCAGTACTCGATCTCGCGCTCGAGCTCGGCGAGCTCCTGCTCGGTGCCGGTGACGCGCTTGGCGCCGTGGGCACTGCGGGCGTCGCCGAGGGTGGCGTACCGGTCCTCGTGGCGGGTCGGCTCGATGTACCGACCGTGGTTGCGTTCGCCCGGAGCCCAGTCGTGGCCGATGGCGAACCAGACGATGCTGCCGACGACGGGGACCAGGATCACGAGGATCACCCACGCGATCTTCGGCAGGCCGCGGATCTGGTCATCCGTCTTCGTCAGGATGTCGATCAGGGCGAAGACCAGCAGGATGACGGTGATCCCGGGCAGCAAGACGCTCATGTTCGCGATTCTATGGATCCGCTTGGAGTCTCACCATGCCCCGAACGAGCGTCCCGGTTGCGAAGGTGCACAGGGTGGGGGCCGGTCACAGCGCCGCGACCCACTCATCCGTCCCGTCGGTGAACCGCTGGTGCTTCCAGATCGGCACGCGCTCCTTCACCATGTCGACCAGGGCACCGCACGCGGCGAACGCCTGCGCCCGGTGCGACGACGACACCGCTGCGGCGAGCGCGACGTCCCCGATGCCGAGCGCCCCGACGCGGTGCAGCACGGCGATCCGGACGTCGGGGTGGCCCTCTGCGATGGTCCGGGCGACCTCGGTGATGACGTCGCCGGCGCTGGGGTGCCGCTCGTAGTCGAGCGCGGTGACGCCCTTGCCACCGTCGTGGTCACGGACGATGCCGGCGAAGGTCACCACGGCGCCGTCCTGTTCGGTGGCAACCACGGCCGCGACCTCGTCGACGCTGATGTCGCGGTCGACGACGTCGGCGAGCACGACCCGTGCGGCGGCCTCGGTGGTGCTCACGAGGCGCTCCGCGGGGCGTGGCCCTCGCCGTGCACCTGGGCGACCACGTGGTCGAGTACTCCGTCGAGCACGGCGAGCCCGTCGGACACGCCACCGCGCGACCCGGGCAGGGTGACGAGCAGACAGCCGGCGTTCGTGACCCCGGCGACGCCGCGGGTGAGCAGCGCGGTCGGGCCGGCACCCGCGAGTCCGCGTCGACGGATCTCCTCGGTGATGCCGGGCAGTTCGAGGTCGATCAGCCCCGCCACGGCCTCGGGGGTCCGGTCGGTCGGGGTGACCCCGGTGCCGCCGGTGGTGATGACGACCCGGGCGTCGGCCAGGAGCTCCGCGGTGACGGTCTCGGTGATCGCGCCGCCGTCGGGGACGATGATCGGGTCGCTCGTGGTGAACCCGTGGTCGCGCAGCCAGTCGGCGATGACGGGTCCGGTGCGGTCGAGTGCGGGGTCGGCGGCGGCCTGCGTGGACACCACGACGACGGCGGCCCGGCCCCTGGTCGGCTCGGCGGTCATCGGTTGCTCCAGTCCCCGGAGCGTCCGCCGTGCTTCTCGAGCACGCGGACGTCCGTGATCACGGCCGCTCGGTCGACGGCCTTCACCATGTCGTACACCGTCAGGGCGGCGACGCTCGCCCCGGTCAGGGCTTCCATCTCGACGCCGGTGCGCGAGGTCGTGCGGACCGACACCTCGATCAGCACGCGGTCGTCGGTGCCGGTGATGTCGACCTGAACGCCGGCGATCGGCAGCGGGTGGCACAGCGGGATCAGGTCGGAGGTCTTCTTCACCGCCATGATCGCGGCGATGCGGGCGGTGCCGACGACCTCGCCCTTGGGCAGCGAGCCGTCGAGGATGCGTGCGACGACGTCGGGACGGGTGACGACGGTGGCGGTGGCGGTGGCCGACCGGTCGGTGACGTCCTTCGCGGAGACGTCCACCATGTGCGCGCTGCCGTCAGCGCGGACGTGCGACAACTCGTCGGTCGGCGTCGGTTCGGACCGCATCTGGTCAGCGGACGGGTCGGTCATCGGAGGCTCCAGACGGTCAGAGGGTCGCCGACCTCGACGGCGTCGACCCCCACGGGGACGTGCACCAGGTGGGTGGCGGCGGCGTAGTGCACGAGCAGATGCGAACTCGGCCCACCGACGAAGTGCACGGCACCGTCCTGCACCCGGCCGCGACGGACCTGGTGCTTGCCGACGGGTGAGCCGGCAGCGGACGCCGCCGGCAGGACCTGCGTGGGGCGGTCCGGCGTGAGTCCGACGGCGGCGGCGAGCAGGGGGCGCAGGAACACCTCGAACGAGACGAGCGCCGACACCGGGTTGCCGGGGAAGGACACGACCGGCACGGCGCGACCGGCACCGAACACGACGCTGCCGAACGCCTGCGGCCCACCCGGTTGCATCGCGACCGGCGTCACCGCAAGCCCCCGGGGTTCGAGCGCCTGCCGAACGACCTCGTACGCCCCGGCGCTGATGCCCCCGGTGGTCAGCACGAGGTCGGCCCAGTCCCCCACGGCTGCATCGAGCGCCCGGTCGAAGGCAGCGACGTCGTCGGGCACCCGGACGGCCCGTGCGTCCGCACCGACCTGGGCAAGGGCGGCCCGCAGCGCGATGCCGTTCGCGTCACCGATGGTCGCGGCGTCCGTGTCGGCGCCCTGCAGCTCCGAGCCGGTCGACACGACGAGGACCCGCAGCGGTCGGCGCACCGACACGGTCGTCACCCCCGCAGCAGCCAGCGCGCCGAGCAGCGCCGGCGTGACGGCGGAACCGGCCGGAGCGAGCTCGGCGCCGGTCGGCAGGTCGCTGCCCGTCACCCGCACGAAGGTGCCGGCGGTCAGGTCGGCGGGCACCGTCACCCGTGGCAGCTCGAGCGCAGCCGGGAACGCACCGGGCTCGGTCGCCTCGACCGGGAACACCGCGTCGGCACCGGTCGGGATCCGTGCACCGGTCATGATCGGCGCGGCCGTGCCGGGTTCGAGCGGTTCGGGCACCACGCCGGCCGGGATGGGTGCGACGACCCGGACGGCCTGCCCCGCGTCCGCGGCCTGCACGGCGAACCCGTCCATCTGACTGTTGTCGAACGGCGGCAGCGGAACGGGCGACAGGACGGCCGCCGCGAGCACGCGGTGGGCGAACCCGGCACCCGCACCGGCGAGTTCGTCGAGCGGCAGTTCTTCTGCTCCGAGGCCCGCCACCACCGGCGCGAGCAACGCCGCCAGGTCGTCGCGGTGCTGACCGATCGTTCGCACAGGTGCCTCCGAACAGGGGGTTGGTGGCGCCGTTCCCGGTTCGCCCGGTGGCGCCGTCAGTAGCGTATCCAGCGCGCAGCCCGCGCCGACGACCAACCGGAGGACCTGTGGAGAACGACGAAGCCGTGACGATCGGTGTCATCGGAGGCTCCGGCCTCTACCAGCTGTTCGAGGAGGGCACCGCCGACGAGCTCGACGTCCCGACCCCGTTCGGCCCGACGTCGAGCCCGATCAGCATCGGCACGATGGCCGGACGACGGGTCGCGTTCCTGACCCGCCACGGCCGTGAGCACTCCGTGGCCCCACACCGCATCAACCACCGTGCGAACGTCTGGGCGCTCCGTTCGCTCGGCGTCCGCGCGATCGTGTCCTCGAGCGCCGTCGGCGGCCTGCACCCCGACTACGCCCCGGGCACCTTCGTCGTGACCGACCAGCTCATCGACCGCACCTGGGGCCGCGCCGACACGTTCTTCGAGGACGACGTGCAGCACCTGTCCTTCGCCGACCCGTTCGACCCGACGCTCCGCCGCGCGGCGATCGACGCCGTCGCCGGACTCGACGTGCCGTTCCGCCCGACCGGCACCTGCGTCGTCATCCAGGGCCCCCGGTTCTCCACCCGCGCCGAGTCCGTCTGGCTCCGCCAGGCCGGCGGCCACACCATCAACATGACGATGACGCCCGAGGTCCCCCTGGCCGCCGAACTCGGCATCGCCACGGTGAACCTGTCGTTCGTCACCGACGCCGACGCCGGCCTGGCCCCGACCGAGGACGAGGCCGCCGCAGCAGCCGCAGCCGCAGCCAGCGGCCCCGATATCGACGACGCCGGCGCCGTCGTCACCCACGCGCTCGTCATGGAACGCCTCGCCCGCGCCAACGAGGTCATCGTCCGCGCCATCGGCCAGATCGTCGCCGCCATCCCCGCCGACTTCACCCCGCGCGAACTCGTCCCGACCAGCGCGAGCGCCAGCATCATGCAGGCCCAGCCCGCGGGCCCCACCGCCACGAAGGCCCAGCCCGCCGCCACCGCCACCACGGGCGCCACCGCATGAGCCGCCTCCTCGTCACCGGCGGCGCCGGCTTCATCGGCTCCGCGATCGTCCGCCGCGCCCTGGCCGACGGCCACGAGGTCCGCGTCCTCGACTCCCTGCGCGACGACGTGCACGGCGACCCCGCCGAGGTCATCCGCGCCCACCAGCAGCAGGGCATCGCGTTCGTGCACGGCGACGTCCGCGACCGGGTCGCCCTCGACGCCGCCCTCGACGGCATCGACGTCGTGTGCCACCAGGCGGCCAAGGTCGGCCTCGGCGTGGACTTCCAAGACGCCCCCGACTACGTCTCGTCGAACGACGCCGGCACCGCCCACGTCCTCGCCGGCATGGACCGGCACGACATCGGCCGGCTCGTCGTCGCCAGCTCGATGGTCGTCTACGGCGAGGGCGCGTACACCACCGCCTCCGGCGAACCCACCCGTCCGCCGGCCCGCCGCCGCGAGGACCTCGACGCCGGCCGCTTCGACCCGATCGGCCCCGACGGTCAGCCCCTGCTGCCCGGCCTGATCGACGAGTCCGCCGCGCTCGACCCCCGCAACGTCTACGCGCAGACGAAGGTCGCGCAGGAGCACCTCGCCTCGAGCTGGGCCCGTGCCACGGGCGGCCGCGCGATCGCGCTCCGGTACCACAACGTCTACGGACCGGGCATGCCCGCGAACACCCCCTACGCCGGTGTCGCCTCCCTGTTCCGCTCGGCACTGGCCCGCGGCGAGGCACCCCGCGTCTTCGAGGACGGCGCCCAGCGACGCGACTTCGTGCACGTCGACGACGTCGCCGGCGCGAACGCCGCCTCCATCGCGGCGACCGCCGACCTGCCGTCGGACACGTTCCGCGCGTACAACGTCGGCTCCGGCACCGTGCACACCATCGGAGACATGGCCGCCGCGATCGCCGGACCCGACGGCCCGCAGCCGGTCGTCACCGGCGAGTACCGCCTGGGCGACGTCCGCCACGTCACCGCGAGTTCGGCACGCATCGCCGCCGAGCTCGGCTGGCACGCCGAGGTCGACTTCGAGGCCGGCATGCGCGACTTCGCGACGGCACCGCTCCGCAGCGCCGTCCGCTAGCCGGAACGCGTGCGCGGGCGGCGCACCGCTGGCCGTGCCTGAGAGCGCGACCAGCAACCGGACGGGAGGCCCGTGACGGCGCCGCCCCGCTCCTCCCGTCCGCAGTCCCCGCCCCCAGGGCCACGCAAGACGCCGTCGTGACTGCACCACGCCTCCTGGTGCGTGAGACGCCGCCGCATCCGGCGGCGTCTCGACGACACGACGGCGTCTTGCGACACCCGGAACGCGCGATACACGCGCACCCTGTCCCCCGTTCTGGGGACCGTGCGCGAACCAGACGCGCTGAACGACCAGGACCCGGCAGTTTCCTGTACCCCGCAGCGCGTCGTCGTGTTGTGTCGAGTGCATGCCAGGACAGACCCGTCGATCCGACCGACCGCACCGAATGACGGACATGACTGTCGACGTGATCCTGCCGTGCCTCGACGAGGCGGACGCCCTGCCGAAGGTCATCGCACGGCTCCCCACGGGCTACCGGGCCATCGTCGTCGACAACGGATCGACCGACGGATCGGCCGACGTGGCCCGTGCCCACGGTGCCCTGGTGGTGACGGAACCCGTCAAGGGGTTCGGTTCGGCCTGTGCCGCCGGGGTCGCCGCGGCGACCGCCGACTTCGTCGCCTTCTGCGACGCCGACGCCTCGATGGACCCCGCCGAGCTCCCGCCCCTGGTCGATCGCGTGGCCAGTGGCCGCGTCGACCTGGCACTCGGCCGTCGCGTCCCGACCGGCCGCGGCGCGTGGGCCCCGCACGCGCGCTTCGCGAACCGCGTCCTCGCCGTCCTCATGCACCGCGCGACCGGCTACCGCCTGCGCGACCTCGGCCCGATGCGCGTGATGCGCCGCGAGGACCTCGTCTCCCTCGACCTGCGCGACCGACGCAGCGGCTACCCGCTCGAGATGGTCCTGGCCGCGCACGCCGCCGGCTGGCGCGTCGACGAGTCCGACATCGGGTACGCGCAGCGCATCGGCGACAGCAAGGTGACCGGCACGCTCCGCGGCACGATCAACGCGGTGCGGGACATGTCCCGTCTGCTCCGTGCGTACCGCCGGGAGGCCCGTGTCCGGGTCGTCGCACCGGGACCGCTCCGCCAGGCGGCCGAGTCCACCCCCGTGGTCGAGGAGGCCCGCTCGTGACCGTCGACCCCACCCACGTCCACGCCGGCGACGCTGCGCGCACCGACGTCACCGTCGCCGTCGTGGCGAAGGAGTGCCTGCCCGGCAAGGTGAAGACCCGGCTGACGCCGGCGCTCTCCCCCGAGGGCGCCGCACGCGTCGCGTCCGCGAGCCTCGCCGACACCCTGGCGACCGTCCGCGCACTGCCCGCGGCACGCCGGGTCCTGTTCTTCGACGGCGACGTCGTGCCCGCCGCGGCCGACGGGTTCGAGGTGCTGCACCAGCCCGGTGGCGGCCTGGACGAGCGCCTCGGGTTCCTGTTCGACGCCGTCGACGGTCCGCTGCTGCTCGTCGGCATGGACACCCCGCAGGTGTCCACCGCGGACCTCGCCCCGGTGTTCGACGACGCCGCCCGCGATGCCTGGTTCGGCCCGGCCGAGGACGGCGGCTTCTGGTCGCTGTACCTGCGGCAGCCCACCGGCGACCTGCTGCGCGGCGTCCCGATGTCGCGTGACGACACCGGAGCCGTGCAACTCGCACGCCTGACCGACGCCGGACTCGACGTGGGCGTGCTCGGCGAATTGCTCGACGTCGACACCATGCCGGACGCCGAGCGAGTCGCCGACCTCGCTCCCGACTCCGACTTCACCCGGGCACTCCGTGCCGAGACCGTGGGGAGCACCCGATGACCATGCACGCACCCGTCTCGTTCGGTGCCGGCGGCGGCGAGCCGTACGCCCGTGCGCTCCGCACCGACGGTCACCTGCGCCTGACCGACGCCGACCGCCCCGACGCCGTCACCACGATGGACGTCGGCCGCTGGAGCGCCGCCGCCGACCGTGTCGACCGCTCGCTGCTCGACGACGTCGACGGCGGGGTCATCGACATCGGGTGCGGCCCGGGCCGGATGCTCGTCGCCGCACGGTCCCGGGGCATCCCGGCGCTCGGCGTGGACGTCTCGGCCGAGGCCGTCGCCATCGCGCAGCGCTCCGGCGGCACCGCCCTGCAGGGTTCCGTGTTCGACACCGTGCCCGACGAGGGCCACTGGGACACCGCACTCGTGATCGACGGGAACATCGGCATCGGCGGCGACCCCACGGCCCTGCTCGCCCGTTGCCGCGAGATCGTCCGCGCCGGCGGCCGGGTCATCGTCGAGACGAACCCCGAGGTCACGGCCGACCGCGTGTACACCGCCCGGGTGGTCGACGCCGACGGCAACGAGAGCGCTGGGTTCCCCTGGGCCGAGGTCGGCCTCGACGCCCTGCACCGGCACGCGGCGGAAGCCGGACTGGTCGCGCGGCAGAGCTGGACGGCCGAGGGCCGGAACTTCTGCGAGCTGCTCGCCTGAGGCTCCGACACGCGCTTGTTTTGCATGATGCAAGACAAGCGCGTAGAGTTGTGCTCATCCAGCCGACGGCGTCGCGGTCGCCGGCTCGGTGACCTGCGGACCTCGGCACGACGACGAGGAGCACCCATGCAGAACCGTCAGAACCCCCTGGGCGGCGCCTACGTGACCGGCCTCGAGACCCGCGCCGAGCTCGGCGCCTTCACCGGCGACGCAACCCGCAGCCCGGTCGGCAGCTACACCGGCACCGGAATCAGCCGCGCACTCGGCCGCTTCGTCGACACGCAGTTCCGCCGTCCCGGCACCGCGACGTCCTCGACGCGCACCGTGACCGGTTCGTTCCGCACGGCGACGGGTTCGTTCCGCATCGCCTGAGGCACCTGCCTCCACAGACCGCGAGCGGTCGTCCACCCCGGGGGTCCCCCCTCAACCCGGGTGGGGCGGCCGCTCGCTCGCGTTCCCGGCCTCTGGTGCACTTCCCCCGAACGCGCCAGGGCGGCCGATGCCAGGATGGACGCATGAACGACCGCGCCGGCACCCCAGCGACCGCAGACGACCTCGTCGACCTCGACGAGCTCCTCGCCGCCTACCACGACCGAGTGCCCGACGTCTCGGTCCCCGAGCAGAAGGTCGTGTTCGGCACGTCCGGACACCGCGGGTCGTCGCTCGACACTGCCTTCAACGACACCCACATCGCCGCCATCACGCAGGCGATCGTGGAGTACCGCCGCGACCAGGGCACCGATGGGCCGCTCTTCATCGGCCGCGACACCCACGCCCTCTCGGCCCCCGCCGAGCAGACCGCGCTGCAGGTCCTCGCCGCCAACGGCGTCCGCGTGCTCGCCGACAGCGAGGACGGCTTCGTGCCGACGCCCGCGCTGAGCCACGCGATCATCCGTTACAACCGCGCCGGCAACCCGGACACGGCCGACGGCATCGTCATCACGCCGAGCCACAACCCGCCCCGCGACGGCGGCTTCAAGTACAACCCGCCGCACGGTGGTCCCGCCGACAGCGACGCCACGAGCTGGATCGCGAACCGGGCGAACGCGATCATCGAGGGTGGCAACGCCGAGGTGCAGCGCACCGAGGACGCCGAGCCCGAGCGCTACGACTTCCTGAACACGTACGTCGCCGACCTCGAGAACATCATCGACATCGCCGCGATCAAGCGTGCCGGCGTGAAGATCGGTGCCGACCCGCTCGGTGGTGCCTCGCTGCCGTACTGGAACGCCATCCGCGACCACTACGGCCTCGACCTGACCGTCGTGAACCCCGAGGTCGACCCCACGTGGGCGTTCATGACGCTCGACTGGGACGGCAAGATCCGGATGGACCCGTCGAGCCCCTCGGCGATGGCCTCGGTGCTCGCCCGGAAGGACGACTTCGACGTGCTCACCGGCAACGACGCCGACTCCGACCGGCACGGCATCGTCACGCCCGACGGCGGGCTGATGAACCCGAACCACTACCTCGCGGTCGCGATCGAGTACCTCTACGCGCACCGGCCCGAGTGGCGCGACGACGCCGCGATCGGCAAGACCCTGGTGTCGTCGAGCATCATCGACCGCGTCGCCGAGTCCCTGGGGCGTCGCCTGTGGGAGGTCCCGGTCGGCTTCAAGTGGTTCGTCCCCGGCCTGATCGACGGCTCGGTGGCCTTCGGCGGCGAAGAGTCCGCGGGTGCGTCGTTCCTGCGCACCGACGGCACCGCGTGGACCACCGACAAGGACGGCATCATCCTGGCGCTCCTGGCGTCCGAGATCGTCGCCGTCACCGGCAAGACCCCCTCGCAGCTCTACGCCGAGCTGACCGAGCGCTTCGGCGCGCCGGTCTACCAGCGCGTCGACGCCGCTGCGTCGAAGGAGCAGAAGGCCCGCCTCGGCAAGCTCGACGGCGACGCCATCACCGCGGACACCCTGGCCGGCGACCCCATCACCGCGAAGCTGTCGAAGGCCCCGGGCAACGACGCAGCCGTCGGTGGCGTGAAGGTCGTCACCGACAAGGCGTGGTTCGCCGCGCGCCCGTCGGGCACCGAGGACGTCTACAAGATCTACGCGGAGAGCTTCGTCGGGCAGGAGCACCTCGAGCAGGTGCAGCGCGAGGCCAAGGAGATCGTCGACGCAGCACTGGGCGCGTAGCGCCCTCGTCGGACGGGCTGCGGGTCTCGGACACCGCAGCCCGTCCGACGGAGCCGAGCCGGGCCTCCAGGCCGTGTACCGCCGGGGCGCACCGGGCGTACCGTGACTGCCGATCCACTCAGGAAGCCGCCTCGGTGCGACCGAGCACTTGCGGCAGTTGTAACTTTGCAGGCAGCGCAAAAATCGTTCTGCCAGCGCATCGGTACCCGGGAGACCCTGCTCATGACCCAGACGGCGACCGCACCCGCGGCCCCCACCACGGCGTCCAACGTCGTGATGAACCACCGACAGATCCTGTTGGTGATCTACGGCCTGATGGCCGGCATGTTCCTCGGTGCCCTCGACCAGACGATCGTCGGCACCGCGATCCGCACCATCGGTGACGACCTGCACGGGCTCGACCAACAGGCCTGGGTCACCACCGGGTACCTCATCGCCTCGACGGTGACGACCCCGATCTACGGCAAGCTCTCCGACATCTTCGGTCGCCGGCCGCTCTTCATCACCGCGATCGGCATCTTCATCGTCGGCTCGTTCGCGGCGTCGTTCTCCACCTCGATGCTCATGCTCGCCGGGTTTCGCGCGCTGCAGGGCCTGGGTGCCGGTGGTCTGATGTCCCTGCCGCTGGCGATCATGGGCGACATGCTCGCCCCACGCGAGCGGGCGAAGTACCAGGGCTACTTCCTGGCGGTCTTCGGCATCTCGTCCGTCATCGGCCCGCTCGTCGGTGGCGTCTTCGCCGGCGCGGACCAGCTGCTGTTCATCGCCGGCTGGCGCTGGGTGTTCCTGATCAACGTGCCGATCGGCATCATCGCCCTCTTCATGGTGCTGACGTTCCTGCACCTGCCGAAGTTCGGCGACCGCGGCAAGCCCCGCATCGACTGGTGGGGCGCGACGCTCGTCATCGTCACGCTCGTGCCGTTGCTGCTCATCGCCGAGCAGGGCCGTGAGTGGGGCTGGGACTCCCCCGCCGCCTTCGCCTGCTACGCCATCGGTGCCCTCGGCCTGATCGCGTTCATCATCGTCGAGCGGGCCATGGGCGACGACGCGATCCTGCCGATGAAGCTGTTCGGATCGCGGGTGTTCTCGATGTCCGCGATCCTGTCGGTGCTCGTCGGCTTCGGCATGTTCGGCGCGATGCTGACGATCCCGCTGTACCTGCAGATCGTCAAGGGCGTGACCCCGACCGAGTCCGGCTTCGCCATGCTGCCGATGGTGCTCGGCCTGATGATCTCGTCGATCGCCTCGGGCCAGATCATCTCGAAGACCGGCAACTACCAGGTCTTCCCGATCACCGGAACGGCGTTCACGGCGATCGGCTTCACGGTCCTGACGTTCCTGACCGCCGACCGGCCCCTGTGGTTCCTGATGCTCGGCATGTTCGGCATCGGGCTCGGACTCGGGCAGCTCATGCAGACGCTGACCCTGGCCGCGCAGAACTCGGTCTCGCCGCGGGACATCGGTGTCGCGACGAGCGCGGCGACGTTCTTCCGCCAGATCGGCGGCACGATGGGTACCGCCGTCCTGCTCTCCGTGCTGTTCACCCTGATGCCGACGAACATCAGCGCCGCGATGCAGAACGAGTCCGACCTGAAGAGCGCGCTCAACGCCGCGATGACGCCCTCGGTCGCGAACGCGTCCAAGAACCAGGGCGTGATGGACGAGATCTGGACGAAGATCGTCGACCCGGTGCAGAAGAACGTGCAGGACGGTCTCGACCAGGGCACCGCGCAGGCGAAGCAGGCTGCCGACGCCGCCGTGACGAAGCAGGTGACCGCAGCCGTGCAGCGGCAGGTCGCCGCGGGCACGGTCCCCGCCGCCGCAGCGGACACGATCATCGCCCAGCAGGTCGACGACGCGAAGCCCGCAGCCGAGCAGCAGGCGCTCGAGACGGCGGCCACGAAGGCGAACGCCTCGGTCGTCGACGGCACGCTGCAGATCGACTACTCGGACAAGGCGCAGCGGGAGAACGTCGTCGACCAGGTCGCCCCGACGCTCATCAAGCAGCTCAAGAGCGGCGACTCGGCCGCGAGCTCGTCCACCGATTCGGCGACGAGCGACACGTCGTTCCTGAACGGGGCGGACCCCCGGCTCAGCCGTCCGTTCCTGGTCGGGTTCAGCGACTCGGCCGTCCGCGTCTACTACGTCGGCCTCGCGGTGATCCTGATCGCGTTCGTGCTGACGTGGTTCTTCCGGGTGCCGCCGCTCCGCAAGACGTCGGCGCTGCAGGAGCAGGCCGATGCCGCTCGCACGGCAGCCGGTGCGGGGTCGGACGGGAGCGCCGCTGCAGCCGCTGCCGCAGCCGCACCTGGGGCTGGTCCGGTGCCGACGGGGTCGTCCTCCGCCGAAGTCCCGACCTCGCCAGACGTTCCGACGTCGCCGGACGTGCAGCCTCGGTCTGCCCGCGCCGCCGGAGCGTCGGACGTCTCGGTGCTGCCGATCGGGGTCGACGACACCCGCGCGCCGCTGCCGAACGCCACCACGCACGGTGCACACTCGGCGGCTGCGCCGGTCGACGAGCCCCCGACGACGACCGGTGCCATCCGGACCCGGGCTGCCCACGCTGCCCCGGTCGTGGAGCCGGATGTCCACGGGGCCGGAGCCGACGCGGCGGAGGCGAGCCGGGCCTCCCGGACGGACGCTGACGACGCTGGCGACGCGCACGCGCACGGGCGGCACTCGGCCGAGTAGTTGGCGCGGGCGCTGGCTCGGTGTGTGTGCATGTTCCGACGATCCACGCGTCGAACGACTCGTGGATCGTCGCAGCATGCACCCGCATCGTGTGCGTGTGCATCTTCCGACAGAACGCGCGTCGAACGACTCGTGGATTGTCGCTCGGTGCACCCGTATGCACCATGCGCACCGGTCGCAGACCCCGCCAGCCTCAGACCGCCGGCGCCGCGTCCCCCGCCGCTGCCGCCGGCGCTCCGGCCACCTCGAACGACGCACCCGGCAACCGCTTCCGCATCACGTCGATCGCCGCCGGGTTGTCGTCCACCAGCACGTACCGCCGCCCCAACGCATGCGCCACAGCGCCCGTGGTCCCGCTGCCCGCGAAGAAGTCGAGCACCCAGTCGCCCTCGCGTGAGGACGCCTGCACGATCCGCCGCAGCACCCCCTCGGGCTTCTGCGTGGGGTAGCCGGTCTTCTCACGGCCGGTCGGCGACACGATCGTGTGCCACCAGACGTCGGTGGGCAGCTTGCCGCGCTCGCGCTTCTCGGGTGTGACGAGCCCCGGCGCCATGTACGGCTCGCGGTCGACGGCCTCGGAGTCGAACCAGTACCGCGACGGGTCCTTCACGTAGACCAGGATCGTGTCGTGCTTCGTGGGCCAGCGCGTCTTGGACTTGGCACCGAAGTCGTAGGCCCAGACGATCTCGTTCAGGAACGACTCGCGGCCGAACAGCGCGTCGAGCAGCACCTTGGCGTAGTGCGACTCGCGGTAGTCGAGGTGCAGGTACAGCGTGCCGTCAGTGGCGAGCAGCCGCCAGGCCTCGATGAGTCGGGGTTCGAGGAACGACCAGTAGTCCTCGAACCGGTCGTCGAAGCGCATCAGGTCGCCGCGCACCCGCTCGTAGGTCCGGCCGTGGAACCCCATCACGGGGCCGTCGGCCTTCGGCACGGCGGAGGTCGCGTGCCGACGCTGGTACCGGCCGGTGTTGAACGGCGGGTCGAGGTACACCAGCGTGAAGGAGCCGTCCGGGTAGGCGGGGACCACGTCGAGGGCGTCGCCGAGGACGACGCGGTCCGGGCCTCGGTCGTCTCCCCTGCGCACGGACCCATTGTCGCGCACCGAGCAGGCACGCACCGCACGCCCAGGCCCCGGCGTACGGTCGAGTGCATGGCAGCAGCACCCGAGGTCCGCAACGACACCGACAAGCAGCAGTACTCCCTGATCGAGGACGGCGAGGTCATCGGCCTCGCGGCGTACGAGATCGACGGCGACGAGATCCGCTTCGTACACACCGAGGTCGATCCCGAGCACCGCGGCGGTGGGCACGCGTCGATCCTGGTGCAGCACGCCCTCGACGACGTGCGTGCGAGTTCGTCACGCCGGGTCGTCGCGCAGTGCAGCTACGTGCACGCGTGGATCGAGCGGCACCCGGACTACCAGGAGCTCACGACGCGCTGACGCGGGCGACCCCCAGACGAGCGCGGCGCCCGTCCGCTCAGTACGAGCGGTCGTGCGTCCCCGCGCGGGCCTCGTGCCGCCCGGCGCTCCGCACCGTCGGCACCCGGATGAGCACGCTGCCGCTGAGCAGGTCGTGGTCGTGGTCCGCCGGTGACGGGGCCTGTTTCGGCAGGCGCGCCTGCCGTTCGTACTCGGCTTGCGTCTCGTGCCGGGTCGGTGCGAACACCTCGTCCAGCATCCCGCCCATGCCTCCGGATCCGCCGCTGCGCTGGGACTTGTTCGACAGGTCGATCCACCCCATGCGATCGGCGATCCACACCACGACGGCCACGGCGGCCACCGCCCCCAGGAAGATCAACCAGTTCACGGCAGCGACGCTACGTGGGCTGCGCGGCGAGCGGATCAGCCGCGCGGGGGATTCTCATCATCCACACGTCTGGTTCATGAGGTCGAGGCGCACACTCGAGGCAGCGGCGGCCGGGACGTCCCCCCTCAGCTCCGGCCGTCGCGTCCACCGTCGATCGGAACGGGGCTCACGGCACCCGCTCGAGCCACTCCTTCGTCGCGAACTTCGTCCGCACCAGCTCCTGCGCGCGCTCCCGCTCGGCCTCGGTCACGTGCCCCTCGGTCGCCCCGTACAGCCGGGTGAAGGTGCCGATCAGCCGCTCGATGATCTCGGCGCGGGACAGCCCGGTCTGCGAGCGGAGCGGGTCGACGCGCTTCGCGGCGCTGGTGGTGCCCTTGTCGCTCATCTTCTCGCGCCCGATGCGCAGCACCTGGACCATCTTCTCGCCGTCCATGTCGTAGCTCATGGTGGCGTGGTGCAGCAGCGACCCGGTGCCGAGGCGCTTCTGTGCGGCCCCGCCGATCTTGCCCTTGGTCGAGGTGATGTCGTTGAGCGGCTGGTAGTAGGCCTCGATGCCGAGGGACTTGAGCGCCTCGATCACCCACTCGTCGAGGAACGCGTACGAGTCGGCGAAGGTCATGCCCTGCACCAGGTCGGACGGCACGTACAGCGAGTAGGAGATGACGGCGCCGGCGTCCATGAACATCGCGCCGCCGCCGGAGATGCGTCGGACCACCTGCACGCCGTACTTCTCGGCGCCGGCGGGGTCGACCTCGTTCTTGAGCGACTGGAACGACCCGATCACGACGGCCGGCTGGTCCCACTCCCAGATGCGCAGCGTGGGACCGCGACGGCCGGCACCGACCTCTTCGGTCAGCACCTGGTCGAGCGCGAGGTGCTCGTTCGGGCTGATCGGCCCCTCGTGCACGATCTGCCAGTCGTGGTCGCGCCAGGTCGAAGCCCGCGAGAGCGCGCGGCGCACCGCGACACCGACGGACTCGGGCGTGAAGCCGAGCAGCACCGCATCGGTCGGCAGGGCCGCCCGCACGGCTGCGGCGATGCCCGCGGCGTCGGTGGTGGCGGGGAGCCCGTTCACGGCCGCGTCGATGAGCGGCAGCGCGTCGTCGGGTTCCAGGAAGAAGTCACCCGCCAGGCGGAACTGCTGGATCGTGCCGTCGACGACCTCGAGGTCGACGACGACCAGCTTGCCTCCGGGGACCTTGTACTCACCGTGCATGCCGCAACCCTATTCCGGACGGCCGACGGCCCGGCAGTGAGCCGGCCTGTTGACGGCCTGGAGGCGCGTGGCGGCGCCGCCACGAGCCTCCAGTCCGTCGCCGGTCGCGTCGCAGGACGCGGCGAGCGCCGTCAGCGCGTCGTCACCCGGTCGAGCCACGCGACCAGGTCGCCGATGACCTCTGCGCGGTTCGTCTCGTTGTAGACCTCGTGCCGCGCGCCCTCGTACACCTGCACGGTCACGTCGGACAGTCGTCCGCGTCGGCGGTACGCCTGCGCCAGACGCTCGATCGAGCGCGGACCCCCGAGGGTGTCGTCGGAGCCGACCTGCAGCAGCATCGGCAGGTCGTGCGGGATGCCCCGTCGCGGGACCCCGAGCAGCCGGAGCGTGTCGGCGAGCCCGAACAGCCCGATGACGTCGGCCTCGACCGCCAGGGGGTCGAGCGCCATCGCGTCGATGATCTTCCGGTCGCGGGTGAGCCACTCGTACTTGGTGGGCCCGAACCCCGCGTGCCGGGCGTTGAGGTCGCCGCTGTTCATCCAGCCGGGCAGCCGGTAGGCGCTCGCGGACAGGACGACGCCGTCGTAGCGGTCCGACGAGGTGTTCACGATCCGCTGCGCCATCAGCGACCCCCACGAGTGCCCGAGCAGCACGAGCGGCAGCCCGGGTTCGTCGGCCCGCGCGACCGCGCTCATCTGCTCGACCGCGGCGATCGCCGCGCGCAGGCCGCCGGGGCCGAGCCGACCGAGCTTGGCGTGGTCGCCGTCCCACTGGGTCAGGCCGGTGCGACCGTGCCCGCGGTGGTCGTTGGCGTGCACGGTGTAGCCGGCGCGCACCAGGTCCTGCGCGAGCGGTTCGTACCGGAGCCCGTGCTCCCCGACCCCGTGCGCGATCTGCACGACACCCTTCGGCCGAGCCGCACGCCAGGTCGAGTAGACGATCTCGACGCCGTGGGCGTCGGTGAACGAGGCGTCGCCGCGAGCGGCGGAGAAAGTCGGCACACCCGCATCCTTCCAGACACTGCCATCCTCGCAGACGCGCTCCATCACGGACCTGTTCACCCGGCGTTCACGCAGGGGGTCCCAGGCGGGCCTAGCGTCCTGCGCATGGACGTCATCGTCATCGTCACGCTGGTGATCGTCGTGGCCCTCGTGTTCGACTTCACGAACGGCTTCCACGACACCGCGAACGCCATGGCCACGTCGGTCGCCACGGGAGCGCTCAAGCCCCGGACCGCCGTGCTCATCTCCGCCGTGCTCAACGTGGTCGGCGCGTTCCTGTCCACCGAGGTCGCCAAGACCGTCTCGCAGGGCATCATCCGCGAGGGGCAGGACGGCATCCACATCTCCCCCACGATGATCTTCGCGGGGCTCGTCGGCGCGGTGCTCTGGAACCTGGCGACCTGGTACCTCGGGCTGCCGTCCTCGTCCACCCATGCGCTGTTCGGCGGGCTCATCGGCGCCTCGATCATCGGCGCGGGGCTGAACTCGATCAGCTGGGCGACGGTGGTGTCGAAGGTCGTGCTGCCGGCGCTGCTCTCCCCGGTCATCGCCGGGGTGATCGCCCTGGTCGCGACGTACCTGGCGTTCGTGCTCACGAAGAACGCGACGACGCACGGTGCGGCGACCGGGTTCCGGCACGGGCAGACTATCTCGGCGTCGCTAGTGTCGCTCGCGCACGGCACGAACGACGCGCAGAAGACGATGGGCGTCATCACGCTGACCCTCATCGCCGCGAACTACCAGGCCGCCGGCACCGGCCCGGCGCTCTGGGTGATCCTGGCCTGCGGGCTCGCGATCGGCCTCGGCACGTACATGGGCGGCTGGCGGATCATGCAGACCGTCGGCAAGAAGATCTCCGACGTGCAGTCGCCGCAGGGCTTCGCCGCCGAGACGAGCTCCGCCGCGACGATCCTCATCTCGTCGCACCTGGGCTTCGCGCTCTCGACGACCCACGTGACGAGCGGCGCGGTCGTCGGCTCGGGCCTCGGCAAGAAGCTCGCCGATGTGCACTGGTCGGTCGTCGGCCGCATCGTCATCGCGTGGGTCATCACGTTGCCGGCCGCTGCGGTGGTCGGGGCGCTCGCGACCTGGCTCGCGTCGACCTCGGCCTTCGGGCTGGTGCTCGTCGCGGTCCTCGCCCTGGCCGGCGGGCTCACGTTCTACGTCCTCGCCAAGCGCAAGCCGATCTCGCACGAGGACATCACCACCGAGTCCGGGCCGGCCGAGCAGGCCGAGCCGCAGCCGACCGGCGCGACGAACTGAGGGGAACGACGATGGACATCGACTTCACCGCGATCGGCACGGTCGCCGGCGTCGGCTTCGTGGCCGCCGTGGGCCTGGTGCTCGTGTACACGCTCGGCCTGCGGCTGCTCGGCACGGGGCAGCCGGACGACGCGGGTGGCGAGCGCACGCAGTACTCCGATGAGACCCCACGCTCCGGGCACACCCCGCCGGCGGCACTGGCGGGAGCCGTGCTGTGCTTCGCCCTGTGCATCGTCGCCGTGCTGGCGGGCATCTGGCTCACGATCCCCCAGTTCCACTGAGGACGTTCCTTCCCAGAACACCCGCGATGGCTGGTGGAATCGGGCGTACCTGGTCAGAACTTCCGACCGGGTACGCCCGATCCGACCCGGTACGCCCGATCCGACCAGGTACGCCCGGAACCGCCCCGCCCCGCACCCCACCCGCCTGGGATGATCGAACGGTGACCACCCACCACCTCGACGCCACGGTCGACTCCGCCGTCGACGTCTTCACCGCCGAACGCCAGCCGGTCCTGACCGTCGAACCGGGCGACACGGTGACCGTCCGCACCCTGAGCGCCGCGGGCTACACGGAACGCCAGCCGGGCCCGGGCCTGGACGCTCCGACCCTGATCGACCCGCGCCGGGGCCACTGCCTGGTCGGGCCGATCGCCGTCGCGGGAGCACGTCCGGGGATGGTCCTGGCGGTGCGCTTCGACGACCTCGTGCCCGACGACTGGGGTTACACGGCCTCGGGCGGAGTCGACTCCCCCGTGAACCGCGCACTCGGCCTGACCGACCCGGCGTCGCGCGGCCCGCTGCTCTGGGACATCGACGTGTCCGCCGGAGTCGCCGTGAACCAGCTCGGCCTCGGGGTACGGACCGCACCGTTCCTCGGCGTCGTCGGCGTCCCACCCGAGCCCACCGGGGAGCACTCCACGATCCCGCCCCGCACGGTCGGCGGCGGCAACGTCGACTGCCGCGAGCTGATCGCCGGCTCGACCCTGTACCTGCCCGTGACGGTGCCGGACGCCCTGCTCCACGTCGGCGACGGGCACGCGGCCCAGGGCGACGGCGAGGTCTCCGGCACGGCGGTCGAGTGCGGCATGACGACGACGATGACCCTGACGCTCCTCGATGCGGCCCCGGTCGAGGGCGTGCACGCCGACACCCCCGCCGGACGCATCACCTTCGGCTTCGATGCCGATCTCAACGTCGCGACGGCCACGGCGCTCGACCGGATGGTCGACTGGATCGCCGGGCTGCACGGGATCGGCCGCGCCGAGGCCCTCGCGATGGCGAGCGTGGCGGTGAGCATGCGCATCACGCAGGTCGCGAACCGCACGTGGGGCGTGCACGCCCTGCTCCCGCACGACGCGATCCTGACGGACACGCGGCTCTGAAGGCCGGGAGGCCCGCCCAGCGCGAGCCGACCGGCACACGCTGGGCGGGCCTCCCGTACGACGTTCCTTCCCATCGCACCCGCGCTGGAAAGCGGAAACGGGCGTACCTGGTCGAAAGAACCGACCAGGTACGCCCGTTTCGACCAGGTACGCCCGGAACGACCAGGTACGCCCGACCCGTCAATGAGCGGAGTAGCCGCCGTCAACCAGGTGGTAGCTGCCCGTGATGAACGAGGCCTTGTCGCTCAGCAGGAACAGCACGAGCGCGGCGACCTCGGCGTCGGTGCCGAGCCGCTTCGAGGCGTGCTCGTCCTCGAGTGCCGCGATGGCCTCGGGCGAGAGCGACTTGCGGAGCAGCGGGGTGTCGATGAACCCGGGGCCCACGGCGTTCGTGCGGACGCCCTGCGACGAGTACTCGAGCGCCGCGACCTTGGTCAGCCCGGCGAGCGCGTGCTTCGAGGCGACGTACGCGGCGTTCTGGGCCATCCCGACCACGCCGAGCACCGACGCCATGTTCACGATCGCGCCACCGCCGGCAGCCACCATCGCGGGGATCTCGTAGCGCAGCCCGTAGAAGACGCCGTCCAGGTCGACCGCACGGACGCGGTCCCAGGCGGCGATGTCGTACTCGCCGATCGGCTGCGGCGCCGCAGCGATGCCGGCGTTGTTCACGGCGAGGTGCAGCGCGCCGAACGTGTCGACCGCGAACTGCACCATGCGCTCGTTGTCCGCGGCGACCGCGGAGTTCGCCTCGAACGCGCGAGCGGTGCCACCGGCCTCCACGATCGACGCGGCGACGCGCTCGGCGCCCGCCAGGTTGATGTCGGCGACGACCACCGCGGCGCCCGCCGCGGCGAGCTCCTTCGCGACGGACTCGCCGATGCCGCTGCCACCACCGGTGACGACGGCGACCTTGCCCTCGAACTCGGACATGTTCTCCTTCTCTCTCGGCAACACGTGTTGTCTAAGAGCACGGTACACCCGAAATCAAGTTCGTTCGCTGAACTAATGAGATAGGCTAACGACCGATGACCGACGCCACCGACCTCCGCATCGCGGTGAACCGGCTGTCCCGCACCCTCCGTGCCCAGAAGGCCGACTCGAGCGTCACGGACGCGCAGTTCTCCGCCCTCGCCCGCCTGCACCGCGACGGCGCCATGACCCTGGCCGACCTGAGCCGTCAGGACGGCGTCACCCCGCCCTCGATGACGAAGACCATCGCGGTGCTGGTCGAGCGGGGCCTGGTGTCGAAGTGCGGGCACGGCGACGACCGCCGCAAGGTGCTGCTCGGCGCGACACCTGCCGGAGCCGCCTTCGTCGAGGAGACCCGACGCCGCCGCGACGGCTGGCTCTCCCCGCGACTCGCAGCACTCACCGCCGACGAGCGGAGCACCCTCGCCGCCGCCACCGAGATCATGAGGAGGCTGGCCCAGCAGTGACCGCCATGTTCCGCTCCCTCGCCGGACGCAACTACCGCATCTGGTTCGCCGGGGCCCTGGTGTCGAACGTCGGCACCTGGATGCAGCGCACCGCCCAGGACTGGATCGTGCTGACCCAGCTCTCGGACAACAACGCCGTCGCGGTGGGCATCACGATGGCCCTGCAGTTCGGCCCCCAGCTGCTGCTCCTGCCGCTCACCGGGCTCGCCGCCGACCGGTTCGACCGCCGGAAGATGCTCATGCTCACCCAGGGCCTGATGGGGCTGCTCGGGCTGGGGCTCGGCGTCATGGTCCTCACGCACACGGCCACCCTGCTCGCACTGTACGGCTTCGCCCTGGCACTCGGCATCGTCGCCGCGTTCGACGCCCCGATCCGGCAGGCCTTCGTCTCCGACGTCGTGCAGGGCGAGGACGTCTCGAACGCCGTCGCGCTGAACTCCGCGTCGTTCAACGCCGCACGCCTGATCGGCCCCGCGGTCGCCGGTGTGCTCATCGCGGCGATCGGCTCCGGATGGGTGTTCGTCATCAACGCCGGGTCGTTCCTGGCCGTCCTGCTCGCACTCCGGTTCGTCGACCCCGCCCAGCTCGCCGAACGGGTCCGGGCGGGCCGCGGCAAGGGGCAGATCGTCGCCGGCTTCCGGTACGTCCGCACCCGGCCGGACATCGTCGTCGTGCTCTGCATGATCTTCGTCGTCGGCACGTTCGGCGTGAACTTCCCGATCTTCACCTCGACGATGGCGCGGGTCGAGTTCCACCAGGGCGCCGGCGAGTTCGGGCTGCTCAACTCGGTGATGGCGATCGGCTCGGTGCTCGGTGCGCTGCTGTCCGCCCGCCGGGACAAGCCGCGGATGCGCACCCTCGTCCTCGCGGCGGGCGGGTTCGGGCTCGCGTGCACCGCCGCTGCCCTCGCCCCGACGTACTGGACCTTCGCGATCGTGCTGGTGTTCGTCGGACTCGCATCCCTGACCTTCATGACGACCGCGAACGCCCTGGTGCAGACCACGACGAAGCCCGCGATGCGCGGCCGCGTCATGGCGCTCTACATGGCGATCTTCGCGGGCGGCACCCCCATCGGCGCCCCGCTCGTCGGTGCCGTCGCGGACGCCTTCGGCCCACGCTGGGCGATCGTCGTCGGCGCGGCCTCGGGCTTCGTCGCACTCGGGATCGCGCTCGTCTGGCTCGTCCGGTACCAGCGGGTCCGGCTGCGCTACGACGCCGACTCGCGGCTGCACCTGGCGATCACGCACGCCGTGCCGGTGGTCGGCTCGCGCGCGGCGCTCCGCCGCGAGCTGGAACGCGACGAGACGCTCGCCGACCGCTCCAGCGCCGTCTGACGGACCGGCGGGTCGCCCTGCCCGTCGGCCGACGGCCCGTGACGCACCGACCGTCGGACGGGAGGCCCGCACCGGCGCCGCCACGGGCCTCCCGTCCGGCGCCACCCGGGCACACGGCCGCGGTCGCGACGCGCGGACCGACCCGGTTCCGACGCACGTGCGCCGAGCCGGCGCCGAACACCGGCTCCGGGTTGGCTCAGAGGACGGGTGCGGACGACGCGAAGACGCGCTCGTCGAGGGCCGCGGCGACGCGGTCGGCAGCCACCGCCAGCCGTTGCCCGACGTCACCCGCCACCGCGAGCGCCGACTCCTCGGGGATGCCGTCGAGCAGGGCGCGGACCTCGTCGAACCCGGCGACATCGTCCGCGACGCAGGACGGGGCGACGTCGGCCAGGCACTCGGCCGCGCGGTGCACGGTGAACCGCAACGACCGCGGGCTGTGCGCGTCGAGGAGCAGGAAGGCGGCGGCGTCGGACGGCACCGGGGCGTGGTCACGGCCGCGCAGGAAGGCCTCGCCCGCGCCGCACGCCCGGAGCGCCGCCGTCCACGAGGTGACCGCATCCGGCTCGAGCAGCCGCGACGCCAACAGCCGTGCGGTGGAGGCGCAGCGGGTGAGCGAGCGTCCGAGGGTGAAGAACTCCCACACCTCGTCACGGCTGGCATCCCCCTCGACCACCCCGATGGCGAGGGCACTGCGCTCCCGCACCCAGCCGAGGAACTCGTGCGCCCGGTCGGGGGCGATCTTCCGGGGCATCCGCGACCGCGTGACGTCGAGGCAGTCCCAGAGCTCGCTCGAGACGACCTCGCGGGCGCGGCGTGCGTGGTCGCGGGCGACGGCGACCGCGGCGGCGATGGACGCGGGTTCGTGCCGGTCGAGCGCGAGGGCGTCGACCGTGGCGGCACGGTCCGGGTCGTTCGCGGGGCCGGTGGTCCCGATGACACTGCGGAGCTCGGTGGACACGAGCCGGTCGTCGTCGAGGGTGCCTGGTTCTCGGCGGGCGACGTAGACGTCGAGCAACCGTGCGACGACGTCGGTGCGCTCCACCGCGCTCCCCACGTGGAAGACGTTCCCCGCGAGGCGGCTCAGCACGGCTGCTCCTGCATGTCCAGAACCTAACGAGCCGGCGTTGCCGGGGTGTTACAGAACCGCGTCACGGGTGTTGCAGGTGTCCCGTCTCCGCGCTCGCTAGACAATCTAACTAGAGCGTCTAGCATTGGGGCATGACGTCCGAGGTGATGACCAGCACCGCGGGGTACTGGTACGAGGACTCCGCGGTCTCCGCCGTGGACGTCCTCAACGCCCTGCGGCGGTACCGAACGGCCGAGAGCGCCGCCCAGCGCCGAGCGCGCGAGGCACTGGGGATCGGCGAGAACGCCCTGCTGGCGCTCCGGTTCCTGATCGACGCCGAGCACGACGGCCGCACCGTCAACGCGAAGGACCTCGCCGAGCGGCTCGAGATCACCGCGGCGTCGACGTCGGCGCTCGTCGACCGGCTCGTCCGCAGCGGTCACGTCGAACGGCACGCCGACCCGAACGACCGCCGTGGCGTGATCCTCACCGCCACCGGCACCTCGATGCGGCACGCGCTCCGGGTCATCGAGGAGCTCGACGCCCGCGCGCTCGAGGTCACCGAGCACCTGCCGAGCAACGAGATGGCCGTCGTCGTGGACTTCCTGGACGAGATGGTCCGCGTCGTGGACGAGCTCGACGCTGACTCGGACCACCTCCGTCGCGCGTAACCTGGACCGCATGGACCCTCGCGGCGAGCACCACCCCGAGGACGACATGCCGTTCGCCGAGCTCGACTCGCGGGCCCGCGCCGACGCCGCACTCCGGCGCATCCAGGCCGGGTCCGATCCGGCTCGTGAGGCCTTCGACCTCGCCAACACCATGAACGACGAGGCCGTGGGGCGGCTCACGAAGCGCCTGCGGCAGTTGTTCCGTCGGGGCTGATCGCTCGGCGGATCCGTGCCTGTGCGCGTGCGTGTGTGCGTGTGCGTGCGTGTGTGCGTGTGCGTGTGCCTGTGCGTCAGAACGCGGTGCCGACCGCAGCGATGTCGTCACCCCCGTGCCCGGCTGCGCTGGCATCGGCGTAGACGCGGCCGAGTGCCTCGAGCAGCGTGGTGGACACCCCCGCGGTCCGGGCGGCATCGGTGATGAGCCCGATGTCCTTCCGCAGCCCGTCGAGTGCGAACTGGGCGGGGAACTCGCGGGCGATCATCGCGGCGCCCTTGGTGTGGGCGTAGGCGGAGTCGCTCGCGCTGCCCTCGATGGCCTGCAGGAACAGCGCGGGGTCCAGCCCGAGCGCCGCCGCGAGGGCCAGGGACTGCCCGGTCGCCGCGGTGATCGATGCGATCCAGGCGTTCGCGGCGAGCTTGAGCGCGGTGCCGTCGCCGACGTGGTCGCCGGCACGGACGGTCTTCGCGCCGATCGCGTCGAGCACGGGGTCGACACGGTCGAGCAGGTCCGCCGGGCCGGCCGCGAGCATCGTGAGCTTGCCCTGTTCGGCCGGGGCCTTCGTGCCGAGCATCATCGCCTCGACGAGGGTGATGCCGTACTTCTCGGCCAGCTGCACGATCGTCGCGGTGCCGTCGACCCCGATCGTCGAGGCCTGCACCCACACGGCGTCGGTCGGAGCGTCGCCGGCAGCCTGCTCGAGGACGTCGACGACCGCATCGGTGTCGAACAGGGTGAGCAGGACGACCTCGGCGTGCTCGACGGCAGTGCCCGGGTCGCTCGCCACCGTCGCGCCGCGGTCACCGAGGGGCGAGGCCTTGTCGGCACTGCGGTTCCAGACCGTCACCTCGTGGCCGTCGCGGAGCAGTGATCCCGCCACGCCGGCACCCATCGCACCCGTCCCCAACACCGTCACTCGCACGTGCGTCTCCGTCCTGGCGCGACAGCGTGCCGCGACCGCTCCGACGCTACGCCCGACGCCGTCAGAGGAGCCCGCGAGCCTGCAGCCAGGCGGCCGGGTCGATCGGGGTGCCGGCCACGATGACCTCGAAGTGCAGGTGGGCGCCGGTCGAGACGCCCGTGTTGCCGACGGCCCCGAGGCGCTCCCCCGCGCGGAGGACCTGGCCGGGGCGGACGTCGATCACCGACAGGTGCCCGTACCGGGTCGCGGTGCCGTCGGCGTGCTGCAGGAGGACCTGGTTGCCGTACCCACCGAGCACACCCGCCGAGACGACCCGGCCGGGCAGCGCGGCGACGACCGGGGTCCCGATGGCCGCGGCGAAGTCGACCCCCTGGTGGTTCGACGAGCACGCCGCACAGCCGACGACCCAGCGGGAGCCGAAGCCACCGGCGTCCGGGATCGCACCGGCCGTGGGACGGGCGGCTCCACCGGTCGGGCCCGAGCCACCGGGGACCCGGAGCGCCGCGGCAGCACGGCCGACCGAGAAGTCGTCGCGGCCGGCCGTCGGCCCGGTCGAACCGTCGGCGACGAAGTGCTGCATGCCGGTGGCTGCCGACGTGGGTTCCGGAGCGGCCGGAGCGGCGACGGCGGTCTGCGGGGAGCCGACCGCGACGAACAGGCACGTGACGGCGGTGACCGCCGCGGCGGGAAGGGTCCGCCGGGCGGGGATCCGGAAGGACGCGGGCCGACGAAGCGTGGGAGCGGCCGGCTGCGTTGAGGCAGCCGGCTGTGTGGGAGCGGCCGACCGCGTGGGCCGGCTGGGCTGTGGAGGCCGGATGCGTCGTGTGGGCTGGGTGGAAGCCGGGGTGGCGGG
>NZ_QKTD01000022.1:0-46209 GCF_003234695.1 Curtobacterium sp. MCLR17_042
GCCTGAGCGCGCCCGTTCTTTCCCAGAACGCCCGCGATACCTGGTGCTTTCGGGCGTACCTGGTCGGAAGTTCTCGGCAGGTACGCCCGAAAGCACCAGGTATCGCGGGCGTTCTGGGAAAGAACGGGCGCGCTCAGGCCCCGAGTTCGACCAGGACCCGCGGGATCTCGGTGACGAGTTCGCTCGCCAGGTACCCGAGCGGCCCGACCTGCACCGCGAGTCGGTCACCTGCGGCAGCGTGCACGTAGGACGCCCACGCCACGGCCTGTGCCGGATCGGCGCCGCGGGCGAGCAGGCCGGTGACCGCACCGGAAAGCACGTCGCCACTGCCGCTCGTGCCGAGACCGCCGGAGCCGGTGCCCTTGAGCCACGCTAGACCCTGCGGTGTGGCGATGGCGTCGCCGAGGGCCACGACCGCTCCGAAGCGGTTCGCGATCGCGACGGCGTCGGCCACGTCGTCGTCGCTGCACTCCCGCCCGAGCAGGCGTTCGGCCTCGCCGGAGTTCGGCGTCATCACGAGCCGTCCACGCAGCGGTTCGAGGCGGTCCCGCACGTCGGCGGCGACACCGAGGGCGAAGGCGTCGAGCACGACGGTGGTCTGCGGACCGACGACGTCGGCGAGTCCGGCCACGAGGTCACGCGAACCGTCCGGCTCGTCGAGCCCCGGCCCGACCAGCACGGCATCAGCGCTCGAGGCGCTGTCCGCGATGCCCTCGATCGCACCGACGGCGATGTGTCCGTCCTGGTCCTCGTCGAGGGGTTCGACCCCGGACTCGGGCACGGCGACCGCGACCTCGTTCGCGACGCTCCGGCCGACCGCCAGGGTGAGACGACCAGCGCCGACGCGGAGTGCGGCGAGCGCGGAGAGCATCGCCGCACCGGGGGTCCGAGCGGCGCCGCCGACGATGAGCACCTGCCCGCGGCCGTACTTGCCGGCACCGGGTTCGGGCAGTGGCCAGTCCCGCAGGAAGTTCGGGGTGACGGGTTCAGTGGACATGTTCGTCGTCCTTCCGGCCGGTGTGCTGGGTGACCTCGTCGTCGTCCAGGTGTCCGACGGAGGAGAACTCCTCGAGCACCCATGGCGATCCGGCATCGTCACGACGGAGTCGGGTGAGAGAGGCGTTCGCGACGGCGTGGGTCCGGGCGAACTCCATGAGCGCCGGCTCGTCGAGGTCCAGGCACACCGCGACGGCGAGCATCACCACGGCGTCGTGCGCGGCGATCACCAGGCGCTCGACACCGTCGACCCGCTCGAGGTCGCCCAGGAGCGACCGGAGTCGGAGCATCACGTCCGCCCACGACTCCCCGCCCGCCGGCCGGTGGTAGTACTTGCCGAGCCACTGCCGGCGGCGTTCCTCGTCCGGGTACCGGTTGCGGACGCCCTGCAGGGTCAGCAGGTCGAGGACGCCGAGCTCGCGGTCGCGGAGGCGCTCGTCCACCCGCTTCTCGGGCTCGGCGAGGCCGGCTGCCTCGAGCGCGATCGCGATGGTCTGCTGCGCACGGAGGTACGGCGACACCCACAGCGCGACGGGGACGTGGTCGATCCCGCGGTCGGCGAGCTCCTGGCCGAGGGCACGAGACTGATCGGTGCCGAGCGGGCTGAGCGGGACGTCGGCGTCCCGGCACTCGACGTCGATCACGTCGTCGCCCGCGGCTTCGGCCCGAGCCGCTGCGACGTTCGCGACCGATTCGCCGTGACGGACGAGCCAGATCTCCTGCACTGCCATGCCGCCACGCTAGCCAGAGCGTGCTGTGCCGGTTCACCGGCGCCGGACGGTCACTCCGCGCGGCGCCGGACGGTCACCCCGCGCGGCACCGAGCGGTCACCCCGTACGGAGCCGAGCGCTCCGGACCGGTCGGACGGCACACGAGAGCCCCGCCGCCCGGAGTCGCAGCGCCAGCGCATCGAGGTCGAACAGGTCTCGCCACTCGAGCCGGATGATCGTCCGCACACCCGGCACGGTGAGCAAGCGACCGTGCCGCCGCTTCTCGTCGAGGAACACCTCGGTCGGACTCCGGCCGCCCAGGTAGCGCTCCTGGGAGTACTTGGCCCGCCCGTCGATCTCGACGATGACCCCGTGGTCCGGGAACCAGAAGTCGACTGCGGACCGACGTCCGTCGACGACGAACTCCTGCTGCAGCAACGGGTCCGGAAGCCCGAGCTCCCGGAACACGACCCGCGCGAGCGACTCGGCCGGTGACCCGGAGCGAGCATCGGCCAGGTCGAGCACCTGCTGCGCCAGGGCTCGGGCGCGGGCCTTCGGAGGAACCGCTCGTCGGAGATCGGCGTCGTCGAACCCACGTCGCAGTGCGGCGTCCGCGATGACGACGCCCGCCCGCAGGTCGCCGGTCATCGCCACGTCGACGACGGTCCGGGGGGACGGAGGTGACCGCGATCGCACCGACCGTGGCCCGTTCGCCCCGGCCGACGGGTCTCGTGTGCAGGACCAGCTCGGCGCTCCGGCCCCGGTACATCGACTCGGGCACTGTCGCGTGCACCGGGACGTCCCACCCGCCGAGCGCCGGGAGACCGTGCAGGGCCGCGGCGGACAGGTGCGATGCCGTCGCCCGTGTGCCGAGCCGGCCGAGCCGCGCGAACACCCGGGTGACGTACCGCTGACGAGGCCCGGCGGCGTCCCACGCGGCACCGTCGACGAAGGCGTTCGGTCCGACCCGGACCAGGCGGCCGACACCCTGGGTCCGGGTTCGGCGGCGCAGGGTGGTGGCGTCGAGGCCGGCCTCGTGCATGGCGGAGGCTCGGAGGATGGGCAGCGACTCGTTCATGCACGTGACGATGCCGGACCGACCATCCGTTCCGGAGGCCGATGTCGGGAACTGTGGACGGGCCTCCAGGCCTGGGCGGTTGTGGAGGGGAGACGTTCCTTCCCAGAACGGCCGCGATGCCAAACGAAATCGGGCATACCTGGCCAGAAGTTCCGACCAGGTACGCCCGATTCGACCAGCTACGCCCGATTCCACCCGGCCCGGCCCGCACCCGCACCCACACGCAACACGGCGCCGGACGGAACGCACCCGTGTCCCGTCCGGCGCCGCGGTCTCTCCCCGACCGAACGCCGGGCCCGCTGCCTCAGGCCCGACGCACGCGCAGCGTCACGATCTCGAACGGACGCAGGGTCAGCACGACCGGCTCCCCCGCCGACCACGAGCGCTCCAGCGGCCGCTCGAGCAGGTCGACCTGCGACACCGACTCGACGTCGAACCCGAAGGAGACCCCGACGTCCGTCGCCCGGCCCCCGAGCCCCTCGTACAGGCGCACGACGACGTCTCCGGAGCGGTCCTCGGCGAGCTTGACGGCCTCGACGAACACCTGCGGCGACGCCACCGTGACGAGCGGCGCGACCTCGGCCGACCCGGGCACGCTCCGCACGGGCAGGTTCAGCCGGTACCCGGAGTCGGCGGCGTCGAGCACCGAGGCCCCGATCCGCAGCACCGTCCGGAACACGTGGTGCCCCTGGTCGGCGTTCGGGTCCGGGAACGTCGGCCCGCGCAGCAGCGACTCCCGCACGAGCGTGGTGATCCCGCCGTCCGGCCGGGTCTCGCGCGTGATGTCGTGGCCGTAGGTCGAGTCGTTCGCCACCGCGACGCCGAACCCGGGCTCCGCGACGTGCACCCAGCGGTGTGCCGAGGTCTCGAAGCGGGCGTGGTCCCACGAGGTGTTCTGGTGCGTCGGCCGGTCGATGTGCCCGAACTGGATCTCGCTCGAGGCCGACGACGCGAGCACGTCGATCGGGAACGCGAGCTTCAGCAGCTTCTGGTGCTCGTGCCAGTCGACCTCGGTCTCGACGGTCAGCTCCGGTTCGCCCTGCACGGCGGAGTAGCGCGTGGTGAGCGTCGACGATCCGAAGGACCGTTCCACCACGAGCTCGTCGCCGTCGACCGAGACGGACGAGGCCGACAGCACCGTGCCGTTGCGCTGGTAGGCGCGGTCGATGTCCCACGCCTCCCACTGGTTCGGGGTGTCCCGGAAGACCGTGTACTCCGCCGCCGCAGCGCCTGGTGCGATCGCGTCGCGTCCGGTGGCGTGGTCGACGAACGAGACGACGTGGCCGGCAGCGTCGATGGTCGCGGTGACGACGCCGGTGTCGAAGACGAAGCGGTCGCCGCTCCGGACGGGAGGCACGGGTCGCGGCGCGTGGACGACCGAACCTGCCAGGGCGGTCACGTCCCCCGCTGCGACCGGCGAGGCGTTGAAGCGCACGACCGACGCGGCGTCCGCAGTGCCGGCGAGCGCCGTCGTCGCGCTGCCGATCAGCTCTTCGAGCACCCCGGCGACCCGGGCGTACTGCTCCTCGGCGTTCTCGTACACCCACGCGATCGAGGACCCGGGCAGGATGTCGTGGAACTGCTGCAGCAGGACGGTGTGCCAGGCGTCCTCGAGTTCGGCGTACGGGTACTCACTGCCGAGCCGGACCGCCGCCGTCGCTGCCCAGAGCTCGGCTTCGCGGAGCAGGTGCTCGGAGCGGCGGTTGCCCTGCTTCGTACGGATCTGCGACGTGTAGGTGCCGCGGTGGAACTCGAGGTACATCTCCCCCGACCAGACCCCCGGCGTCGGCAGCTCGACCTCGAGCTGCTCGAACACCTGCGCCGGCGTGCCGAGCGTGACGTGGGGCGACCCGTCGAGGTCGTGCTGGCGGTGTGCGGCGCCGACCATCTCGCGGGTGGGACCGCCGCCGCCGTCGCCGAAGCCGTACAGGAGCATCGAGGTGTTCGCGGTGCCGCGTTCCTTGTTGTTCCGTTCGCCGCGGCGCAGGTCGGCGGGTGAGACGTCGGAGTTGTAGGTGTCGGCCGGGGGCAGGTGCGTCAGGACGCGCGAGCCGTCGATGCCCTCCCAGTGGAACGAGGTGTGCGGGATGACGTTCGTCTCGTTCCACGACGGCTTCTGGGTGACGAACCACTTCGATCCGGCGGCGCGGACGATCTGCGGCAGGGCGCCCGAGTAGCCGAACGAGTCGGGGAGCCAGGCCTCGGGGGTGTCGATGCCGAACTCCTCCAGGAAGAAGCGCTTGCCGGCGACGAACTGGCGGGCCAGGGCCTCACCGCCGGGCAGGTTGGTGTCCGACTCGACCCACATGCCGCCGACGGGGATCCACCGCCCTTCGGCGACCCGCTGCTTGATGCGGGTCCAGATGGACGGGTACTCGTCGCGGATCCAGGCGTACTGCTGCGCGGACGAGCAGGCGAAGGTGAAGTCGGGGTCGCGGTCCATCAGGTCGAGCACGTTCGAGAACGTCCTGGCGCACTTGCGCTTCGTCTCGCGCACGGGCCACAGCCAGGCGGAGTCGATGTGGGCGTGCCCGACGGCGATCGCGCGGTGGGCGGCGGGGCTGGCGGGGACGGCGAGCACGGGCGCCAGGACCTGCCGGGCGTCCGCGGCGGTGGCGGCGACGTCGTCCGGGTCCAGGGCGTCGGCGGCGCGTTCGAGTGCCCGCAGGATGTCGGCGCCGCGGGTGCCGTCGGTGGGGAGCTCGGCCATCAGCCCGCGCAGCACCCAGAGGTCCTGCTGCAGTTCCCACACGGTGTCGTCGCGCTCGACGACCTCGAGGGCCTTCAGGCGGTAGATCGGGTCGTCGCCGGCGGTGGAGCGCGAGCCGAGCGGCGTCGCGCCCTGGAACGAGTCGCCGCCGATGTCCGGGTTCGCCCCGGCCTCGATCCAGAGCTCGAAGGACTCCCCCGGGCCGACCTCGAGCGGCACGGTGTCGTTCCGCGGCTCGATCGCCTTGATCGTGGAGCCGTCGGCGCGGAACGCGAGTCCCTCGGCCTGGAACCCGGGCTGCCGCTTGGTGAACCCCAGGTCGACGTGGAGCTCGGCGGTGGTCCCCGGCGCGGTGCCGAAGTCCGCCGGCACGGTCCCGGTCACCCGGAACCACGTCGTGCCCCACGGGCGTCCGCCCCAGTGCGACTCCACCGTGAACGGTGTGTACGTCTCACCCACGGCGGCGTCGAACGGCACCGGTTCGCCCGGCACCTCCCACGCCTCGATCGTCACCGGCGCCGAGCGACGGAGGACGGCGGGATCGACGCGGTCGCGCACGAGGCGGGCGATCCGGGCCTCGACGAGCGGTTCGTCCTGGTGCATGTGCTTCCTTTCTGGTTGCAAGACACCGGGGTTCGCGAACGGAACCGCGGTTCGCGGGTGTTCGACGCGCGAACACCGGTGTTTTGCGGGGCGTGGACCGGCGGATCAGCCCTTGATGCCGCCGGCGAGGGCGTTGCCGCCGCCGAGGCCTCGGGACACGATCACGTAGAGGGCGATGACGGGCACGGAGTAGACGATCGAGAACGCGGCGAGCTGGCCGTACGCCACCGCCCCGTTCTGCCCGAAGAAGTTGAAGATGCTCACCGCGGCGGGCACCTTCTCGGGCGAGAGCAGCAGGACGAACGGGACGAAGAAGTTCCCCCACGCCTGGATGAACACGAAGATGAACACGACCGCGATGCCCGGACGCATGAGCGGGATCACGATGCGGGTCAGGGTGGTGAGCATCGAGGCACCGTCGGTCCACGCCGCCTCTTCCAGCGAGATCGGCACCGAGTCCATGAAGTTCTTCGCCATCCAGATCGCCATCGGCAGCGACGTGGCGGCGAGGAAGAAGATGCAGCCCCACACGTTGTCGATGAGGTTGAGCGACACGAACAGGGCGTAGACGGGCACCATCATCGCGGTGATCGGCAGGCCGGTGCCGAACAGGATGCTGTACAGGAACGGCTTGTTGACGCGCATCTTGTACCGGGACAGCGGGTACGCGGCGAGCAGGGCGAACACCACGGTGACGACCGCGGTGCCGCCGGAGAGCAGCAGGCTGTTCGCGAGCGGGATGAACGACAGCTCGGGGGTGAGCACCTTCGCGAAGTTGTCGAGCGTGAACTGCGAGGGCAGCTTCACCGACAGCGACGCCTGGGTGTCGAACGAGGCGAGCACGAGCCAGAGCAGCGGCACCGCGAAGCACACCGCGATGACGAGCAGCACGACGTTCGACACCCACCGCATGGTGCGGCCGCGCGGGGACGTCATGTGCATCGACCCCGGTGCGGTCACCGAGCGGGTCGTGGTCTGGTCGAGGGACGGGGCTGTCATGGCCATCAGTCCACCTCCGGCTTGAGTGCCCGGATGTAGATGATCGAGAAGACCGCCCCCACCACGAGCAGGATGGTCGCGATCGCCGTCCCGAAGCCGAGCTGCGAGAACTTGAACGCCTCCTGGTACGCCAGGATCGGCAGGGTCGACGAGTTCGTGCCCGGGCCGCCGCCGGTCATCACGAAGATCAGCGTGAAGACCGACAGGGTCTGCAGCGTCGTGAGCATGAGGTTCGTCGAGATGCTCCGGCGGATCACCGGGAGCGTGATGTAGACGAGCCGCTGCCAGCCGGTGGCTCCGTCGACCTCGGCGGACTCGGTGATCTCCTCGGGGACCTCCTGCACGGCGGCCGAGTAGACGAGCATCGAGAACGCGGTGCCGCGCCAGATGTTCGCCAGGATCACGGCGAGCATCGGGTACGTGTAGAGCCAGTTCGCGCCGGTGATCCCGATCGACGCGAGGAACGTGTTGAGCGTCCCCTCGTCGTTGAAGAACGCGTACGCCGCGAACGACGCGACGATCTCGGGCAGGACCCACGCAGCGACCACGAAGGTGCCGACGATCGCCCGGACGGCCTTGTTGGCCGAGCGCATGAGCAGGGCCAGTCCGAGGCCGAGCACGTTCTGTCCCACCACGGCCGAGGCCAGCAGGAAGACGACGGTCAGGATGACGGACTTCGGGAAGTCCGGGTCCTGGAACAGCTCGACGTAGTTCTGGAAGCCGACGAACTGCTGGTCGGCCGCGCTGGCACCGGTCAGGGCCGAGTTGGTGAACGACCCGTAGAACGACGAGATGACGGGGCCGAGCAGGAAGATGACGAGGAGGACCAGGGCGGGCAGGAGCGGGACCGCTCGTCCGACGTTCCGCAGTGGTCGCCGCTTGCGCGGCACGGGTGGATCGGTGCGCTTCGGCGCACCGGGCGCCGACAGCGTCGGCGCGAGGGGGGTGCTGGACACGATGGGTGCCTTCCGGGTGCGGAGGGGTTCCGAAGGTGGGGAAGGACGGACGGGAGGCGCGGTGCGGGACCGCCCCGCGCCTCCGGTCCGTCGGTGGGTGACGTCCGTCAACCAGCGGAGACGGTGTTCTCCTTGCCGACCACCTGCGTGACGGCCTTGTCGTAGGCGGCAGCCGCGTCCTTCGGCGACTGCTGACCGGTCATGACCGCTTCCATCGCGACCTGGATCGCGTTGGACACCTGCGAGTAGTCACTCGTCGCCGGGCGGAAGTTGGTGTTCTCCACCAGCCCCGAGAAGAACTTGAACGTCGGGTTCGCCGCCGTGTACTCCGGGTCGTCCGCGACGTCCTTCCGGACGGCGATCTGGCTGTTCTCGGTGTCGTACTTCAGCGAACCGTCCTTGTCGAGGAAGCTCGTGATGAAGTCGAACGCCGCCTGCGGGTTCTTCGACTTCGCGCCGACCGCCAGGGTCCAGCCGCCGGACATCGAGTTGTAGCCGGGAGCCTGCCCGTTCTGGGTCGGCATGGGCGCCTGGCCCATCACGTCGTTCCACTCGGGCCACGGCGCGGTGCCGGACTTGAGCCACGTGCCGGACTGCCACGAACCGTCCAGGTCGATCGCGAGCTTGCCCTTCGGCAGCCACGTCTGGGCGATGGTCGTGCCGACGTTCGTGTCGAGCGCCTGCTGTGGTGTCGGGCCGAGGCCGCCCTGGTAGACGTCCTTCACGAACTTGAGCGAGTCCTCGAACTGCTTCGAGCCGGTGACCCACTTCTTGTCCTTGTACAGGGTGTTGCCGGAGCCGTCGGCGCCGTACAGGAGCATCTCGAAGCCCTGCATGGTCGAGGCCTCGCCCTGCGCCTTGCCCGAGTAGATGTTGAACGGGATGACGTCGGGCTGCTTCTCCTTGATGGTCTTCGCCGCCGCGAGCACGTCGTCCCACGTCTTCGGCTTCCACGGGACGTCGAGCCCGGCCTTCTTGAAGATGTCCTTGTTGTACCAGAGGGCTCGGGTGTCGGTGCCCATCGGGACGCCGTAGATCTTGCCGTCGTCACCCTGCCCGGCCTGCTTGGCGTTGTCGAAGAACTGGTCCCACTCGTCCCACTTGTCCGTGTACTTGTCGAGTGGCAGCAGGTAGCCCGCCTCGGCATCGGCCTTGACGAGGAACGTGTCCTCGTACATGACGTCCGGGGCGGTGGCCGGCGCCTTGTTCATGAGCGCGAGCTTCGTGTAGTAGTCGTTGCCCTGCGCCTGGATGGGCACGAGGGTGACCTTCTTGCCGGGGTTGTCCTTCTCGTACTGCTTCTTGACGACCTTCATCTGGGCGTCGAGCTGCTGGAAGGCGCCGAACTTCTGGTACGCGATCTTGATCGTGTCGCTCGAGGCGGACCCCGAGCTCGAGCAGCCAGCCAGACCGACTGCGGCCACGGCCACAGCTGCGAGTCCGGCGATGATGCGGGTGCGTTTCATCGGTGCTCCTTTGCACGGGTGATGTCCGCGGGCACCATCGCCCGCGCGCAGGATTAGTCCACCGTATTGACTTAACCGTGTCAAGGAGTTTCTCGGGCCGATTCGGGCGTACCGGGTGGAATCGGGCGTACCGAGCGGAATCGGGCGTACCGAGCCGGAAGTTTCGACCAGTTACGCCCGATTCCACTTCCCATCGCGTGCGTTCTGGGAAGGAACGTCCGTCAGGAGATCGGCGTCGCGCTCCCCGTCACCGTGATCCCGCCGGCCTCGGGCACGTCCACGAGCAGCAGACTCGGACGCCCGACGTGCCGCCCCTGCCGGATCGTGACGCGGTCGCCCGGCTGCGCTGCCCCGATCTGCCGCAGGTACGCCCCGGTGGACGCCGCTGCCGATCCCGTCGCCGGGTCCTCGGTGATGCGCCCGGCGGGGAACAGGTTGCGGGCCTCGTACTCCCGGTCGCCGGTGCGGTGCAGCACCGTGACGGTCCCCGCCCAGCCGGCCTCGCGCTTGAGCTCGGCGAGGGGCCCCGGCGCGAACCGGAACTGGTGGAACAGCTCGCGGTCGTGCAGCACGAGCACCGGGTGCCAGTTGCCGGCGAAGGACTCCAGCACCGGGAACCCCGGAGCGATGTCCGCGGCCGAGAGCCCGAGCAGGTCGAACAGCCGCGCCAGCAGGGCCGCGTCGATGTCCCGTGTCGCCGGCTCGACGCTCGTCATCGCGACCTGCACCGAGCCGTCCGCACCCAGGGTGGCGTCGAGCGCGACCTCGCCGGCCAGGGTCGTGAACACCCGGCGGCCCGGCCCCTCGCGCTCGGCCAGCGCGACGGCCAGGGCGACGGTGGCGTGCCCGCAGAACGGCACCTCGGCGCTCGGCGAGAAGTAACGGACCCGCGGCCCGGTCGACGTCGCGCCCACGACGAAGGCGGTCTCGGGGTACCCGACCTGCCGGGCGATCGCGAGCATCCGGTCGTCGGACAGTCCGGCCGCGTCGAGCACGAGCCCGGCTGGGTTGCCACCGCCCGACTCGGCGGCGAACGCGGTGTACCGGAGGATCTCCTGCTGCATGCCCCGACGCTACTGCGGTGTCACGACGGGGTGCGCGAGCCGATCACCGACGGGTGGCCCGGACTGCTGCGGCGCCGCGGGTGGCTCCGAGGGCAGCGCGAGGAACACGGCGAGCACGATGTAGCCGGCGGGCACGAAGCAGAGCAGGACCCACCACCCGGAGCGTTTCGTGTCGTGGAGCCGCCGCATCGCGATGGCGATCCAGGGCAGCAACGCCGCGAGCCCGACGATCACGAAGACCCCCAGTGCGATCTGGGCGAAGGCCGGCATCGACGTGAGCAGGAACCACCAGACCGGGAACGGGTTGAAGGACTGCATCGCCTGGTCGAGGACGCGCGCTTCCTCCGGGCTCGGCATCAGCGGCGGCGTGGTGAAGAGTCCGACGCCGTACACGATGTTGATCGCCGCGGAGATGATCGCCCACCACAGCGCCCACCACCAGAACTCGGCACGAGCGGCACGACCGCGGAACACGACGTACCCCCGCCAGAACCGCGAGAACGAGGCGGGGAAGGTGGCCTGGTGCCAGGGGACTCCGACCGGTGGCTGCTGCGTCTGGTGCACCGAACCTGCTTACCGGGGCGACCTGGGCACTCCTGAGCACTGCTCGGCAGGCCCGACGTGCTGCGGTGCCCGGGTGGGGGTAACCCCCGACCGCTTCCGGGTGCGCACGTGATGTTTCAGCGTCGCCTCCGTCGTGAGACTGGATCCATGAGCACCGACACGCGCCCCACCACCGCCCGCCGCACCCTCCGGATCGCCCTCGCCTCCACCGCCGCGGTGTCCGCCCTGCTGCTGACCGCCGGCTGCAGCGCGATCCAGGACATCGTGCCGAACAAGACCCCGCAGAAGCACTTCGACGCGTACTCCGACGCCCCGCGCTCCGGGGAGTCCGAGGACCTGGCCTTCTTCATGCCGAAGTGGGTGCCGGAGGACGCGAAGGACATCGACGTGCGCCTCCACGTCTCGCAGCCCGGGTACGTCATCGGGTTCGCGTCGAAGGACGGCGTCGACGTGGACGACTGCACCCCGCTCGACGAGTCGTACGGCGGCACGGCGATGACCGCCGACTTCCTGCCCGAGGAGCTCCCGACCAAGGGCCTGGTCACCTGCGGCGACGGCCGCGCGGTCACCGAGATCGACGGCCGCTGGTACGGCTGGACCACGAAGGACGCCATCCCCGGTCAGGACGACACCCAGACCATGCACGGGTCGGCGGACTGATCGCAGCCACCCACCGGCCTGGAGGCGCGGGGCAGCCCCGCACCGCGCCTCCCGTCCGCCGCGCGGTCGCGCCCACCGCGCATGGTGAGCAGCAACGGTCGGGTCCGCTGTGCGAACCCGACCATTCCTGCTCACGAAGTGCGCCCGTGGGGCGTGGGGACTACTCCGCAGCGGCCGCAGTCCGACGTCGGCGACGCACGATCAGCACGCCCGCGCCCGCCGCGAGCAGCAGGAACGCCACCAGCGCACCGGCACCCATCCCGGCGGCGCCCGTGAACGCGAGCTGCCCATCCACGGTGATCGTGATCGGGGTCCACCCGATCAGACTCCCGTCCGCAGCCGTCACCGCCAGACGATGCGCACCAGCCGCCGTGTCCGCCGGGATCGTCACCCGAATCGTCCCGTCAGCAGCGACCACAGCCGTACCGATCAGCGTCGGCTGCGAGAACAACCACACGTTCACCGTGTCACCGGCAGACGCCGTCCCGACCGTCACCGTGATCGTCTCCCCCGCACGAGCGGTCGCCGGAGCCGACACCCCACCACGGCTCGCCTCCGTCAACAGCGACTCCGACGGCGCCACCGGAACGACCGGGGCAGCCGAGGGACCCGGGGTCGGACCCGCGGTGGGCGTCCCACCCGGGTTCGGAACCGGGGTCGGCGTCGTGCCACCGTCGCCCGGGGCCGGGGTCGGGGTCGGCGTCGGCGTGGGCTCCGTGCCCGGATCGGTGTCGCCGCCTTCGCACGGGTACGTCCCCGTCCGGAGCGAGAACCCGTCCGTGTCGTTGTCGTCGGCGTAGAAGGTCGCGCGCTCCCCGTCCGTGCAGACGCCCGAGATCGCGAAGCCCTCGTTGGCGAGCGTGCGGTCGGCGGCCGACGGCGCCTCGTACAGCGTCGAGGCGGCGAAGGCCCCGTCGGCGACCTCGTACAGCGCGGTCCGACCCGAGCACACCTCGTCACAGACCACCCAGAGCGCGTCGAGCGTCGGGTCGAACTGCACGTCGGCGACGACGGCGAGCGAGGTCGCGATCGTGGCGACCCGCGCCGAGGACCCGTCGTCCATCAGGGCGTAGGCGTACACACTCGCGGTGCCCTCGACCCCGACGAAGAACAGCCCCTCGCCGTGTCCGGCGTAGCTCGACGGTGCGTAGGCGGCGCCGGTGCGCTGGTCGGTGAAGCCGTGCGCGGTGAGCCAGGTGTCCGGGATCCAGGTGACGCCCTCGAGCCCGGCGTTCGCGCCGAGCCCGGGGAAGTCCGCGGCGAGGTTCCACTCGTCGGTGGCCCGCAGGGTGGCCTCGGAGCCGTCGGTCGTGGCGTAGCGCAGGACCGACGGGCGGCTCGTGCTCGACACGTCGTTGTTGCGCTCGGTCGACACGTAGACGGCGCCGGGGTCGTCGCTCGTGACGGTCACGCCCTCGGCGTCCGGGGTGCCCGTGCCGTCGGCGTAGCGCAGGTCGGTGCCCGCGGCGTTCGACGGCGCCCAGCCGCCCGCGCCGTCCGAGGTCAGGTGGTAGAGCAGGCCGTCGCCGTTCTGCACGGCCCAGAGCTGCCCGTCCCGCGAGCTCCCCGAGGTCGTCCAGTCGAGGCCGCTCAGGTCACCGGTGAAGGTGTCCTCGTCGTCGAGCACGGTCTCGTCCGGGCCGCCGGGCCAGGCCTCGGCGGTGACGACGCCGGCGAACCGGTTCGCCGCACCCTTCGTGGGTGCTGCCGTCTCGGCGAAGTCGCCGGTGCCGTCGGGGTTGCGGCCGTACGTGGTGGCGGCGTGCGCCGTCCACGAGGTCGAGTCGACGACCGCACCGCGGGCGTCGAAGAGCCGCGCGGAGTCTGCCTTGCCGAGTCCGAAGCCGAACGCCGCCTCGTCGAGGACGGTGAAGCCCCCGGCCGCGACGGTCGTGCCCGCGGGGATCGTGTACGTGTGGTCGTCCTCGCTGTCGCGCAGCACGTACCCGCCCAGGTCGACGGTGGTGCTGCCGGTGTTGGTCAGCTCCACCCAGTCGCCGGGGGTGCCGTCCTGCGACTCGACCTCGTTGATCCGCACGGGCGAGGAGCAGTCGTTCGCAGCGCCCTTGGTCGAGGCCGTGGTGTCCACGAGCGGCCCGACACCGTCGGCGCAGCGACCGTAGGTGACACCCGCGTGGGTCGTCCAGGCGTACCGGAGCACCAGGTCGCCGGCAGGGGCGTACAGGCGCGCGGTGTCCGCACCGCCGAGTCCGAAGTCGAAGCCGGGGGCGGTCGCGGACAGCTGGTCGACGACGAAGTACCCGCCGGCGGCGATCGTCGAGCCGCTGGGCAGCACGTACGCGTCGTGCGAGTTGTCGGAGTCGAGGAACGCGTACCCGGTCAGGTCGATCGCGGTGTCCGAGGTGTTCTTGAGCTCCACCCAGTCGGTGTCGTCGGCGTTCGACTCGACCTCGTTGACGACGAGGCCGTTCGCCGCGACGGCGCCGACTGCCGGGTCGTCGTCACCGACGGCGGCGAGGGCCGGGCTGGCGGTGACGACACCGGCGGCGACGACCAGGGCGGTCGCGACGGCGGCTCCGATGCGGAGTGTGGGCGGGCGCAGGGTGGGCGGGCGCAGGGCGGAAGCGCGCATGCAGGGTCCTTCTCGGGGGAGCGAGCGGGCGGAGACCTGCACGACTGTTCAGCATCCACGCGACCGGCCGGTGGCCGCGGGGTGAACGCACGGTGTCCCGGGTCGCGCCCGGCGCCCTGGACCCGCCGCGTGCGGACGGGAGGCGCGGGGCGGGCCCGCACCGCGCCTCCCGTCCGCCCTGCGGTCGCGCTCACCGCATCCGGTGCGCAGAAGACGTCGGGTCCGCACTGCGAACCCGACGTCTTCTGCACACTCGTTGCTCGAGGTGTCAGCGCTCGGTGACTTCCGAGAAGTCCGGCGTCCCGTCGGGCAGCGCGGGCAGGGGCGTGCCGTCGACGTAGCGGGGCCAGGCCAGGGCGCGGGAGGCCGACGGACGGGACTCGTAGCGACGCCCGTCGGACGCGACGACCGTCTCGGGCGCGGGGCCGGGGGTGGAGGCGCGAGCGGGAGCGGGCGCAGGAGCGGGCGGCAGCGGCACCTCGGGAGCAGGTGCGGGAGCGGCGGGCGTCGGCGTCGCGCTCCACGCCGGCTGCTGCTCGGGCACCGGCCACGTCGCCGACGGCAGCGTGGTGGCTCGCGGACGGAACAGGGCGTTGCTGAGGGGCACCACGACGGTCCCGAGCAGGTCGAGGATCACCACCACCCAGACGAGCCGCCAGTAGCCGCGGGCGTAGTCGACGTCCGGCGCGAGCAGCGGGATCGAGAGCAGCAGCGCGAGCAGTGCGATGACGCCGACGGTGGCCTTCGCGACGATCTGCAGGACGGGCGTCGGGTACCGCCGGTGGATCACGAGGAGCAGGTGGACGTGCAGGAGCGCCACCCGGGCGACGCCGACGAGCCAGATCCAGTGCCAGAAGTGCTCCAGGACGAACCAGATGCCGTCACCGGAGATCCCCGTCGGCACGATCCACACCTTGTACAGTCCGGCGACGAGCAGGTACATCGACGTGGCGATACTCGCGAACGCGAAGATCCCGGACCGCCTGGACGAGACGTCGGCGTCGTACCAGGACAGCAGCGCGAAGACGACCACGACGACGATCGTCAGGAGCAGCTGGACCGCGACCCGTCCGAAGTCGCCGAGGAGTACCGCGGCGATGCCGACCAGGCCCGCGGCGACGACCGCGCCGATGATCGTCCGGAACACGAGCGGGCGTACCCTCGCCCACCGCGGGTCCATCGTGCCGTCCGTGTCGTTCGCGCTGTCCGTGGTGTCGGTGGTGTCCGTGGTGTCCGTGGTGTCCGTGCTGTCCGTCATGTGTCCCCCGTCGATCCCGCGCACCTGGCGGCTGCGTCGGATCGCAGCGTAGCGGGCCGGGGCGGCGTGCTCCGGCCGGGCAGGCCACCGGGCGACGGCGCCCGCGCCGTCAGCGCCGGATGAGCAGGGTGCTGGCCCGCGGCGAGAGCGCGGCGTCGAGCACCAGGCAGGCGGCGCCCACGGCGGCGACGTCGGCACCGCGATCGCTCTCCACCACCTGCACGGCGTGCTTCGGCACGAGCAGCGGCGACCCGACGATGGCGGTCCGCGCAGCCGGCAGGGCAGCGCTCGCGATGCGTGACCAGAACGGTCCGCCGAACACCACGCGGTCGATGTCGAGCAGGTTCACGATGAGGACGACGGCGTTGCCCATGACGGTGCCGGCATCGGCCGCGAGCGTGACGGCGGTGTCGTCCCCGTCCGCGATGGCCGCGGCGAGCTCGTCCCACGCGGCGTTCACGGCGTCGACATCGGCGGCGTCGGTGGCATCGGTGGCATCGGTGGCATCTGTGGCATCTGCACCAGCATCCGCCTCGGCGACCGCGCCGCCGCCCGACAACGCCAGCCCCCGCGACCGCGCGACACGCACCAGCCGGTCCGGCGCGACGGCTGCACCGACCTCGCCGCGCGTGCCCGAGCCGTCCGGGGTGCCCGCGAGGGACCCCTGGTCGACCATGATGTGCCCGGCGTCACCCGCGTTCGACCCCACCCCGCGCACGGGTTCGTGGTCGACGACGAGCCCGACGCCGAACCCGGTGCCGAAGTACACGAACGCGAAGTTCCGGGCCGAGGACTCCCCCGCCAGGAACATCTCGCCGACCGCGGCGGCCGTGACGTCCTTCTCGAGCAGGACCGGGTAGCCGGTGGCCTCGGCGAGCGCATCGCGCAGCGGCACGTCCCGCCACCGGGGCAGGAACGGCGGGTCGACCACGATGCCCGCCTCGACGTCGATGGGGCCGGGGCTCGCGATCCCGACGCCGAGCACGCTGTCGACGGCCACCCCGGCGTCGGCGACGAGCCCGTCGACGGCCGAGGCGATCGTGCGCACCACCTCGGACGGGTCGTCGGCGGTGGGGGTCGAGGTCGTGGACGCGGCGACGACGGTGCCGGCGAGGTCGAGCAGCACGTAGGTGACGACGGCCGGGTCGACGTGCACGCCCACCGCGTACCGGCTGCCCGGTTCGAGCCGCAGGATGGTGCGGGGCTTGCCGCGGCCGGACACGACGGTGCCGGACTCGACGATCATGCCGGCCTCGATCAGGAACCGGGTGACGTTCGACACGGTCTGCGCGCTCAGGCCGGTGCGGGCGGCGAGTTCGACGCGACTCAGGCCGTCGGGCGAGCGGCGGACGGCGTCCAGGACCACGGTGCGGTTGAACCCGCCGATCGACGGGAGGTTCGCTCCGCGTCGATGCTCTGCCATGCCGCGACCATACCGCGACGCCGCTCGGGCACCCGCTCGCGTGGTCCGGTCAGAGCGCCCTGTCCTGGATCAGCCCGCCGGACGTCCGGTCGACGACCGCACCACGAGGGAGACCGGGAGCGTCGCCCCCTGCAGTGCCCCGTCGCCGATCGCCGCGAGCAGCCGCTCCACGGCCACGGTGCCCATCAGCGCGGTCGGTGAGTGCACGGTCGTCATGGGCGTGGGCAGCTGCGCCACGACCGAGATGTCGTTGTAGCCGACGATCGACAGGTCGTCGGGCACGCGGAGGCCGCGTTGCCGTGCGGCGCCCATCACGCCGATCGCCGCGGTGTCGTTGACGGCGAAGATCGCGGTCGGTGGGTCCGACAGCGAGAGCAGCGTGTGCGCGCCGACGACGCCTCCCTCGACCTCGAAGTCGCTGTGGACGACGAGCGCGTCGTCGACGGCGAGGTCCCGCTGCTCGTGCGCCAGGCGGAACCCGGCCACCCGCTCCACGGCGGTGCTGGCGTGGCGCGGACCCGCGATGACGCCGATGCGGCGGTGCCCCAGCGCGAGCAGGTGTTCCGTGGCCATCCGGCCGCCCTCGACGTCGTCACCGACCACGGCGGGCATCCAGTCCCCGGGGTGGCGGTTCGTCGCGATGACCGGCACGGGGAGGTCCATCAGCCGAGGGTTCGGGGACGACAGGTGGAGCGAGCTGACGATGAGGCCGTCGACCTGTCGAGAGAGCAGGAAGTCGACCGCGTCCAGTTGCGCGCCCATGTCGTCCGGGGGCGTCGTGAGCAACAGCTGGTACCCGGCAGATCGGGCGGCCGACTCGACGGACTGGCAGATCGTCGCGATGACCGTGTCGGCGAGCCGTGGCATCACGACGCCGATGGTGTTCGACCGCCGGGTCCGGAGCGATGCTGCGAGCCGGTTGGGGCGGTACCCGAGCTCGGCCGCCGCCGCGATCACCCGCTGTGCCGAGGCGCTCCACCCCTTGGTCGGCTCCGCCTGTCGGAGCACGCGCGACGCCGTCGAGATGTGCACGCCGGCGAGCGCGGCGATGGCCTGGAGGTTCACGTCACCACGACGATCCTGCTGACCGTGTCCGGCCGGGTCGTCGCTTGCACTGCCCATCCGTCGAGTCTAGGTGACAGATCGTCGTCACACCGGACGGCGCGAACGTTTGCGGACGCCTCGCCCGACGACAGCCCGGACGAGCCGAAACACACTGGTTACAAGGTTGGACGTCGATCGAAACAGTCGACTGTCAGGATTCCGGTCAATGCAAACGATTGCACGAATTGCAGCAACGACGAGAGACGGTGTCCCATGGTGAAAGAGATCTTCGTGTCCTTCGGCGTCGACATCGACGCGGTCGCAGGCTGGCTCGGCTCCTACGGAGGGGCGGATTCCCCCTCGGACATCCAGCGCGGGATCTTCGCCGGACGGACCGGCGTCCCCCGTTTGCAGAAGGTGTTCGACCGCGCCGACATCGCGGCGACCTGGTTCATCCCCGGCCACTCGCTCGAGACCTTCCCGGACCAGTGCAAGGCCCTGTTCGACGCCGGCCACGAGATCGGTGCGCACGGGTACAGCCACGAGAACCCCGTGGCGATGACCGAGGCGCAGGAGGACGCGGTGATGGAGCGCTCGGTCGAGCTGATCACGCGACTCACGGGTCAGCAGCCGACGGGCTACGTCGCGCCGTGGTGGGAACTGAGCAGCTACACGCCGACGCTCCTGGAGAAGTTCGGGTTCAGCTACGACCACAGTCAGCAGCACAAGGACTTCGTCCCCTACTACTCGATCGTCGGCGACCAGTGGACACCGATCGACTACTCGCAGGACCCGCACACGTGGATGACGCCGCTCGTCCACGGGAGCGAGATCGACCTCGTCGAGATCGCGGCGAACTGGTACGTCGACGACCTGCCCCCGATGATGTTCATCAAGTCGAGCCCGAACAGCCACGGCTTCGTCAACCCGCGCGACGTCGAGCAGATGTGGAAGGACCAGTTCGACTGGGTGTACCGCGAACTCGACTACGCCGTCTTCCCGATCACGATCCACCCCGACGTCTCCGGCCGGCCGCAGGTCCTGCTCATGATCGAGCGGCTCATCGAGTACATCGGGGGCCACGAGGGCGTCCGGTTCGTCACGATGAACGAGATCGCCGACGACTTCCGCGTCCGCTTCCCGTTCGCGCAGCCCGAGCGTCCACGCGAGTACTGATGTGCGGCGGATGTGGCGGCAACGGCGGGCACCGTGACTGGTACGCCGCCGGTGTCGAGGACACCCCCGCGGCGCGCAAGCGGGCGCAGCTCCGGCTGGCCGCCTGGGCGACCCGGCTCTTCGCGGACGATCGGATCCGCGTCCACGAGGTCCCGGGCACCGTGCGGCTCGTGATCGTCGGGCCGACCGGCAAGCGCGTCGTGGCCCAGGGCGTCGACGGGGTCCTGGACGCGGTCGAACAGGTCGGAGCCGGGCGCACGGACTGGTCGGCCGTCGCCACCCGCGTCCGCAGGGCCGACCCGCGTGACGACACCGACTGGGAACACCGCAGCCTCGCCCGCGCGGTCGATCGGCGAAGGGACACCCTGCCGTGACGGGCCCCACGCTCCCCCGGATCGTGTACCTCGCCCTCGGCGGGACCATCGCGAGCGTCACCTCGGGCGATCCGCGCGACTGCGGCGCCGTCCCGCGGATCGCAGCCCGCGACCTCCTCGCCGGTGTGCCGGCCATCGCGCAGATCGCACGGGTCGAGGCCCGCCAGCTCGGCATGGTGCCCTCGCCCTCGCTCGACTTCGACGACGTGCAGCGCGCGCTCGACGCCGCGCGGGACGCCGTCGGCTCCGGAGCCTCGGGCGTCGTGCTGTCGCAGGGCACGGACACCATCGAGGAGACCGCGTACCTGCTCGACCTCGCGTGGGACCGCCCCGAGCCCCTCGTCGTCACCGGAGCGATGCGCCACGCGTCCTCGCCCGGTGCGGACGGTCCGGCGAACCTGCTGGCGGCCGTGTGCGTGGCCGCGGCACCGGCAGCAGCGGGACGCGGTGTCCTCGTCGTGCTCGACGACGAGGTGCACGCCGCCGGGACGGTCCGCAAGACGCACACTTCGTCGACCGGTGCCTTCGCCTCACCGGGTTCCGGTCCGCTCGGACGGGTCACCGAGGGCTCGCCCGTCTTCCACGCTCCGGCGTCCCGAGCGCCCGCGCTCACCACACACGTCGCACCGCTGCCACCGGTGGCCCTGCAGCGGGTCACCCTCGCCGACGACGGCCGGGTCCTGTCGACCCTGGACGGACTCGGGTACCGCGGCGCGGTCATCGAGGGCTTCGGTGGCGGGCACGTCGCCGAGCGCACGGTCGACGCCGTCCGCGCCCTCGCCGCGCAGATGCCGGTCGTGCTGGCGTCGCGGACCGGCGCCGGTGCGACGCTCACGACGACGTACGGCTTCGCGGGCGGCGAGATCGACCTGCTCGGCGCCGGACTCGTCCCCGCCGGCAACCTCGACGGCCTCAAGGCGCGTCTCCTGCTGGCTGCCCTGCTCGCCCTCGACGCCCCGGACGCCCGCATCCACGCGGCGTTCGCCGCGCACGGCCGGGGCTCTCCCCCGACCGGCCACCCCTGACCGCACCGACGCTCCGCCTCCGCCCGTCAGCCCGCGCCGCGACACCGTCGCAGCGCCGCACCGCCGTACCGAGAGGAAGACCATGTCCACCACGACCATCCACGAGCCCGAGGACCTCGAGCTCGCCACCGGGACGTTCCCGACGATCGGGCCGAAGGAGACCAAGCGCGGCGCGACCCTGGCGTTCTTCGCCTGGACCCTCGCCGTCTACGACTTCATCATGTTCGGCACGCTCCTCCCCCGCATCGCCGAGGACTTCGGGTGGAACGAACAGACCGCCCTGCTCGCGAACACCCTCGTGAGCGTCGGTGTCTTCGTCGTCGTCGTCCTCGTCGGTCTGTTCGTGGACCGACTCGGCCGGCGCCGCGGCATGATGATCACGATCGGCGGCGCGGCCCTGTCGTCGCTGCTGACGGCGGCGTCGACGGGGGTCGCCTCGCTCGTCGGCTTCCGGGCCCTGAGCGGCTTCGGGATGGCCGAGCAGTCGGTCAACTCCACCTACCTCAACGAGGTCTTCGCGCTCACCGAGCTCGAGGGCGTCAAGAAGCGTCGCGGCTTCTTCTACAGCCTCGTCCAGACCGGGTGGCCGATCGGCGCGCTCCTCGCCGCCGCGTTCATCGCCGGCATCAACGGGCTGTTCGGACAGGAGTCCTGGCGGCTCGCGTTCCTCATCGCCACCGTTCCGGCGCTGTTCGTGCTGTTCCTGCGCAAGGGCATCAAGGAGACGCCGCAGCACCGTCTGAACACGTACCTGCGGCAGCTGCGGAAGTCCGGTCGCACCGAGGAAGCCACCGAGGTCGCCGCCCGCTTCGGCATCGTCGACGAGGGTCCGAACCCGCTGCGGGCGATCTTCGGCCGACGGTACGCACGCAACACCGTCGTGCTCTCGATCGCGTGGATCGTGAACTACTTCGGCATCACCACCACGAGCGTGCTCGGGACGACGATGCTCGAGGGCGTCAAGGGTGTCGACGCGAGCATGTCGCTGCTCATCATCGTGCTGTCGAACGTGGTCGGCGCCGCCGGCTACCTGTTCCACGGCTGGCTCGGCGACATCATCGGCCGCAAGACCACGATCGTCGTGGGCTGGGTGCTCGCGGGTGTCTGCTGGACCCTCTTCGTGCTCGGTCCGGACGACTTCGGCTACGTCCTGGTCACGTACATGCTGACGCTGTTCTTCCTGCTCGGACCGTACGCGTCGCTGCTCTTCCTGCAGGCGGAGTGCTTCGACTCGAGCTGCCGCGCCACCGGGTCCGCGTTCGTCACCGCGATGGGCCAGCCCGGCACCATCATCGGCTCGGCTGTGCTGACGGCCCTCGTCGCCGGGAGCATCGGGCTCGGCCCGGCCGCCCTCATCGTCGGTGCGGGCGGCATGGTCCTCTCCGGTCTGATCATGCTCGGCACGAAGCGCGTGGCGGTGATCGACCATTGAGCGCCACGACACCGACCGGCGTGTACTCCGAGTTCTCGGGCAGCGTGGTCGTCATCACCGGCGCCGCGAGCGGGATCGGCGCGGCCCTCGCCGTGCAGCTCGCCGAGTACGGCGCGAACATCGTCATCCCCGTGTTCGCGGGTGACCCGCACGATCCCGCACCCGTCGTCGACGCCGTCGAGGCCGCCGGGGGCAGTGCGCTGACGGTCACCGCGGACGTCCGCAGCACCGAGGACGTCGACGCCGTGTTCCAGGCGGCCGTCGACCGCTGGGGTCGCGTCGACCACGTGGTGGCGGGAGCGGGGGTCCTCCGTCGGCAGCCGCTCGACACCATGACCGACGCGGCGTGGGACGACATCCTGCAGGTGGACCTGCACGGTGTGATGCGCACGCTCCGGGCCGGTGCCCGGCACCTCGACCGGGGCGGGTCGATGGTGGCCGTGTCCTCGATCGCGGGCGGGGTGTACGGCTGGGTCGCACACAGCCACTACGCCGCGTGCAAGGCGGCGGTGATCGGCCTCGCCCGGAGTGCGGCAGCCGAGCTGGCACCGCGCGGGATCCGGGTGAACACCATCGTCCCGGGGCTCATCGAGACCCCACAGTCCTCGGACGCCCAGAACTCGCTCGGCCCGGCAGGCCTCGCCGCCGCGGGTGCGCGGATCCCGTGGGGTCGTGTCGGCCACGCCGACGAAGCAGCCGCGGCGATCCGGTTCCTGCTCAGCCACGAGGCGCGCTACGTCACCGGGCAGGAACTCGTCGTCGACGGTGGCCTGACCATCCTGATGGCCGACTGATGAGCGACGGGACGGTGTTCGACCTCACCGGGACGACCGCCCTGGTGACGGGTGGCGCGAGCGGCATCGGTCTCGCGATCGTGGAGACCTTCGTCGCCGCCGGAGCGCGGGTCGTCGCCGCGGACCTCGACGCCGACGGCCTGGCGGACCTCGCCGAGCGGCTGGGCGTCCGGACCATCGTGCTCGACGTCACGGATGAGGACGGGGTCGAGGCCGCCGTGGCGTCGGTCGACGAGGAGTCCGGCGGGATCCAGGTCCTGGTGAACGCCGCCGGCGTGCTCACGCAGGCCCCGCTCGAGGAGCTCACCACGGCGGACTGGGCGCGCGTCATGGCGATCGACCTGACCGGGGTCTTCCTGGTGATGCGAGCAGTCGGTCGGCGGATGCTCCGCGACGGGCACGGGCGCATCATCAACCTCGCCTCCCAGCTGGCGATCAAGGGCGGCTCCGAGGTCGCGCACTACGCGGCCGCGAAGGCCGGCGTCATCGCGCTGACGAAGAGCGCCGCGATCGAGTGGAGCGGACGGGGCGTGCTCGTCAACGCGATCGCACCCGGCCCGATCGTGTCGCCGATGACGGACCGGATGACGGAGCAGTGGCGGACGGACAAGGCCGCGGAGCTCCCGATCGGACGTTTCGGGGTCCCCGCCGAGGTCGCTCCGACCGCGCTGCTGCTCGCGTCGTCGCCAGCGGGCGACCTGTACACCGGGCAGACGCTCGGCCCGAACTCGGGTGACGTCATGCCGTGAGCACCACACGCCGGTCGGCCGCCCGGTTCCGCCGCGGCAACGGTGCGGTCTCGGTCTGCCGTCGTCACTGGCTTCCGCAGGGTCTGCACCGTTAGCCTGGCCGCATGTCCGACCTGCGCCTGGAAGAACTCTCCGCGAAGACCGCTGCCGCGGCCAACTCCCTGACGCTCAAGCCGGGCCAGGAACAGTTCGTGCAGCCGACCACCTACGGGGTCGCCGAGTCCGACGTCAAGCCGAGCTCCGCGTGGACCCGTGTCGTCCTCGACGACGACGAGGTCCTCGGCCTGATCATCGGTTCGTTCGACGCCGACAACGCGCAGGAAGAGCTGCGCAGCTGCATCTGGCGCGTCAACGTGGCGGCGAGCGCACAGGGCCGGGGCGTCGGTCGCTTCGCCGTGCACGGTCTGGCGGACGAAGCGCGCAGCCGCGGGTTCGAGCGGCTGACGGTCGTGTACGAGCCGGGCGGCGACGACAGCCCCGAGGCGTTCTTCCGCGCCGTGGGCTTCGAGGTCGTGCGCGAGACCCAGTACGGCGACCACTTCGCGGTCCTGACGCTCTAGCGTTCCCCGACGACGTACGCTCCGACGACGTGGCATCCGACGACGCCCCCGTCGACTTCGGCGCCGCCGTCGCCGAGGTGGTGCGGATGATCCCGCCGGGTCACGTCATGACGTACGGCGACGTCGCCGCAGCCCTCGGGTCGCGGGCGTCGCGTGCCGTCGGCAAGGTGATGGCGCACGAGGGCGCCGACCTGCCGTGGTGGCGCGTGGTGCGCGCGGGTGGGCACCCGCCGCTGCACCACGAGGCCCGGGCGCTCGAGCACTACCGCGTCGAGGGGACGCCGCTCGCGCAGGGGACGACGGCCTGGAGGCTCGACATGCGTCGTGCGCGCTGGTCACTCGCCACGGACGCGGACGACCCGTTCTGATCCCCGGCCGCGCAGGTCGGCCCGCCAGGGTGCACCGTCAGGGTCCACCGTCAGCGGTCGAAACGCGCACCCTTCGGGTTCGCGGGCAGCAGGCACAGCACGTACACGATCAGTGAGCCGAGGCCCGGCAGCACGTGCAGGAACTGCCAGAAGCCGGACAGGTTGGCGTCGTGCAGTCGTCGGGCGCCGAGGGCGAGGGAGCCGATGAGCGTCGCGAGCACCCACAGCATGAACAGGTACGAGCCGACGGGGTTCTCGAGCACCGGGGTGTCCGGCGTGAACACCTGCGGCACGAGCTGCAGCACGAGCCCGATCGCGAACGACGTCAGCCACCACCACCAGAACTCGGCGCGCGATGCCCGTCCGGTGAACACGGTGTACTTCCGCCAGAACCGTCGGACGGCCTCGGTGAAGGGGGCACCGTAGAAGGGGTCGTGCAGGGCGACGCCGCCGGGCTGCACCACGCTGTCGTTGCTCATGGAGCAAGCCAACCACGTGGTGCAGCCCGACCGGGGCCTAGACGAGCGAGTCGCGCCAGGCCGCGTGCAGCTGGGCGAACCGCCCGGTGCCGGCGATGAGGTCGGCGGGGGTGCCGTCCTCGACGATCCGGCCGTGTTCCATCACGAGCACCCGGTGGGCGATCGCGACGGTGGACAGTCGGTGCGCGATGATCACCGCGGTGCGGTCGGCGAGCAGGGTCTCCAGGCCCTCCTGCACGAGTCGCTCCGAGGGGATGTCGAGCGACGCCGTGGCCTCGTCGAGGATGAGCACCTTCGGGTCCGCGATGAACGCCCGCGCGAACGAGAGCAGCTGCCGCTGACCCGCCGAGACACGGCCACCGCGCTTGTTCACGTCGGTGTCGTACCCGTCGGGCAGCGCCATGATGAACTCGTGCGCGCCGACGGCCTTGGCCGACGCCTCGATCTCCTCACGCGACGCACCGGGCTTGCCGAGCGCGATGTTGTCCGCGACGGTGCCGGAGAACAGGTACGCCTCTTGCGTGACCATGACGATCGCGCGGCGCATGTCCTTCGTGTCGAGGTCGCGCAGGTCCACACCGTCGAGCTTGACCGAGCCCTGGGTCGGGTCGTAGAAGCGCGCCATGAGCTTGGCGAGCGTCGACTTACCGGCACCGGTGGACCCGACGAGGGCGATCGTCTGCCCCGACGGGATGTGCAGGTCGAACTCCGGCAGCACGACCTTGCCCTTGTTGTAGGCGAAGACGACGTCGTCGAAGTCCATCTTCCCGGTGGCGTCCGCCAGGCGGGTGGGCTTCACGGGGTCCGGCACGCTCGGCCGTTCCTCGAGGACACCGGAGATCTTCTCCATCGCCGCCGAGGCCGACTGGTACCCGTTGTAGAACATCGCGAGTTCCTGCGCCGGGTCGAAGAAGCGCTTGGCGTACAGCGCGACCGCGAGCAGCGCACCGACCTCGAGCGTCCCGCCGACGATCCGGAAGCCGCCGACGATGACGACCGCGGCGAGCGTGGCGTTGCCGATGAGCACGAGCACGGGGTCGAAGGTCCCGAACAGGTTGAACACTTTCGTGTTCGCCACCCGGTAGTCCTCGACGTAGCCGCCGTACTCGTCCCGGTTGCGGGACTCCTTGCGGAACGCCTGCACCGCGCGGATGCCCGTCATCGTCTCGACGAAGTGCACGATGACGCGCGCCGAGGTGACACGGGTGGAGCGGAACAGCGTCTGCGAGTTCGTCTGGAACCAGCGGATCAGGAACCAGAGCGGCACGAGCGACACCGCGAGCACGAGCCCGGACGTCGGGTCGAGCAGCACCAGGGCCACGGCGGTGAACGCCATGTACAGCACACCCTGGATGAGCTGGTTCAGCCCGGAGTCGAGCAGCTCGCGGATCGAGTCGAGGTCACTCGTCTGGCGCGAGATGATCCGGCCCGACGTGTAGGTCTCGTGGAACTCGAGCGAGAGCCGCTGCGTGTGCAGGAACACCCGCTTGCGCAGGTCGAACAGGATCGCCTGGCTGATCCGTGCCGCGAGCACCGTGTACCAGGCGGTGAGCACCGCGCCGAGGACGGCCACGACGATGTACGTCGCGACGACCCCGAACGCCGGCACCCAGTCGTTCTGGTCCATCACCGCGGGCAGGGCGTTGTCGATGCCCCACGCGATGAGCGCCGGACCCGCGACGGTGCCGGCGGTCGAGACCACGACCACGATCCCGAGCAGCACCAGCCGGAGCTTGAGCGGTGCGGCGAGGGACCCGAGCAGGGCGAGGGACCGGCGCCGCAGGCGCTTGCTCTCGGCCTTCGTGAAGTCCTCACGCTCCTCGCCGCGCACGCCCATGGTGGTGATCGAGGCGGTGACGGGGGCGGCAGCCTGCTCGTCCGGAGCTTCCTGCGGGACGGACGCCGTTCCTCCAGGCAGGTTCTGGTCGGTCTGCTGGCTCATGCCATCGCCTCCTGTCGTGCGGTCGCGTCGTCGTCGTCGAGCGACGAGATGACGTAGCGGTAGTGCTCGTTGGTGGCCATCAGGTCGTGGTGGGTCCCGACGGCCGTGACGACGCCGTTCTCCATCAGGGCGACCCGGTCGGCCAGCGTCACCGTCGACGGACGGTGCGCCACGATGAGCGACGTGGTGTCGGCGAGCACGCGTCGCAGGCCCGCCTCGACCCGCGCCTCGGTGTCGACGTCGAGCGCCGACAGCGGGTCGTCGAGCACGAGCACCGACGGCCGTGCGGCGATCGCGCGGGCGAGCGCCAGACGCTGGCGCTGCCCACCGGACAGCGACAGCCCCTCTTCACCGACCCGGGTGTCGACGCCGTCGGGCAGGTCGTCCACGAAGGACGCCTGCGCGATGTCGAGCGCCTCGCGCATGAGCGCTTCGGCCTCGGCACCCTGCACGTCCGGTCGACCGAGCAGCACGTTCTCACGCACGGTCGACGAGAACAGGGTGGCGTCCTCGAAGGCGACGCCGACGTGCCGGCGCAGCTCCTCGCGGGTGAGGTCGCGGATGTCGACCCCGTCGATCGTCACCGACCCGCCGGTCACGTCGTACAGACGCGGCACGAGCGAGAGCAGCGTCGTCTTGCCGCAGCCGGTGAGCCCGACGAGCGCCATGGTCTCGCCCGGCTGCAGCTGCAGTTCGACACCGTTGATCAGGTCCGGGTACTGCGGTGCGGAGTCCTGGTACCGGAAGTGCACGCCGTTGAACGACAGCGCACCGTGCGGCTCCGCGATCGTCTTCGGGTGCTCCGGGTCCGTGATGGTGTTCTCGGAGTCCATGACCTCGAAGAAGCGGTCGACCGCCGTGCGGGTGTCGAACGTCATCGAGAGCAGGAAGCCGATCGACTCGATCGGGAACCGCAGCACCGTCGCCGTCGCGAAGAACGCGAACAGCTGCCCGACGCTGAGCTGCCCCTGCGATGCGAGCCAGATGCCGGCGAGCAGGCACAGCGCGAACGCGACGTCCGGCACGAGCAGCAGCCACAGCCAGATGCCCGCGATGGCCTTCGCCTTCTTGATCTCGGTGCCGCGCAGGGCCTCGGCCTGCTCGCTGAACTCCTCGAGCTTCGCGCCGCCGCGACCGAACGCCTTGAGCACGCGGATGCCGTGCACCGACTGCTCGACGCTCGTGGCGAGGTCACCGACCTGGTCCTGGCTGCGGCGAGCGACGGCGGAGTACCGGCGCTCGAAGAGCAGACCGTTGATCCACAGCGGGATCGACGCGATCAGGAAGATCAGCCCGAGGATCCACCCGAAGGTGAACAGCACGACGAAGCCGACGACGATCGTCACGATGTTCACGACGAGCAGGACCACGCCGAAGGCCAGCCAGCGCCGGATCAGCGACAGGTCCGACACGGAACGGGACAGCAGCTGCCCGGACTCCCAGCGGTCGTGGAACGCGACCGGCAGGTCCTGCAGCTTCGCGTAGAGCGAGTTGCGCATGCTGGTCTCGATGCGGGTCGAGGGGCGCATCACCAGCCGGCGGCGCGAGGCGATGAAGAACGCCTCGAGCACACCGAGGGCGAGCACCCCGAGCCCGGCGGGCCAGATCTGTGCCGAGTCGCGCGACGACAGCGGACCGTCGACGAGCCACTGCAGCACGTAGGGGATTGCGAGCGCCACCAGGGAGGCTCCCATCGCTGCGGCCATGCCGCCGATGAGGCGCCCCTGGTAGGGCTTCACGTAGGGGTAGATCCGCGCGATCGCGCGGAAGGTGGACGGGCGCGCCGTGGTGGGCGACTTGGACATGCGTTGCGTCCTCATGCGTCTGCCGGGTCCCCGGGTCGCGCTGCGCGGTGCGTGCTCGCTGCTTGCTTGCTGCTTGCTTGCTTGCTTGCTTGCTTGCTTGCTGCTTGCTTGCTCGCGTCGCGCGGCTTCGGCCTGGAGGCTCGGTGTGGCGTTGCGTGGTGATCATCGGCCGGGCGCGTGGTCGCGTCTCCGCCGTCACTCGCGTGACGTCGGTCGGGCCGGAGGCACCGAGGGACAGTCGTCCCCCGGGTTCAGGCGGGTGGTTCGCGGACGCCGGTGGTGCTGCGTCGCGGGGCCGTGGGAACGGCCCGACTAGACGGCGGCCGCGGCGCGGGGCCGCGGTGCGATCAGGGATCGCCGTGCGGGAGTGGTCCCCACGACGGACACGAGACCTGCACGGGCGGCCGTCGCCACGGTTCCGGTCATGTTGTCCATCGTCACTCCAGTCGTCGTCTTCGTCACCGTTGTGTCCGCGGTGCCGCCGGTCCCGAGGGATCGTCGGCTGCCTGCCGCGGAGCCTTACAGACTATTCACAGTGACTCACGGCGCGCAATGGTTCGCCACCGATTGTTCACATCAGTGGAAGAAGTGGCGCTCGCTCGTGAAGTACATCGTGACGCCGGCGGCCTTCGCCGCGGCGATGACCTCGTCGTCGCGGACGCTGCCACCGGGCTGCGCCACCGCACGGACACCGGCGTCGAGCAGCACCTGCAGGCCGTCGGCGAACGGGAAGAACGCGTCCGACGCCGCGACGCTGCCGGTCGCACGGTCACCGGCACGGTTCACCGCGAGGTGGCAGGAGTCGACCCGGTTGACCTGGCCCATGCCGACACCGACGCTCGCGCCCTGGTTCGCCAGCAGGATGGCGTTCGACTTCACCGAACGGCTCGCACGCCACGCGAAGGCCAGGTCGGCGAGGGTCTGCTCGTCGGCGGGCTCGCCGGCGACGAGGGTCCAGGTGGCCTGGTCGAAGCCCGTGAAGCGGTCGGCGTCCTGCACCAGGAAGCCGCCGGAGATCTGCTTGACCTCGCGGTCGGCGAGCGCGAAGTCGGCCGGGAGCGTGAGCAGGCGGATGTTCTTCTTGCGCGACAGGATCTCGAGCGCCTCGGGGTCGAACCCGGGGGCGACGACGACCTCGGTGAAGATGTCCTTCACGGTCTCGGCCATGGCCATGGTGACCGGGCGGTTCGCGGCGATGACCCCGCCGAACGCCGAGAGCGGGTCGCAGGCGTGCGCGGCGGCGTGGGCCGAGGCGATCGGGTCGGCGGAATCGGCCGGGGCGATCGCGATGCCGCACGGGTTGGCGTGCTTGATGATCGCGACGGCGGGCTCGTCGAAGTCGAAGGCCGCACGGACCGCTGCGTCGGCGTCGACGTAGTTGTTGTACGACATCTCCTTGCCGTGCAGCTGCGTCGCCTGCGCGATGCCGGTGCCGTCCGACGTCGTGTAGAGCGCCGCTGCCTGGTGCGCGTTCTCGCCGTAGCGCAGGGTCGCCGACAGCTCGGCCTCGACCGCCAGGTGCTCGTCGAACGCACCGGGGGTCCGGATGTCGCCGGCGGTCGTCGGGGCCGCAGCGGCGGTGACGACGTCGCTCGCGAAGTAGGACGCCACCGCGGTGTCGTACGCGGCGGTGTGCGCGAAGGCCTGGGCGGCGAGGCGCTTCCGGAGCTCGAGCGTGGTGCCGCCGGCACGGACGGCCTCGACGACCTCGGGGTAGGACGCCGGGGAGACGACGATCGCCACGTTCGGGTGGTTCTTCGCCGAGGCGCGGACCATCGCGGGGCCGCCGATGTCGACGTTCTCGACCACGGTCGCGGTGTCGGCACCCGACGCCACGGTCTCGACGAACGGGTAGAGGTTCACGACGACGAGCTCGAACGGCGCGATGTCGAGGTCGGCGAGCTGCTGCTCGTGCGACTCGAGCCGCAGATCGGCGAGCAGGCCGGCGTGCACCGACGGGTGCAGCGTCTTCACGCGGCCGTCGAGCGACTCCGGGAACCCGGTGACGCTCGCGACGTCGGTGACGGCGTAGCCCGCGTCGCGGATGGTCTGGGCGGTGGAGCCGGTCGACACGATCTCGACCCCGGAGTCGGCCAGGGCACCGGCGAGCTCGAGCAGGCCGGACTTGTCGCTCACCGAGATGAGTGCACGGCGGACCGGGACCACGTCACGGTCGCGGTAGAGGCTGGGGTCGGCTGCGTGCACGCTCATGCGCTCGGGGTGCCCTTCAGGTCGGTGGTGCCGTTGGCGATGTCGAGGATGGTCTGGATGAGCAGGCGGCGCTCGACCGGCTTGATGCGGTCGTGCAGCGTCGACTCGGTGTCCCCCGGCAGCACCGGGATGCGCTCCTGGGCCAGGATCGGCCCCGTGTCGACGCCGTCGTCGACCGCGATGACGCTCGCACCGGTCTCGGTGACCCCGGCGGCCAGGGCGTCCCGCACGCCGTGGGCGCCGGGGAACTCGGGCAGGTACGCCGGGTGGGTGTTGATGATCCCCGGGGCGAACTCGGACACCACGGCCGGGGGCAGCAGGCGCATCAGGCCGGAGAGGACGAGCAGGTCGGGCGACCACGGGCGGATCTGCTCCGCCAGGGCCTGGCCCCACTCGGCGCGGGAGTCGTAGCGGGTGAACGGCACCGTGAAGGTCGGGATCGAGAACTCCTCGCCCAGCCCGAGCCCCTCGGCGTCACGGTCGGCACCGATGGCGACGACACGGGCGGGGTACTCGGCGTCGAAGGTCGCTTCGAGCAGGGCTCGGAGGTTCGACCCGGTACCGGAGATCAGGACGACCAGTTCGAGCACGGCACCAACCCTACCGGCAGGCACGGACCCGACGGGCGCTGTTACCGGTCGTCCTTCGGCTGCCGCCACCAGGGCAGCTCGTCCTCGGGGATCTGGTCGGTGACGTCCCACTTCGCCGGGCGGGACTGCTCCGCCGGCTTCGACGCGGGCGCTCGGGTGTCGAGCGCGACGTCCACGCGGTCCGCCTCGGCCGTCTCGTCCACGTCGTCGCGGCCGGCCACGAACTCCTCGGTGCTCCACGGGAACGCGGGCTGCGCGTCGGTGGGCACCGGGGCGGGTGCGGGGCGGGACGCGGCTGTCTGGGCTGCGGGCCGCTCAGAGCCGGGCTGCTCCGGCTCGGCGTCGGAGCCGGTCACGCGGTCGCGGAGTGCACCGGCTCGTCCCCGGACGCCCTCGGCCGCACCGGCCAGGCGGTCGCGGAGGCCACCCAGGGCTGCTCGTCCGGCACTGCGGCGCTCCGGTTCGGGCTCAGCGGCCAGGCGGTCGGCGGCCACCGCGTCGGTCTTCGCCCAGTCGGGGAGCTCGACGTCGTGGTCGGTGTCGCCGGCACGCGGTGCGACGGGCGCGGGTGCGGAGGCGGGTCGTGCGGGCGCGGAGGCGGGCCGTGCGGGTGCGGAGGCGGGCTCGCTGCTGACCGGCTCGGTCGCGTGTTCGGCCGTCGCACGGGGCCGTGCAGCGGTCGATCCGTCGTGTGACTCCTCGACCACGAAACGGTGCACGTCGGTGGTGCGCCCGGCGCCGGCCTGGTCGAGCGCGGCGAGCAGCGAACCCTCGCCGACGTCGACCCCGGCGCGCGCCGTGTCGTGGGCATCGTCGGGTTCGTCGGCCTCGGTCCAGCGCTCTCGCGTCCATCCGCGGTCCGGCAGCCGGACCAGGTCACTGCCCGCGGCGAGCGCGATGATCGCCGGCAGGCCGATCTCGAGTGCGGCGAACCCGCCGACCGCGAGGGCGTGCGGACCGACGTCGGCAAGGCGCCCGGGGCCGAACGAACCGGAGGACACCCAGGCGATGAGCCCCGTGAGCACCCCGGCCACGAGTCCCGCGACGACACCGCCGATCGCACGGTGCAGCGCGGAGTCGGCGGCGCCCAGGGCCCGCACCAACCGCGGCCGCATCGAGCCGCCGATCGCGAACCCGGCGATGACCGGCACGAGGATCCAGACGAGCCCGAAGGTGTGACCAGCGGTCGGCAGCGCGCCGAAGACCGGCAGCCCGGGGATCGGGCCCAGGGTCGTGGCGATCGGGGACACGCTCGACCCGGTGCCGATCGCGAACCCGGGGCCGATCAGCCACGAGGTCGCCCACCCGACGAAGTCCGGCAGGAAGGCGAGCTGTCCGACGGTGAGTGCGACGCCGCCGATGACCCCGGCGTGCGACTGCTCGTACAGGGTGATGACCTCGGCGAACGAGGTGAAGAGGAGTAGACCGACCAGCAGCGCGGCAACCCCGACGACCACGGCGGTCGCGGCGGTCCCGGCGCGCAGGCCGAACCCGGCGACGGTCCGCCAGACGGCGGGGATGCGGTCGACCAGGTCGATGACCCGCTGGGTGCCGGCGTCGGCGGGCAGGTCACGGCGACGACGGCAGACCTCGGAGGCGGCGAGTGCAGGGATCCCGAACCAGAGCGCCGGCAGCACCACGGCCTGCCAGAGCGTGGGGCGGGTGGCAGCCGAGGTCGACGACAGTGCGACGGCCAGACCGAGGAGCGCGACGACGGCGGTCCCGACCAGCAGCCCGGTGGTGCGGTGCTCGGTCTCCGCGAACCGACGTCCGGCGCGGGCGCCGAGCCAGGCCGTCACGACCGCGAACCCGAGGGCCGCCAGGGTCACGTGGATGGGGTCGGCTGCGCCGCTGACCCCGGTGCTCTTGGCGAGTGCGGACCCGAGCAGGAACGAGACGTCGACGCCGTGCCCGACCAGCCAGACGCTGCCGGTGGCCTTCCAGAACACGTCCCAGTCGACCTGCAGGCCGTACTCGAACCCCCAGAGCAGCGTCAGGGGCACGAGGGCGATCCCGATGCCGACGCCGACCGTCACGACCGCCTCGATCGCGGCGAGCAGAGCGGTTCCCAGGCGGTTCATCGCAGCGAGGATACGTGCCCCTCGCGCGGCCGCCCCGGAGCCGCGCGGCTGCCGACGCAAAACACCGGTGTTCGCAGGACGAACACGCGCAGGACGCGGTTCAACCGACGAACACCGGTGTTTTGCGGAACGCGCTGGCCGCTAGCGAGCGGCGACGACCTCGCGCAGCAGCGCGGCGGTCTCGGACGGCGTCTTGCCGACCTTGACGCCGGCGGCCTCGAGCGCCTGCTTCTTCGCCTCGGCGGTACCGGCCGAACCGGACACGATCGCGCCGGCGTGGCCCATCGTCTTGCCCTCGGGAGCGGTGAAGCCCGCGACGTAGCCGACGACCGGCTTCGTGACGTGCGCCTTGATGAACTCGGCCGCACGCTCTTCGGCGTCGCCGCCGATCTCACCGATCATCACGATGGCCTCGGTCTCGGGGTCGGCCTCGAACGCGGCGAGCGCGTCGATGTGCGTCGTGCCGATGACCGGGTCGCCGCCGATGCCGATGGCGGTCGAGAAGCCGAGGTCCCGGAGCTCGTACATCATCTGGTAGGTCAGGGTGCCGGACTTCGAGACGAGCCCGATCGGGCCCTTGCCGGTGATCGTCGCCGGGGTGATGCCGACGAGGGACTCCCCCGGGGTGATGATGCCGGGGCAGTTCGGCCCGATGATCCGGGTCGTGCCGCCCTTCGCCTTGGCGTGCGCCCAGAACTCGGCCGAGTCCTGCACGGGGATGCCCTCGGTGATGACGACGACGAGCGGGATCTCGGCGTCGATGGCCTCCATCACCGCGTCCTTCGCGAACGCCGGCGGGACGAAGACGATCGAGACGTCGGCACCGGTGGTGTCGATGGCCTCGCGCACCGAGCCGAAGACCGGCAGCGACACGTCGCCGTGGGTGACGGTGGTGCCGGCCTTGCGGGCGTTCACGCCGCCGACGACGTTCGTACCGGCCTTGAGCATCAGGGCGGTGTGCTTCGTGCCCTCGCCACCGGTGATGCCCTGGACGATGACCTTGGAGTCCTTGTTGAGGAAGATCGACATGGTCAGTCCCTTCAGGCCGCTGCGGCGGCGAGTTCGGCGGCCTTCTCGGCCGCATCGTCCATGGTCGCGGCGACGGTGACGAGCGGGTGCGCTGCCTCCGCCAGGATCCGACGACCCTCTTCCACGTTGTTGCCGTCGAGGCGCACGACGAGCGGCTTGGTGGCCGCGTCGCCGAGGATGCCGAGCGCGGCGACGATGCCGTTCGCGACGGCGTCGCAGGCGGTGATGCCGCCGAAGACGTTCACGAACACGCTCTTCACCTGCGGGTCGCCGAGGATGACGTCGAGGCCGTTGGCCATGACCTCGGCCGAGGCGCCGCCGCCGATGTCGAGGAAGTTGGCGGGCTTCACGCCGCCGTGGCGCTCACCGGCGTAGGCGACGACGTCGAGCGTCGACATGACGAGCCCCGCGCCGTTGCCGATGACGCCGACCTGACCGTCGAGCTTGACGTAGTTCAGCCCGTGGGCCTTCGCCTTGGCCTCGAGCGGGTCCTCGCTGGCGGTGTCCTCGAGGTCCTTGTGGCCCTCGTGGCGGAAGTCGGCGTTCTCGTCGAGCGAGACCTTGCCGTCGAGTGCCAGGATCTGGCCGTCGCCGGTGCGGACGAGGGGGTTCACCTCGACGAGGGTCGCGTCCTCGCCCTTGTAGACGTCGTAGAGCTTGACGAAGACGTCGGCGACGGCGTCCTGCAGCTCCGATGGGAAGTTCGCCTGCCGAGCGATCTCGAGCGCGGCGGCCTTGTCGATGCCCGTCAGCGGGTCGACCTCGACCCGGGCGAGCGCCTCGGGCTTCTCGACGGCGAGCTGCTCGATCTCCATGCCGCCCTCGACGCTGGTGAGCGAGAGGTAGGAGCGGTTGGCCCGGTCGAGCAGCACGGAGAAGTAGAACTCCTCGGCGATGTCGGCCCCCTGGGCGACCATGACGCGCTGGACGGTGTGGCCCTTGATGTCGAGGCCGAGGATGGCCTGCGCGTGCTCGAACGCCTCGTCCGGGGTCTTCGCGACCTTGACGCCGCCGGCCTTGCCGCGACCGCCGACCTTCACCTGCGCCTTGACGACCACGACGCCGCCGATCTTCTCGGCCGCCGCCTTCGCCTGCTCGGGGGTGTCGGCGATGATCCCCTGCAACACGGGGACGCCGTAGGACTCGAAGAGGTCCCTGGCCTGATACTCGAAAAGATCCACGCTGTTCTTCTTCCCGCACGGTTCGTGCGATCGGCATCGGTTTCCCGGTCGCGCACTCCACATCGAGGGTCGCTCGATGTCGAGACAACGGCCGCCACGCAGCCTAGCGCTGCTCGGTGGACGGCCGGTGCACGGATGCCAGGCCCCGGTCCGCTCCGACGCGCATGAGCCGCTGCGCGCACCGCTGGGACGGGCCCGAGCTCCCGCTCGGCACTGTGGATCGGTGCAACCCGAACTCCGTACCCGCGCCACCGAGGTCTTCGGCTGGAAGCTCCGCCCCGACCAGGAGTCCGTCATCGACGCGGTGCTCGAACACCGCGACGCCCTGGCGGTCATGCCCACCGGATCGGGGAAGTCCGCGATCTACCAGGTCGCCGGCCTCGGGCTGGACGGCCTCGTCGTGGTCGTCTCCCCGCTCGTGGCGCTGCAGGAGGACCAGGTGGTCGGGCTCGAGCACCATCCCGACGCGCCCCGCGCCGTCGCCCTGAACGCCACGAAGAAGGCACGGGACGTCGCCGACGCGTGGGACGCCGTCGCCGCGGGCGAGGTCGGCTACGTGTTCCTGGCCCCCGAGCAGCTGGTGAAGGACGACGTGCTCGAGCGACTCCGCGACGCCGGGGTCGCGCTGGTCGCCGTCGACGAGGCGCACTGCATCTCGTCGTGGGGCCACGACTTCCGACCCGACTACCTGGCGCTCGGCGAGGTCGCGGAGCGCCTGGGCCGCCCGCCGGTGCTCGCCCTGACCGCGACGGGCTCCGCTCCGGTGCGGGACGACATCGTCGAGCGGCTCGGCATGCGCGACCCGTTCGTGCTCGCCTCGGGGTTCGACCGTCCCGGCATCCGGCTCGAGGTGGTCCGGCACGCCGAGGACGCCGAGAAGCGCCAGGCCGTGGTCGACCAGGTCGCCGAGCTCGACGGGCCGACCGTCGTCTACGTCGCCACCCGCGCGGCGACGACGGAGTACGCCGACGCCCTCGCCGCCCGCGGTCGCCGCGCGCAGCCGTACCACGCCGGCATGCGGGTGGCGGAGCGCGAGGCCGTGCACACCGGGTTCCTGGACGGCGACGTCGACGTGGTGGTCGCGACGAGTGCCTTCGGCATGGGCATCGACAAGCCCGACGTCCGGTACGTCGTGCACGCCGACGTCCCCGAGTCGATCGACGCCTACTACCAGGAGATCGGACGGGCCGGGCGGGACGCGGAACCGGCCGGTGCCACCCTGCACTACCGCGCCGAGGACTTCGGCCTGCGCACGTTCTTCGCGTCCGGCTCGCCGCGGCCCGCCTCGGTCCGGGCCGTGTTCGACGCCGTCCCGGCGAACGGTTCGATCGCCCGCTCCGCACTGGTGGAGGCCGCCGGCCTGTCGGCCCGCACTGCCGGTCGAGCACTCAACGCCCTGCTCGACGCCGGCGCCCTGCGCGACGACGTCGACGGTGTCTCCCGGGTGCCGGACGGCCCGCAGGACGCCGACCGTGCGGCACGTGCGACAGCCGACCGTGCCGCCGAACGGGAACGGGTCGAGGAGTCCCGCATCGCGATGATGCGCCAGCTCGCCGAGACGACCGGGTGCCGCCGGCAGTTCCTGCTCGGCTACTTCGGCGACGAGCTGCCGGAGCCGTGCGGGAACTGCGACACCTGCTCGTCCGGCACGGCCCGCGAGGCCTCTGCCCACGTCGCCGACGGCGCGAACGACGCCGCGTGGCCGCCGGATGCCCGCGTCGAACACGCCGAGTGGGGCACGGGAGTGGTGATGAGCACGGAAGAGGACCGCATCACGGTGTTCTTCGAGTCCGCCGGCTACCGCACCCTCGCACTCGCCGACGTCGAGGAACGCGACCTGCTCGAACGCGCCTGACAGCGGCACGGACGAATCGCACCGGCGCCAGGCGCACGGGCCCGGACGGTCCGGCCGGCCCGGGCGGGGAAGGCGCGGTCGCTCGACCACCCGTCGGCGACCGCGCTCCACTCCCCCGAGCATCGGCGATGCTGCCGTGGCGGTGTGACCGGAAGGTGACGCCCGGGTGAACACGACACGAAACCGGACGGCCGCCAAGCGCCGGCGGGTAGGCAGGAAGCCCGCAACGGAAAGGAACCACCATGAGCGACCCCGGCATCAGCCCCGTCGACGACTTCGAGTCCCAGCAGCGTCGCGACGACGACATCGACCGTGAGCACGTCGGCCCGTACGAGGTGGACGAGGCCGAGGAGTCCCTCGAGACGGTGACGAACGACGCGGTCGCCGGCGAGACGGTGGAGCCGCAGCCCGGTGACGGATCCGACGACGGTCCGACCGGCGGGTCCCCGCGCGAGGGCTCGCCCGACCTGTGGGAGCACGAGAACGAGCAGGACGAGGACCGCGCCGACCTCGGCAACGACCTCGGCACGAAGCCGCTCTGAGCGCTGACCTGATCAGGCTCTCCCGGAACACGGCTCGGTAGCATCGGGCCGTGTTCCGACGAGTCCGCTCCAGCGTCCGCAGCATGCCCTCGGCGGCGCGGCTGCTGGCGGTCGCGGCGATGCTGCTGGTCGCCGCCTCGGCACACCTCGCCGCCCGCTCGGAGCCCGGTGTCCGCTGGGTCCCGCTCCTCGTCGTCGGGGTCGTCGGTGCGGTCGTCACCGGATCACCGACCCGCCTCTGGCCGCTCCCCGCGATCTGGCTCGTCGCGACGCTCCTCGCCCTGACCGGTGACGTGCCCGTCGACGCCTCGTCCGCACTGGTCGCCCTGGTCGTCGGCGGGGTCGCACTCCTGGCGGCGATCGCCGTGGACCTCCGGCCCGTCCTGCGGGCGCGACGCCGACGGGGTGCGGCGTGACCACCCCACGGCCTGGAGGCGCGACACACGACCCGCACCGTGCCTCCCGTCCGCCTGCTGGGCGCGTCCACGACCGTCACCTGCGTCGGTTCCTCGCCGACAGCACCCCAGTGGCCGCGGGCGGCCGCGCCATCCTGCTGCAGATCGCCGACCCGGTCGTCGCGGCCGGTGTCCGACGGCACTCGGACTTCGCCCGGCGACCCCAGCAGCGGCTCGCCCACACCCTGATGTTCGTCTACGCCGTCGTCATCGGGACGGAGACCGACTCGGCGACCGCAGCGGGCTTCGTCAACCGTGCGCACCGGCCCGTCGCCGGCGCCGACGACGTCGACCGGCAGCTCTGGGTGGCCGCGACCCTGTTCGACTCCGCGCGGCGGGCGCACGACCTGTTCGGCACACGCGTCTCCGCGGCCCGAGCCGAGCAGGTCCTCGCCGCCTACGCCCCGATCGCGACCGCACTGCGGGTGCCGCCGGAGCGTTGGCCGACCTCGGTGGCGGCGTTCGACCGGTACTGGCAGCGGACGCTGGAGGGGCTCGAGGTCACCGACGACGCCCGCGGGGTCGTCCGCGACCTGCTGCACCCGCGGTTCGCGCCGCTGTGGGTGCGGGCGGCGATGCCCCTCGTCCGCATCGTGACCGTGGGGATGCTGCCGGAACGGGTGCGCACGGCGTACGGCTTCGCGTGGGGGCCGCGAGAGGAACGGCGCTTCCGGCGCACCGTCCGGGTGGTGGCCGGGGTGCGGGCGCTCGTGCCGAGGGTGCTGCTGCGGCTGCCGGGTCCGCTGCTGCTGCGGGCGATGCGGCGGACCGCTGGGCGACACGCCACGGTACGGTAGCGGGCATGTCGGTCGACCACTTCGCCATCACGGTCCCGCGGTCCTGGTTCGAGCTCCCGGTCGAACCGGAACGCCGCGACGACCGGATCAGCGCCCTCGTGCAGGAACGCATCGAGGACCACCGGGAACTGTGGGACCACCGCACCGAGATCGTCCGGGTGCTCCGCCGGTTCGCCCGCTCGGCGTGGGACAGCGGCGCGCGGTACTGCGCCGCGTTCGCCGAGCCGAGCGAGGACGGCATCGTCTCCGGTGCCCTCACCGTGACGGTCCTGCCCGCGCCCGAGGCCGGCGGCGACCCGCTCGCCGCGCTCACCGACCACGTCGCCGCACTCGGCGGGGACGACGACGGCATACACGTCGACGTGCACGAGGTCCCCCGCGTCGGCCGGGTGCCGCGCGTCTGGGGTGTCTCGACGGTGCAGGCACCGGACGGCCGCGGGTCGTTCGACGTCGTGCTCATGCAGACGTTCGTGCCCGCCGGCGACCAGGTCGCCCTGGTCAGCGTCTCGTCGCCCGCGACCGACCTGGCCGAGCCCCTGTACGAACTGTTCGAGACCGTGACCGACACCTTCGAGCTCATCGACTCCGCCGCGGTCGGCAGCGAGGCGTCCTGATGCGCCTCTGGCCGTTCCGGAAGAAGCGCAAGGTCGTCGAACCCGTCGTCGAGCGGGTCGACGAGCGTGACCTGGCACAGATGGCCCAGCGCGGCGAGCTCGCCCGGTCGGTCACCACGCCACCCCCGGCTCCGCGTGCGAGTGCCGACCGGGTCCGGGCGACCGTGGCGCAGCTGCCCGGCCGACCGCTCGGATCGTCCGGCGGAACCACCGCCCGTCGTGACGCCGCCCCCGCCCGCCAGGCAGCGGCTGCCGTGCTCGTCCTCGACGGCGCCCAGCGGGTGACCGTGTCGGGCGGCGGGCTGATCGGCCGTGACCCCGCGAGCGCCCACCCGGACGGCGGACACGCCCACATGATCGCTCTGGAGGACCCGGAGCGGCTGCTCAGCCGCACCCACCTGGAGTTCGGGTTCGGCGCCGAGGGCTCCCTCTGGGTGCTCGACACCGCTTCGGCGAACGGCGTCGAGCTGCAGCGCCCTGGGTTCCCCGCGGCGATGCTCGTGCCGTCGCAGCGCACGACCGTGCAGCCCGGCGACACCGTGGTGTTCGGCGGGCACACGCTCCGCGCCGAACCCGCCGTCGGACTCGTCAGCGAGACGCCGCTGGGCTGAGCAGGCCCGGACCGGGCGCTAGTCGCCGGCCGGTACCTGCACGAGTCGGAGCGCCTGGTCGGCGTCGTTCAGCAGCGCCCGACCAGCGACGCGGTCCTGGGTGACCAGGCTCTTCGACAGCTTCGTGCCGATCAGGTCGCCGTCGACGGTGCTGAGCGGCGCGAGCAGCATGCCCCGACGGGCCTTCTTCGCGTCGACCTGCCAGCCGCGGAACCCACTCGCCACGCCCTCGACGTCACCGGCCAGGACGAGCCCGACCGAACGACCCCGGTCGGAGTCCATGATCGCCCGGAACACCGGTTCGGCCGGCGACTCCTTCAGGGCCTCGGCGTCGTCGACCAGCACGAGCGTGAAGCCGTCCGAGCCGGTGTCGATCGCGGCGGACAGCCCCTCGGCCCCGATGGCGCCGTCGGTCACGACCGTGACGCGAGGGGCCCCGTCGAGTGCTCGGAGCGGGGACTCCCGCGGTGTCACCGCGACGACCGACCCACCCGCCGACAGCACGTGACGGGCCATCGCGACGAGCGCGGTGCTCTTGCCCGAGCGGGGGCTGCCGCCGACGATGAAGACCGGGGTGTCCTGCACGAAGTCGTGCGTGAACAGCCGGAGCTCGTCGCCGCCGACACCGAGTGCGACCCGACCCACCGATGCCTCGGCCGACGGCAGGTACCGCACGGCGTCCGCGAAGGTGATGGAGCGCGGGAGCACGTCGATCCGGAACGGCTTCGGGGCGTCGGCCGGCACGTGCGCACGGACCTCGTCACCGATGCCCCGGAGCGCGGCGGCCTGGTCACGGCCCCCGAGTCCACCGGGCAGCACGGCGACCTGGGTCTCCGTCGCCGTGGCGTTGCGGAACCCGCGCCCCGGTGGGATCGACTCCGGCAGCTTCTTGCCGTTGATGCCCTCGTAGTTGTAGTCGCCGCGGTCGGCCAGGGCGAGCAGCAGCTTCCGCTCCACCTGGCTCGACATCCGGCCGGACGTCAGGGTGCGGTCGCCGGAGACGACCAGGTGCACGCCGACGCCGACGCCCTCGCGCAGCAGGGTCTGGACGGCGTCGTGCAGCGCACCGTTCTCGGCGTCCGCCAGGGTCGCCATGAAGCTCTCCCACTGGTCGAGGAACACGACGATGTGCGGCATCGGCACGGTGCCCGCGTCGGTCCGCTGCTCCGCGATCGACGAGTACCCGCCGGCGGCGAAGGCGGCCTGGCGCTCCTGCACCGTGCGGAGCAGGATGCCGAGCAGCCGCGAGACCCGGTCGGGTTCGTGCCGCTGCACCACGGCACCGCAGTGCGGCAGCGCCCCGAGGGCCAGCAGCGCGCCGTTGCCGCAGTCGATCCCGTACATGTGCACGTCGCCGACGCCGAGCCGCAGGGCCATCGCCCCCGCCAAGGTGCGGAGCGTCTGGCTGCGGCCCGAGCGCGGCGAGCCGATGACGAACAGGTGGCCGTCCGCGTCGAGGTCGAACACCGCCGGGCGCTGCCGCTGGTCACCCGGGTGGTCCTCGACGCCCCAGGCGACCGCCAGCGGTGCCAGGTCGGCGGTGCCGGTCGACTCGACGTCGTCGAGCCCGACGACCTCGCCGAGCGGCGGCAACCAGGGCTTCCGCTGCTCGGGGGTGCCGAGGGCGCGGGTGGCGTCGTCGATCGACGCGACGAGCACGCTCAGGTCGGTGACCTCCACGTCGCTGGCCGCGGCCTCGACGGCGGCCGGGCGGGGGGCTGGATCGCTGTACGAGGCGAAGGTGAGCTCGCGGACCAGGGCGGGGCGGGCCTCCTGGTCGTCCGAGCCGGGCCGGCGCCCACCCACACGACCGGACTGGAACGGCAGCAGCGAGGCAGCGCCGAGCCGCACGTAGGCGCGCCCCGGGGTCGACTTCGCGATCCGTGCGGCGTCGTTCGCGCCGATGACGTCCTGGCTCTCCGACTGGTCGGTGACGCGCAGCGCGATGCGGAGGTTCGTGTTCGCGCGGATCTCGGGCGACACGACGCCACCAGGGCGCTGCGTGGCGAGGATCAGGTGGATGCCGAGCGAGCGACCGCGCTGGGCGATGTTCACCAGGCCCTTGACGAAGTCGGGCAGCTCGCGGGCGAGCGAGGCGAACTCGTCGATGACGATGAGCAGCCGCGGCAGGCTCGGGATCGTGTCCCCGTTCGCCGCGCGCTTGGCCTGCAGGTCCTGGTAGTCCTCCAGGTCCTTCGCACCGACCTCGGCCAGAGCGTGCTCGCGGGTGCGCAGCTCGGCGCCGAGCGACTCGAGCGCGCGCTCGACCTGGTGCGTGTCGAGGTCGGTGACCATGCCGACCGTGTGCGGCAGGTCGACGCAGTCCTTGAAGGCCGCGCCGCCCTTGTAGTCGACGAGCACGAAGTTCATCTCGTCCGGCCGGTTCGCCACGGCGAGGGACGCCACGATCGTCTGCAGCAGCTCCGACTTGCCGGAACCGGTGGTCCCGGCGACCAGGCCGTGCGGGCCGTCGTTCCGCAGGTCGATCGCGAACGGCCCGTCGATCGACGCCCCCACCACGGCGGTGGTGCTGCGGCCGCCGAGCAGCCAGCGTGCCTGCACGGCCTCGGACGTCGGCGGTTCGAGCTGGAGCACGTCGAGCAGCCGGGCGGACGACGGGATGGCGCCGTCCTGCACGTCCGGGCTGGCGTCGACGATCGGCGACAGCGACCGGGCGACCCACTCGAGCCAGTCCTGGTCGACCAGGTCCGGGCGTGCGTCGTCGATGCGCTCACTGCGCTGCTGGGTGACCCGCACCCGGTCGTCGCGGACGACCACCACGGCGTCGCACTCCTCGGGCAGGAGCCGCTCGTCCAGGTCGAGGCAGATGCTGAACACCCCGACCGACGGCCCCTCCTTGAGCACCTGCACGAGCGAGGGCATCGCGCGGAGCCGGCGTGCGCCGTCCATCACGACGACGATCTCGTCGGCCGGCGGGGTCTTCTTGCCGATCCCGGCTTCCTTGCGGGCGTCGATGATCGCGGCGAGCTCGGCGATCGCCCGCGCGGTCGACGCGGCGTTCGAGGCGATGCTCGTCATCGGCTGGTCCGCACCGTCGCGGCGGACGTGCGGCAGCCAGGACATCCACTCCCACAGCGACGTGCGCGTGGTGTCGGTGAGCAGCGTGAAGGTGACGTCCTTCGGACTCTGCAGCGTCGCGAGCTGCGCGACCACCCAGTTCGCGAGTCGTCGGGCGTCGTCGTCCGGACCGGCGATGCCGATCACGCCGCGCTCGGCCAGGCGGATGCGCACCGGCACGTCCGTCGCGTCCCACGCGACGGTCCGCTTGTGGGACAGCTGCTCCGGGTCCTCGATGGTGACCTCGGAGCGCTGCGTCGCCGTGCCGACGCGGACCAGCAGGTGGTCCGGATCCGTCCGGCGTCGCTCCCACAGGCGCGGCAGGGGCGTGACCGCCGTCTCGTAGACGGCGGCGGGGTCCGGCGCGCTCGCGATCCAGCGTGCACGTTCGGACTGGAGGCTCTCGGTCGCGTCCGCCTCGATCCGCGCCTTGGTGTCCTCGTACTCCACGACGCGTTGCCGGTACGTCTTCTTTCCCTGCCGGCGGCCCTGGAGGCCCGTGATGATCATCAGGATCGGCGACAGCAGGGCGATGAGCAGGTAGATCCAGCGACCGGTGGTCGACACGAACATGACCGCCATGCCCATCGGCGCCAGCGCCATCAGGATGGGGAGCGCCCGGGCCGGGGGCTCGGTCGGCGGCGGGGGCAGCTGGTAGCGGGTGTGTTCGTCCGGCGGCAGGATGCGCGGGGGCCGGTTGTACTCGAGCGACATGCCGTCGTCCGCCAGGGACAGGTGGGCGCCGCGGTTCGGGGCACGGCCGAAGCCGAGCAGGACCCCGCCGACCGCGAGCTGTGCGGTCTCGGGCCAGTCGGTCTCCTCGGTGACCGGCTCGCCGTCCAGCAGCGCGCCGGAGTAGCCGTTCGCCGGGCGCACCTTCGCGCCGTCGGCGGTCACCGTGACGAGCAGGGCGATGTCCGGCACCGTGTCGGACCCCGACGCCTCGGCCTCGACCTCGTCCGTGGTGCTCACCGGTACCCGCACGTGCGCGGACGGCGCCGTACCGATGGTCACCGTGCCGGTGCTGACCCGCACGATCGTCCCCGCGTGCAGCCCGGACACGATCCGGACCTCGGCGTCGGTCAGCGGGCGGAGCGGCGGCGGCGGCACCTGCTCGAGGCTCCGGCGCACCACCACGCCCTCGCGGACGCCCGACTCGGCGACCGACGCCGAGAGGTCGAGCGGCTGCTCCCCGACGAAGTACACGGGGGTCCGGCCGGAGGCGACGACGTCCGTCGCGATGAGGCGCTCGGCCTCGGCCACCAGCTCGCGCACCGCCCGGGAGTCGTCGCCGTCCACGTAGACGTTCGCGGTCTGGCCGCTCTCGCGGTCGACCATCGTGAACGTGAAGGTCATGGCATTCCCCCGTAGCGTTGACTTCGTGTCGCAGGACGATGGTAGTGTCCCCTGCAACACGCCCCGTTGGGGGGACAAACGAAACTCCGGGGAAAGGGAGTCACACCGTGGCGAACATCAACGTCTCGTACGCAGACCTCGAGGCAGCAGCCTCCGACCTCAAGGCGGGCCAGGCAGACATCGAAGACCGTCTGTCGGCACTGCAGCGCAAGATCCAGCAGCTCATCTCGGACGGCTACGTCACCGACAAGTCGTCGGTCGCGTTCGGCGAGTCCTACGACGAGTTCAACCGTGGCGTGACCCAGACGGTCCAGGGGCTCGAAGGCCTCTCCACGTTCCTCTCCAAGGCCTCGCAGACCCTGTCCGAGACGGACGAGTCGCTGGCCTCCGGCCTCAAGGGCTGACACCGTCGTCGACCCCGTGCCCCGCGATCGCGTGGGGCACGGGGTCGTCGCGGTTCCTGTGGCGCCGTGCTGACGGCGCCGGTTCGTGATCGGGGAGGGATTGTTCCGTGGCAGGCAAACTGCTGGTTGACCTGATGGGGCTCGGGGAGCTCCAGAACGACCTGACGACCGTGCACAGCACGCTCGAGCAGGCACACAAGCGTGTCGACGCGTCCGACGACGAGATCGGTTCGGGGACGGTGCAGAACGCTCTGCACGACTTCGACCACCGCTGGGGCGACAAGCGGGACAAGATCAGCGAGTCGACGAAGGCGTTGGCGGACATGCTGAGCTCGTCCATCGAGACCTACACCGAGACCGACGAGCAGCTGGCACAGGCCCTGCAGGTCAACGACGAGAACGGCGGCGGCGGACCCGCTGCCTCGAGGGCGCAGTAGTCGTGGGGCGACCGTCGGGGTGGGACGTCGTCGATCAGGGTGATGATCCGGTCAAGGGTGATCCGTCGACGTTGCGGATGATGGCGCGGGAGTACCAGCGCATCTCCGACGCGGCCGATGACGCCTCGACCCGGTTGCAG
>NZ_QKTD01000023.1:0-39784 GCF_003234695.1 Curtobacterium sp. MCLR17_042
GGCGGGCCGGTTCAGGGTCCGTCGCGGGGTTCCCGTCGAGGCGGGCGGGGCACGGGCCGTCGGTCGCCGGTCGGGTCGCGGGCGCCGCTCGTCCTGCTGGCCCCGGCGGCACTGCTGCTCCTGGCCCTCGTCGTCTACCCGCTCGTCCGGCTCGTCGTCATCTCGTTCCAGGACTACGGGCTGCGGGCGATCTTCACCGGGCAGGCCGGGTTCACCGGGCTGACGAACTACACGGACGTCCTGACCGACGCGTCGTTCTGGCCGGTCATCCTGCGCACCGTGCTCGTGACGGGCGCGATGGTCCTCGGCACGATCGTCATCGGCATGGGGGTGGCACAGCTGCTCACCCGTCTCGGGGTCGCGATGCGCACGATCGTCAGCGTCGTGCTCGTGCTGGCCTGGGCGATGCCGAACGTGGCCTCGAGCCTGGTCTGGCAGTGGCTCTTCCAGCCGTTCTACGGCGTGCTCAACTGGCTCATCACGCAGCTGCGGGTGTTCGGCGACCACACGCAGGACAACTGGGCCTCGCACCCGGGGCAGGCGTACACGATCGTGCTGACGCTCGTCATCTGGCAGGCCGTGCCGTTCGTGGCGCTGACGCTGTACGCCGCGCAGTCCCAGATCGCGCCGGAGTACTACGAGGCCGGTGCGCTCGACGGGGCCTCGGTCTGGACGATGTACCGCGCGATCACGCTGCCAGCACTCGCGCCGACGCTGCTGCTCGTGTCGATCCTGTCGGTGATCTGGGACTTCAACGTCTTCAACCAGATCTGGCTGCTCACCCGCGGCGGACCGGAGGAGGCCACGCTGACCCTCGGCATCTGGACCTTCGTGCAGTCGTTCGTGTCCAACGCCTACGGGCAGGGCGCGGCGATCGCCGTGATCTCGACCCTGATCCTCGGGGTGCTCACCAGCTACTACATCCGCCGGCTCGTCCGCAGCGGTGAGGAGGACCTGTGACCGTCTCGAGAACGGCGCCCCGCGCGGGCAGCGTCTCCGCGCCGGGCCCCGTGCGGGTGCGCAAACGCAAGCCGCGCATCGTCGCGAACACCATCGCCGTGGTGTTCTGCCTGGTCTGGGTGTTCCCGATCTACTGGATGGTGAACACCGCCTTCAAGCCCGCCGACGAGGTCACCACGATGACCCCGATCTGGGCGCCGCTGCACCCGACGCTCGACAACTTCACGCGGGCGCTCACGCAGGAGGGCTTCCTGGTCTACCTGCGGAACTCCACCATCGTCGTGGTGGCGGCCGTGCTGCTGTCGATCGTCGTCGGGTTCCTGGCGTCGGCGGCACTGTCGCGGTTCCGGTTCCGCGGCCGCCGGGCGATCCTGGTCGCGATCCTGTTCGTGCAGATGATCCCGTCGGGCGCACTGCTCATCCCGCTCTTCCTGTCGTTCCAGACCCTCGGGCTGCTGAACAGCTACGTCGGGCTGATCCTGGCGTACGTGGCGAGCGTGCTGCCGTTCTCGATCTGGGTGATGCGCGGCTTCTTCGTGGCCGTCCCCGTCGAGATCGAGGAGGCCGCGAAGGTGGACGGCGCCGGCACGTTCCGGATCCTGTGGAGCGTGCTGTTCCCGCTCGTCATGCCCGGGGTCATCGCCACGAGCGTGTTCGCGTTCATCGCGGCGTGGAACGACTACCTGATCGCGTACGTGATGCTCAAGGACCAGGGGATGTACACGCTGCCGGTCTGGCTCGCCGGGTTCTCGACGAACAAGGGCACCGACTTCGGTGGGCTGATGGCGGCGAGCGTGCTGTTCTCGATCCCGGTCGTGGTGTTCTTCCTCATCGTGCAGCGCCGGCTGGTCAGCGGGATGACGGCGGGTGCTGTGAAGGGGTAGCGCTCGGACGACCAGCACCTGTGGACGTGTTGGTTGCGTGACGGAACGGTTGCGTTCTTGTGGGTTTCAGACGTACAGTGCTCGAAACCCAACGGAACGAAGGAGTTCGGGCATGTACGCAACCGAGCGGCACACCGCCATCGCCGCCGAGCTGCAGTCCGCCGGTCGCGTGTCGGTCGCGGGTCTGGCCGAGCACTTCGACGTCACCACCGAGACCGTTCGCCGTGACCTCGACGCCCTCGAGTCCGCCGGGGTCCTGCGCCGGGTGCACGGGGGAGCGGTCCCCGTCGGCCGCTCGAGCGTCGTCGAACTGAGCGTCGCCGAGCGCGAGGGGCAGCACGGCACCGCGAAGTCCGCCATCGCCCGCGCCGCGATGCGCCTGGTGCCACCGACCTTCACCGGCTCGATCGCCCTCGACGCCGGCACCACCTGCGCCGCCGTCGCCTCCGAACTCGCCCGCTGGGAGCCCGAGGTCGCCGGCTCGACCATCACCGTCATCACGAACTCGGTGCCGATCGCCGCGACCCTGCAGCACAGCGAGCACCTCGAGCTGCACCTGCTCGGCGGGCGCGTCCGTGGCGTCACGAGCGCCGCCGTCGGCACGGCTACCGTCGAGCAGATCGGTGCCCTCCGGCCCGACGTGGCGTTCATCGGCACGAACGGCCTGTCCGCCGGCTTCGGTCTGAGCACCCCGGACGAGTACGAGGCCGCCGTGAAGGGCGCCTACGTGCTCGCCGCCCGACGGGCCGTGGTGCTCGCCGACGCCGCCAAGCACGGCGTGGAGGCCCTGATGCGGTTCGCGCGCCTGGACGAGATCGACACGCTCGTCACGGATGAGCAGCCCCCGGCCGACCTCGCCGGCGCGCTCGCCGACGCCGACGTCGAGGTGGTCGTCGCGTGAACGCCCGCATCGTCACGGTCACCCCGAACCCGTCCCTCGACCGCACGATCGAGCTCGCCGGCGAACTGCAGCGCGGCGCCGTCCAGCGTGCGACCCGGTCCACCGCGGAACCCGGCGGCAAGGGCGTCAACGTCTCCCGCGTGGTCGTCGCGAGCGGCGGGGACACCGTCGCCGTCCTGCCCGGCGACGAGCTCGACCCGGTCCTGCTCGGCCTGGCCACCCGCGGCATACCGACGGCCGCGCTGCCGATCGGGGCGCCCCTCCGCTCGAACGTCACCGTGACCGAGCCGACCGGCACCACGACGAAGCTCAACGAACCCGGCCCCTCGCTCGCCGGCCGCCTCGACGACCTCGCCGCGCTGGTCGCCGACACCGCCGCTGCGACCGCTACCGGCCCCGCCGCCCGCTGGGTCGTGGTCGCCGGGTCGCTGCCGCCCGGTCTGCCCGACGACGCACTCGCCGTGCTCGTCCGTGCCGTCCGTGCCCGCCACGGTGCCGACGTCCGGATCGCCGTCGACTCGTCCGGGGTGCCGTTCACGGCGCTGCTGCAGTCGGGCGAACGGATCGACCTGGTGAAGCCGAACGCCGAGGAACTCGCCGAGGTCGTCGGCGGCGACCCCGAGGAGTACGAGCGCGACCTCGACGCCGCGGTGGCCGGAGCCCAGCGGCTGCGGCGGAAGAACGTCGGCACGGTCCTGCTCACCCTGGGCAGCGCCGGCGCCGTGCTGGTCTCCGACGAGGGCGCGTTCGCCGCCGCTGCACCGAAGATCGTCGCCCGGTCGACCGTCGGTGCGGGGGACTCGTCCCTCGCCGGCTACCTGCTCGCCGAGGTCGCCGGAGCCGCACCCGAGCAGCGTCTCGCACAGGCCGTCGCCACCGGTGCCGCGGCCGCAGCACTGCCCGGCAGCGACGTGCCGGCACTCGACCACACCGACCCGACGGCGGTCTCCGTCCGGGTGCTCGACACGCACCCGGCACCCGAACCCGCCTGATCCTCTCCACCCCGCCCGACCACCCCACGAACACCTGCACCACCGCGCGATCAGCGCCATTGCGAAGGAGCAAGCACATGTCCGCAGACTCGAGTCCGCGCCTCATCAGCGCACAGCTCGTCGGCCTCGACGAGGACCTCGGCGCCACGTCGACCGACGTCATCCGGGTGCTCGCCGACCGCGTCGCCGCGACCGGCCGCGCCGCCGACGGTGCCACGCTCGCCGACGACGCCATCAAGCGCGAGGCGAGCGTCGGAACGGGCGTCCCCGGTGGCATCGCCATCCCGCACGCCCGGTCGGCGTCGGTGTCCGAGCCGACGCTGGCGTTCTCGCGCCTGGCCCGGAAGGTACCGTTCGGCGCCCCGGACGGCGACGCCGACATCGTCTTCATGATCGCCGTGCCCGAGGGGGCGGACAAGGACCACCTGACGGTCCTCTCGACCCTGGCCCGCGCGCTCATCCGCGAGGACTTCACCGCCGCGCTCCGTGCCGCGACCACCCCCGACGAGATCGTCCGGTTGGTCGACAACGAGGTGAGCGGCGAAGTGGCCGAGGCCGGCGTCGGGAAGGCGAGTGGTGCCTCCGAACCGGCCACCGCGCCGGAGGCGGGCCGCAAGGTCTTCGTCGGCGTCACGGCGTGCCCGACCGGCATCGCGCACACCTACATGGCGGCCGACGCCCTCGTCGCCGCAGCCCAGCGTGCCGGTGCCGAGATGCACATCGAGACGCAGGGGTCCTCGCAGGTCGAACCCCTCGACCCGGCTCTCATCGCTCGTGCCGACGCCGTCGTGTTCGCGGTCGACGTCGACGTCCGCGACCGCGGTCGGTTCGCCGGCAAGCCGCTCGTGTCCGGACCCGTCAAGCGCGGTGTCGACGAGCCCGACAAGATGATCGCCGAGGCCATCCGCGCCTCGGAGGACCCGCACGCCGCACGCGTGCAGGGTGGTGCCGCCGTCGAGGGCGAGTCCACCGCCAAGAACGAGCACTTCGGCCAGTCGCTCAAGCGCTGGCTCCTCACCGGCGTCAGCTACATGATCCCGTTCGTGGCCGGCGGCGGGCTGCTCATCGCGCTCGGCTTCCTGCTCTCCGGGTACGGCATCGCGCTGACCCACGGTGACTCGGGCCAGAACAACGCCGTCTTCACGCTCACCAACTACACCCTGCTGAACCTGCCGCCGGAGGGCCTCGGCTACTACCTCGGCGCCGCCGCGTTCCAGATCGGGTCCGTGTCGCTCGGGTTCCTGGTCGCAGCACTCGCCGGGTACATCGCCTACGCCATCGCCGACCGTCCGGGCATCGCACCGGGCTTCGTGGCCGGGTCGATCGCCGTGTTCATGAACGCCGGGTTCCTCGGTGGTCTGGTCGGTGGCCTCATCGCCGGTGCCGCCGCGTACTGGATCGGGCGCATCCCGACCTGGCGGTGGCTGCGTGGCCTGATGCCGGTCGTGATCATCCCGCTGTTCGCGTCGATCATCGCCTCGGGCCTCATGCTCCTGGTGCTCGGTGGCCCGATCGCCTGGGTCATGACCGAGCTCACCGCCTGGCTCAACTCCCTGTCGGGTGCCTCGGCCGTCCTGCTCGGGATCATCCTCGGGCTGATGATGGCGTTCGACCTCGGTGGTCCGGTCAACAAGGTGGCGTACGCGTTCGCCGTCGCCGGGCTCGGTGCCGGGACCGCCACGAACGTGGTGCCGTTCGAGATCATGGCCGCCGTCATGGCGGCCGGCATGGTGCCGCCGCTCGCACTCGCGCTCGCCTCGACCGTGCTCTACCGCAAGGGGTTCACGAAGCCGGAGCGCGAGAACGGCAAGGCCGCGTGGCTCCTCGGTGCGTCCTTCATCTCCGAGGGTGCGATCCCGTTCGCCGCAGCCGACCCGCTGCGCGTCATCCCGGCGTCGATGGTCGGTGCCGCGATCACGGGTGCGATCTCGATGGCTGCCGGCGTGACCTCGCGAGCGCCGCACGGCGGGATCTTCGTCTTCTTCGCGATCGGTGACGTCCTGATGTTCGTCGTCGCGATCCTGGCGGGGACCGTGGTGTCCGCGCTGGTGCTCGTCGCCCTGAAGAAGTGGGTCCGTCGTCGCCCCGTCGACGAGGCCGCAGCGGGCAGCGAAGCTGCCGTGGCCGGCGAGACGGTGGGCCAGCGCGCACCGGTCGCCGCGTAGTCGACGCGATCCCGGGAACGACGGGAGGCCCGGTGCCAGCTGGCACCGGGCCTCCCGTCCGTCGTCCGGTCGTGTTGCGGGCTGGACGTGCGCCGGTCAGGCGGCCATCGCGAGCGCCGACGGGTCGACCTGACCGGGGACGCACTCGTCGACGTCGCACGGCGCGATCGGGGCGACCGAGGTGTGGGTGATCTTGGGGTGTACCGGGCGGCGTTCGGTCTCGCCGCGTCCGATGAGGTCCTCGTGGAGCTTCTCGCCCGCCCGCAGGCCCGTGAACACGATGTCGGACGGGCTGCCGGTGGCCTGGAGCATGCGCCGTGCGATGTCGAGGATCCGGACCGGTGCCCCCATGTCGAGCACGAGGACCTCGCCGGGGTGGGCGATCGCAGCCGACTGGATCACGAGGTGGCACGCCTCGGGGATGGACATGAAGTAGCGGGTGGCGTCGGGGTGGGTGACGGTGAGGGGGCGTCCGGCACGGATCAGCTCCGCGAAGAGCGGGAGCATCGAGCCACGGCTGCCGAGGACGTTGCCGAACCGGACCGACACGTAGTCGTGGCCCGTGTCGGCGGCGGTCCAGGCGGTCAACCGCTCCGCGATGCGCTTGGTCGATCCGAGCACGCTCGTCGGGTTCGCGGCCTTGTCGGTCGAGATGTTCACGAGTGTCCCCACGCCCGCGGCAGCAGCGGCGCGGAGGACGTTCAGGGTGCCGAGGACGTTCGTCTTCCAGCCTTCGTCCGGGTACTGCTCGAGCATCGGCAGGTGCTTCAGCGCCGCTGCGTGGAAGACGACGTCGGGCCGGCGGGTCAGCATGATGTCGCGGATGGCGTCGGCGTCGCGGATGTCGGCCAGGACGACGTTCTTCGTGTCGAGGAGCCCGTGACCGTCCACGGAGACCTGCACCTGCTGCAGGGCGGTCTCGTCGCGGTCGAGCATGATGATCTCCGCCGGCTCGAACCGGACGAGCTGTCGGCAGAGTTCACTGCCGATCGAGCCGCCGGCGCCCGTGATCAGCACCGACCGGCCCCGGACGAAGTCGACGGTGATCTCGAGCTCGGCCTCGGGCTGTCGATCCCCGATCAGTGCGTCGATGTCGAGCCCGTCGAGGCCGGGGATGCTGCGCTGTGGCATGGGGGTCTCCTCCGTGAAGTCCTCCCCAGTGTGAACCTCTTACATGTGAAATGTCAACAGGTCAGTCGGCGATGTTCGCCGTCACCGCGTCGATGTACGCCGCACGCTCCTCACGCGAGTGCGGGCGCCCCGGGACGCCCGGTCGCTGCTCCCACGGGAACGGCCCGGCCTCGTGCCGGTACTCGATGCCCATCGCCTCGAGGCGGGCGGTGTGCTCGGCCAGGCGTCCGCGGAACTCGGCGAGGTCGCGCGGCCCGGTGACGTCGGCCGACCACAGTGCCTCGGCGAGGGCGGCGACGCGGGGGAAGAGCTGGTAGTCGAGCCGACGGGCGGAGTCGACGTGCTCCGTCCACATGTTGCCCTGGCCGCCGATGACGTGGGCGCGCTCGTCGTCGGTGAGCCCCGACGGCACCGGGTCGAAGGCGAAGACGTCGTCGACGGTGAGCACGATCGACACCGGGATCGGCTCGGTCGACAGGTCGCTCTGGCGGTAGTCGAGGTACACCTGGTCGTCGGGCGACGAGATGACGTCGTGCCCGCGGCGGGCGGCGGTCCGTGCGCCGGTCAGCCCGCGCCAGGAGACCACGGTCGCCGAGGGGTCGAGCGTGCCGCCCTCGAGGATCTCGTCCCACCCGAACGCCCGCCGGCCGTGCGACTCGACGTGTGCGGCGAGCTGTCCGATGATCCAGGCCTGCAGCTGTTCCTCGTCCTGCAGCCCGAGCTCGCGGATGCGCTCCTGGGTGCGGGGGTCGGTCTCCCACTGCACCTTCGGGCACTCGTCGCCGCCGATGCCGATGTAGCCGGAGGGGAAGAGCGCGATGACCTCGTCGAGGACGTCCTTGAAGAAGTCGATCGTGGCGTCCTCGGCGTTCAGGACGTCGTCGGCGATGCCCCACTCCGTCCACACCTCGACCGGTTCGCCCGTGACGCCGAGCGACGGGTACGCCGCCAGCGCTGCACGGACGTGCCCGGGGGTCTCGATCTCGGGGACGACGGTGACGAACCGGTCGGCCGCGTACGCCACGATCTCGCGGACGTCGTCCTGCGTGTAGTACCCGCCGTGCGGGCGGCCGTCGAACCCGGCGACGACGAGTGTGCCGTCCGGCCCGGGGACGTGCGCGCCGACCTGGGACTCCCGACGCCAGGACCCGACCTCGGTCAGGCGTGGGTACTTCCGGATCTCGATGCGCCACCCCTGGTCCTCGGTGAGGTGGAAGTGCAGGCGGTTGATCCGGTGTGCGGCGAGCTGGTCGACCACCCGCATGACCTCGTGCTTCGTCCGGAAGTGCCGGGCGACGTCGAGCATCACGCCGCGCCAGGCGAAGGCGGGGGCGTCCTCGACGACCACGGCGGGGACGGACCACGGACCGGTCGCGACCCGGCCGCGGCGGTACACGTCCGGGGGCAGCAGCTGCAGCAGGGCCTGCACACCGTAGAAGACCCCGGCGGGCGAGCCGCCGACGACGTCGACGCCGTCCGGCGTCACCGTGAGGCGGAACGACTCCGCGCGGTCGCCCTCCGGCGTCGTCGGGCCAGCGGGCAGGGACGGGTCGTCGGCGACGCGCAGCGCGATCGTGCCGGCCCCCGGTGCCGTGTCGTCGAGGGCGTCCCGCACCGGCAGCCCGGTCGATCCCCGCAGGGTCTGCTGCAGGTACAGTCGGACGGACTCACTCGCCGGGTCGGCGGCGATCCGGGTCGACGGGGTGATCTCGAAGGCCCCGACACCGGGAGCGGTGCGGCGCGGTCGTGGGACGAGCATGTCGGAGCCACCATTCCTCAATGATCTTTCGTAATGTGGAGGCTATGGCCGTGCAGCAGACCGTGTCAACGACCCCGGGTGCCGTCGGGACGACCCCGGGGGTCCTGCGGCAGATGAACTCGCGGGCGATCCTCGACGAGCTCCTGCGCGACGACGTCTCCCGCACGGTCACCGAGCTCGGGCGCACGGTCGGACTCTCCCGCCCCACGGTCGAGGCGGCGCTCGCCGACCTGGTCGACGAGGGCTGGGTGACCGAGGCCGAGGCGATCGCCACCCCGAACAAGGCCGGTCGTCGCGCCAAGCGCTTCGCCGCGGACGCGTCGGCCGGCTCCGTGCTCGGCGTGGACCTCGGCCTGCACGGGATCGTCGGCGTGCGCGCGGACCTGCGCGGCGTCACGCTCGCCCGCGTCGAGGAGCGCTACACCGACCTCGCCGACGCCGAACAGGCCTGGTCGAGCGTGCAGGACGTCGTTCGTCGGCTGACGGCGCCCGTCGGTGGTGCGGTCGGCGGCTCCGCCGGTGGTGCGCCGGTGCTCGGTGCCACGTTCGGGGTCCCGGCGGTCGTCGACCGCGACGGCGCGATCGACTACACGGTCGCGGTGCCGGAGTGGGTCGAGCGGCGGGTGCCCGGCCGGATCCAGGACCTCTTCCCCGGGGTCGCCACCTTCTTCGACAACGACGCCAAGCTGGCGGCCACGGCCGAGGCGCGGTGGGGGCGGTTCCACGGCGTCCGGGACGCCCTGTACCTGGTCATGGGTCGGCAGATCGGCGCCGCCCTGGTGGTCGACGGCTCGTTGGCGCGCGGTGCGCGCGGCGCGGCCGGCGAGATGGGCGGCATCGCCTCGACCGGCTGGCCCGCCGCACCCGCCCGCCTGGAGGCCCGGATCCCGTCCGGCACGGACCTCGAGTCCGTCTTCGCGGCGGCGGCCCAGGGTTCGGTGTCGGCAGTCGAGACCGTCCGTGCGTTCGCGGCCGACGTGGCACCCGGCGTCGTGCAGCTCGTGACGACGATCGACCCCGAGGTCGTCGTCGTCGGTGGCGAGGTCCTGCCGGCTGCCGAGGTGTTCTGCGCCGCGCTCGACGAGATCGTCACGCCGCAGCTCCGGCACCCGGTGGCGTTCACCCCGTCGACGGTCGGGCGCGACGCCGTCGCCCGGGGTGCGCTCGCCCGGTCGCTCGCGCACGTCCGGTCCGCCCACATGGGACTCGGCTGACACCCAGGGAGCGTGCCGGGTCCTGACAGGGCGTTCAGGGATGCTGGGGGCATGACGACTGCCGTGACCACCCGTGCCATGACCGTCGCCAGTGGCGACTCCACCGCCCCGTCGGACCTCGGTGGACTCTCCGGCCTGGTGCTGCAGCTGATCGACGCGCTGGGGGAGTGGGGCGTCGGGCTGATGCTCTTCGTCGAGACGGTGTTCCCGCCCATCCCGTCCGAGGTCATCCTGCCGCTGGCCGGGTTCCTGGCGGGTGCCGGCCAGATGAACCTCGTGCTGGTCCTGGTGCTGGCGACGATCGGTTCGTACCTCGGGGCGCTGGTGCTGTACTGGCTCGGCGCGAAGATCGGGTTCGAACGCACCACGCGGTGGTTCGGCAAGCTGCCCCTCGTCGACGAGGACGACTTCCGCAAGGCGGCCGGCTGGTTCCACCGGCACGGCAAGAGCGCGGTGTTCTTCGGCCGGTTCGTCCCGATCGTCCGCAGCCTCATCTCGTTGCCGGCCGGCGCCGACCGCATGCACCTCGGCACGTTCTCGGTGTTCACGATCATCGCGAGCGGCATCTGGAACAGTGCCCTCGTGCTGCTCGGTGCCGCGTTCGGGTCGCAGTACGACCAGGTCGAGGCCTACACCGAGTGGATCGACCGCGTGCTCTACGTCGCGATCGCCGTGGTCGTGGTGACCTTCGTCGTGCGCCGGGTCCGCCGTGTCCGCGCCGAGCGGCGTACGGGCGGCCCCGATGACCACGACGACCGCGGCAGCAGCAGCCCGGCCGTGGGCGGTGCCCGGGGTCGTCGTCGCGCCGAGCCCGCCCGCGACTGAGCCTCAGGCCTTCGTCAGCGCCGACTCCTTGTGTGCGGCCTGCTTGCCGCTCTTCTCCGACTCGACGATCCAGTACGGGTCGTCGTCGGTCGGCGTGAAGTGCTGCCCGTCGAACTCGAAGTCGCTCGTCCGCTTGCGCACGAGCGTGCCGGTCGTCCTGCCCTGCGAGGTGTTCCAGTGCACCTCGTCACCCTTCGACAACGCCATGCTGTCCTCCTTGCGCGATTCCTCGTCCTGGTGGAGGTCGGACTGTACCCCGTCGATCCCCGGGAACTCAGGGAAGTACGGCGATCACGATGTCGTAACGGCCATGCGGATCGAGAGTCGGACGCGTACCGTTTCCCATGAGCCCACACGCCGGCAGCGGCCGCGGAACCACGGGCTCCGGACGGGACGACGGACACCATGACCCTGCTGGACAGCGCGCGGGCGGACACCGTCCTCTCTGCGCGGTACCGGCTCGTGAAGCTCATCGGCACCGGCGGCATGGGATCCGTCTACGAAGCCCGTGACGAGCACACGTACCGGGCCGTGGCCGTGAAGCTCTTCGCGACCCCGGACAAGATGACCACCGCCGACCGTGTCCGCCAGGAGCGCGAGATCCGGCTGCTCAGCATGCTCTCCCACCCGGGCCTCATCCCGCTGTACGACGCCGGCACCCACGAGTTCGAGGACGGCCCGCACCGGTTCATCGTGATGGAGCTGATCGCCGACACGACGCTGCTCCGCCGCCTGTCCGAGGGCGCCCTGCACAACTACGAGGTGGCCGACCTCGGTGCGCAACTCGCCGACGCCCTGGCCTACGTGCACTCCCGCGGCATCGTGCACCGCGACGTCAAGCCCGCCAACATCCTGATCAGCGACGAGGGCTCGTCCGGGTTCGCCCGTACGGTCAAACTCACCGACTTCGGCGTCGCCCACTTCGTCGACGGCTCCCGCCTGACGAACGACGGCACGGTCATCGGCACCGCCGCCTACCTCAGCCCCGAGCAGGTCGCCGGCGAACCGATCAGCTTCGCCACCGACGTGTACTCGCTCGGGCTCGTCCTGCTCGAGGCGCTGACCGGCAAGCAGGAGTACTCGGGCACCCTCATCGAGGCCGCACTCGCCCGGCTCCGCCGCGACCCCGAGGTCCCGGACGACGTCGCCGACGAGTGGCGCGAGCTGCTCAGCCGGATGACGGCCCGCGACCCGGAGCGCCGGCCCACCGCGGTCGCCATCGCCAACGCGTTGCGCGGCGGGTCCACCCAGATCACCGGCCCGGTGCCGCTCGGCCCGGAACGCGTCAAGCACCAGCGCGACCACCGCATGCACCGCGCCGCGCACCGGCACGCCAGGCGCGGCACGTTCTCGGCGGTGCGGCGCTGGCGCCGGCGGAACGTCCTGGTCGGGTCCTTCGCGGCCTTCGGCGTCACCGCGGCCTGCGTGGCCGCCTACGTCGCGGGTGCCCTGCACTGAACCGCTCGGCGGCTCCGTGCTCCGGGCACCGGAGCGCCCTGGCAGGATGGACAGCATGACCGACCAGCGCTGGATCAAGATCTGTGGCCTGTCGACGCCCGACACCGTGGACGCCGCCATCGACGCGGGTGCCGACGCCGTCGGGTTCGTCTTCGCGGCGGGCAGCCCCCGGACCGTCACCGCCGACCTGGCGAAGGAACTCGTCGAGCGGGTGCCGGACGGCATCGACGCCGTCGGGGTCTTCCGCGACCAGAAGATCGACGAGATCGTCGGCATCGCCTCCGAGGTCGGGCTCACGACGCTGCAGCTGCACGGTGGCGAGTCGGCGTCCGACTTCGCCCGCGCGCGCGACGCCGGCTTCTTCACCATCCGGGCCATCGCGGCCGAGGACTACCTGCGCGAGACGCCCGAGCAGCGCGCCGCGTTCGACCACGACCTGCTGCTGCTCGACGCCGCCGTGCCCGGCAGCGGTCGCCTGATCGACCCGGCCACGATCGACGGCGTGGACGAGGCCTGGATCCTCGCCGGCGGGCTGACCCCGGCCAACGTGGTCGCCGCGGTCGAAGCGCTCGACCCCGACGGCGTCGACGTGTCGAGCGGTGTCGAGTCGGAGCGCGGCGTCAAGGACCCCGCGAAGATCCGCGCCTTCGTCGAGGCCGTCCGCAGCCTGGGCTGAGCGCCCGGCCGAGCCGGTCGCGTTCGCGGCTCCGGACGCGACCGCGGACGGACAGGAGGCGCGGTGCGGGCCCGCCACGGGCCTCCCGTCCGCCGCGCGGTCAGCGCAGGGTGGGGATGAGCTCCGTCAGGAACGCGTCCGTGTCCTCCCAGCCCTGCACCGCGTGGCAGGGGACCCCGAGTGCCTTCACCGGGTAGTCGTTGCCCTCGGGGTCGAGCCGGTCGCCGACGAAGAGCATGTCGTCGAGTGCGATGCCGGTGATCTCGGCCAGGCGCTGCATGCCGTAGGCCTTGTCGATGCCCTTGCGGGTGATGTCGATGCTGGTGGAGCCGCCCGATCGGACCTCGAGGTCGGGCAGGTCCTGCTGCACCAGACGGCGCAGGTGGTCCTTCTTCTCGCCGGTCGGGTCCCACTGCTTCTTGACGTCCACCGGGGCGGCCTGGCCGAGGGCGGAGAACGTGATCTGCGACCCGCGGTCCTCGAGGATGGCGCCCCAGGTCTCGGACTCCCAGTACCCGGCTTCCTTCGCACGGGCCTCGACCGCGGCGAGGGCGCGGTCCTTCTGCTCGTCGGTGAGGTCCTCGGCGTACTGCAGCGCCCAGTCCTGGTCCTCCCAGCGGTAGTACCGGGTGCCGCAGGTCGGCAGCAGGTGCAGGGCGTCGAGCGTCAGGCCGTCGCGCTGCCGGAGCGGGGTGACGAGCTGCTGCTCGAACTGGGTGAAGTTGCCGCCGGAGATGACCGCGACCGGCACGACCTCGAGCAGGGACGCGAAGGTCTCGAGCATGCGGGGGTCGAGGGAGGACTTCGACGGGGCGAGCGTGTCGTCCAGGTCGAAGGCGACGAGGCGGGGCGTGGTCATGCCCCCGATCCTGCCAGAGCCCGCCGACCACGCGCAGGGTGCGACCGACAGGGTGCCCCGGTGCTGCGCGAAGTCTGCGGGGTCACGCGCGGTGCGTGGCGGGGACCCGGTCGCGGGCGTAGGTGATGTCGGTGTAGCCGTGCGGGGCGGGGTTGCCGTCCTCGTCGAGGTTCACGAAGACGACCTCGTCGATCGTCAGGATGCTGCGGTGCGTGAAGAGGTTGCGCGCCTCGGCCCGCATGGTCAGCGACGTCCGGCCGAACCGGGTGGCGACGAGGCCGATCTCGACGATGTCGCCCTCCTTCGCCGAGGACAGGAAGTTGATCTCCGACATGTACTTCGTGACGACCTTGCCGTTGCCGAGCTGGATGATCGCGTAGACCGCGGCTTCCTCGTCGATCCAGCGGAGCAGGCTGCCGCCGAACAGGGTGCCGTTGGCGTTGAGGTCCTCCGGTCGCACCCACTTCCGGGTGTAGAAGTTCATCTCCGGCGGGGCGTCGTCCTGGTGCTGATCCATGTCACGTCATGGTACGCCGACGGCCGCGCCCCCGCAGGGACGCGGCCGTCGTGGCGATCGCGGGCGGCGGTGCCGCCGGTGATCACTCCTTGACGAGGACGACCTCGTCGAGGGGGATGCGGGTGCGCGGGGCGACCTCGCGCTCGGCGGCCTTGTCGTCGAGCTGCGACGGGTGCGCGACGGTGCCGACGGCCGTGACCGTGTACGGCAGGAAGCGCTCGGGCAGGTCGAACGCGGCGCGGAGCCCGGCGGCGTCGATGCCCGCCATCTGGTGCACGTGCAGCCCCTCGGCGTGCGCCTGCACGGTCAGCGCGGCGAGCGACTGGCCGAGGTCGTACTGCGCGAAGGGGCGCTCCTCGCCGTCGGCGGTCACGGTCTCGAGCACGCCGACGACGAGGGCGCTGGCGCGGAAGGCCCAGGCGGCGTTGAAGCCGAGCAGGTTCTCGTTGATCTTCCGGAACGTCTCGGTGCCGCGGCGGCCGGCGATGAAGCGGCGGGGCTGGAAGTTCATGGCCGAGGGTGCCCAGCGAGCGGCCTCGAGGACGGCGTCGAGCTGGTCGTCCGAGATCGTCGCGGTCTCGTCGTAGGAGCGGGGGCTCCAGCGCTCCTCGAGCAGCGGCACGAGCGGCTGGCTGGAGTCGGTGGACCGGGTGAGGGTGTCGGCGTTCGTCGAGGTCATGATGCGCTCAACGGTATTCGATGCGTACGCATTTCCGACCTGAGTGACGTCACATCACCGCCGGCAGGTGCCAGGATGGACGGGATGGGTGGCGTGTTGACCGGCTTCGCGATCATCGGCGCGATCATCGCCGGTGGGTACGTCGTCGGACGCATCGGCCTGCTGGGCCCGCACGCGCAGTTCGTGATGAGCCGGCTCGCGTTCTTCGTGCTGATGCCGTGCCTGCTGTTCCACACCATCGCGACCGCCGACATCGCGTCGCTGCTGTCCTCGATGCTCTGGGTCTCGTTGCTGAGCGCCGCCGTGGTCGCCCTCGGTGCCGCCGCCGTGTTCCGCTTCGTGCTGCGCCGCCCCGTCACCACGACCACCGTCGGCGCCCTGGCATCGAGCTACGTGAACGCGAACAACATCGGGCTGCCGGTGGCCGTGTACGTGCTCGGCCAGGCGACCGCGGTCGTCCCGGTGATCCTGCTGCAGCTCGTCGTGATGGCCCCGATCGCGCTGACGATCCTCGACGCTGCGACCGCGGGTGGCGGCGGGTGGGGACGACGGATCGCGGGGCCGTTCCGGAACCCGATCATCATCGCCTCGCTCGTCGGGCTCGTGTGCTCGGCGACGGGGGTCACGCTGCCCGACCCCGTGCTCGAGCCGTTCTCGCTCGTCGGCGCGGCCGCGGTGCCCGTCGTGCTGCTGTCGTTCGGGATGAGCCTGCACGGTGCGACCCCGCTGCGGGACCCGGCCATCCGCACCGACGTCATCGTGGCGTCGTCGATCAAGCTCGTGGTGATGCCGGCCGTGGCGTTCGTGTTCGCCCGGTTCGTGTTCGGGCTCGGCGACCAGGAGGTCTTCGTGCTCACCACCCTCGGCGCCCTGCCTGCGGCGCAGAACGTCTTCAACTACGCGCAGCGGTACGGGGCCGCGGTGCCGGTGGCGCGCGACGTCGTGCTCATCTCGACGCTCGGCTCGGTGCCCGTGCTCGTCGCGATCGCCGCCCTGCTGCACCCGTAGCGCGCCCTGGACGCGCATCGCGGCGGACGGGAGGCCCGTGGCGGGGGCGCACCGGGCCTCCCGTCCGGCCGTGGTGGCGACCACCGCGGATGGTGAGCAGGAAAGGTCGGGTCGCGTCCGCCGACTCGACCATTCCTGCTCACGAAGCGCGGACGGCACGCGCGTACCCTGGCGGGCACGCGGGGCGGACCGCCCCGTGACCGATGACCACGACGAGGAGACCGGCGATGGACACGATGGCGATGATGCAGAACATGTCGATGACGGACATGCCCATGGAGATGGACATGGACATGATGCAGGACACGATGATGGCGATGAACGCCGCGTCGATGGCGGCGACGATGTGCTCGGCTGCCGACATGCGGATGGGCGGCGAGATGGCCACCTGCGCCGCGATGTGCTCGAACACCGCGATGCTCGCCGACACCGGCATGCGGATGATGATGCGTCCGATGGGGATGGACACCGCCGCGATGCAGGCGATGCTCATGGCCGTCGTCGCGATGGGCACCGCGTGTGCCGCCGAGTGCCGTCAGCACCAGGACATGGACGAGTCGTGCCGCTACTGCGCCATGGCCTGCGACGAGATGGTGTCGAAGTGCCAGGCGATGCTCGACTCGATGGCGGTCTGACCCGCTCCGTGCGCGCTCCGCGACGCGTGCGCGCTACGCGACCCGTGCCGTGGTCTGTCGACCGCCGGCGCTGAGGATCTCTGCGACCGGGTGGTGGGCGACCGGCTCGCCGACCGACAGGACGCCGTCGGCGTCCGCCACCCGCAGCTGCGTGATGCTCCCGTCGAGGAACAGCACCACGGCGTCGGCTGCGCGGGTCTCGACGACGATGCCGTCGCGCCACGCACCGGGGGCTGCGGTCGCCATGAGGCGCTGGATGGGAAGGATCGTCGTGCGGGACATGGCTTCACCTGCTCTCGAAGGGGTTCGGTGCAGGAAACCTACGTCGGCGTGACGGACGGCTCAATCACGGCGGACGCCGGGCGTAACAGAGCCGGACGGGCGCCGGGCCGGGCCGGTGACCCGACTCCGGTCAGAAGATCATCGGGCGGTCGTCGTCGAGCGACGTGTCCAGGTCGAGGTCGACCACCACGGGGACGTGGTCGCTCGGGGCGTCGCCCTTGCGCTCGTTCCGGTGGATCGAGGCGTCGGTCACGACGTCCGCGAAGGCCTGCGAACCGAGGACGAAGTCGATGCGCATGCCCTCGTTGCGCGGGAACCGCAGCTGCTTGTAGTCCCAGTAGGTGTAGCCGTCGGGCACGATCGGGCGCACGACGTCCTGCAGGCCCCGCGCCTCGAACTCGCGGAACGCTGCCCGCTCGGGTTCGCTGACGTGGGTGGACCCCTCGAAGACCCGCATGTCCCAGACGTCCTGGTCGATCGGTGCGACGTTCCAGTCGCCCATCAGCGCGAGCGGGGTCTCCGGCGACGCCTCGATCCACTCCGAGGTGCGGTCGGCCAGCTGGGCGAGCCAGTCGAGCTTGTACGTGTAGTGCGGGTCGCCGAGCTCGCGGCCGTTCGGCACGTAGAGGCTCCAGAGCCGCACGCCGTCGACCGTGACGCCGATCGCGCGGGCCTCGACCGGCAGGTCCGGCCCCTCGTGGCCCTTCAGGAACCCGGGCTGGCCGGGGAAGTCGCGGGTGACGTCCTCCATCGGCAGCCGGCTGGCGAACGCGACGCCGTTCCACTGGTTCAGGCCGTGCGCCTCGACGTGGTACCCCGCGGCCTCGAACTGCTCGACCGGGAACTGCTCCGGCTTGCACTTGATCTCCTGCATGCCGAGGACGTCGACGTCCTCACGCACCAGCCAGTCGACGATCCGACCCACTCGGGTGCGGACGGAGTTCACGTTCCAGGTCGCCACGCGCATGGAACAAGAACCTACCGGTGCCGACTGACGACGAGGTCGGCGAGACCAGCGGCACGGTCGGGCGGGACGTGCGCCGCCTGTGCGGCGGGCGCGACGTGCGCCGGCTGTGCGGCGTACGGCACGATGGTGTTCGCTGGAGGCCAGCAATCGATCGCACGGAGGCAGCAATGGCATCGACGACGAACCGCGTCGACGGGACCACGACCGGGGCCACGGTCGGCACCGGGGCCGGGAGCACCCAGCCCGCCGGCACCACCACGACGCAGGTCACCGCCAAGGGCAGGACCATCATCGACGACACGGTCGTCGCGAAGGTCGCGGGCATCGCCGCCCGCGACGTCCCCGGCGTCTTCGCGCTCGGCGGCAACGCCTCGCGTGCGTTCGGTGCCATCCGCGACGCCATCGGCTCGAGCGCGCTCGGTCAGGGCGTCCGCGTCGAAGTCGGTGAGACCCAGGTCGCCGTCGACCTGACCATCGTCGTCGACTACCCGACGCCGATGATGGAGGTCGCCTCCGCGGTCCGTGCCGCCGTCACGAACGCCGTCACCGAACTCGTCGGCCTCGAGGTCACCGAGGTCAACATCGCCATCAACGACGTGAACATCCCGGCGCTCAACGGCGTCGCGGACGAGCTCGACACCCGGGACGGTCGGGTCCGGTGAACGCCACCGTCGTCGGGATGGGCACCGGCGCCCTGCTCGCGATCGTCGCCGTGACGCTCGGGTTCTGGGCGTTCGTCGTCGTCGCCGTCTGCATGGCGGTCGGTGCACTGGTCGCCCGCATCGTCACGGGCGACGTCGACTTCCGTCGCCTGCTCGACGTGCTGCGCGGACGCCGGAGCTCGTCGTGAGCGACGCCGCCGTCGCCACGACCGGCGACAGCGGCGTCCGGCTCCGCGGCTCCGACCGCATCGGTACGTCCGCGCTGGTGCACACCGCCCAGGCGGTCGCCGCCGAAGCGCTGCGCGTGGCCTTCCGGGAGGTCCGTGCCCGGGTCGCCGACGACGGTCGCGGCGCACTGGCGGTCGAGATCACCGCCCCGCTCGCCCTGCCGGTGCTGGGCTCGCACGCACTCCCCGACGAACCCGTCGTCGCCACGGCGCACCGGGCTCGCGGCACGATCGCCGAGCGCTTCCGCACCATCACCGGCCGACAGGTCGCCCGCGTGACCGTGACCTTCGCCTCGTCGGTCGTGGACACCCCGCGGAGGGTCCGGTGACCGCCGCACCCCTCGTCGGCGCGCCCGCCGCGGACCACACCGCCACCCACCGCCGCCTGCTGCGCCGCGAGACCCACGTCTCCCGCTCCGGCGCAGTCGTCGTCGCGATGCTCATCGCCCTGGTGCTCGCCGCCGCTGCGGTCTTCGCCGGTGCGCTCGTCCTGCTCGACCAGAACGTGCTCGGTGTCGACCCCCGTGCCGTGGTCGACACCGCGCTCGCCGCTCCGGACGGCCTCGACACCACCATCGTGATCGGCATCGGCGCCGTCGTGGCCCTGATCGGCCTCGTCCTCCTGCTGCAGGGGATCCTGCCCCAGCGCCGTCCGCGGCACGTGATGTCGTCCGACCGGCTCGCGGTCGTCGTCGATGACGAGGTCCTGGCCTCCGCTGCGGCCCGTGCCGCCCGTTCCGCGACCCGTCTGGGTGCCGACGCCGCCGTGGGCACCGTCGGCCGCCGCACGGTCGACGTCGTGCTCCGGCCCGCAGCCGGGGTGGACGTCCCCGCGGTCGCCGCGACCGAGGCCGTCGAGCGGGAGTTCGCCGCGATCGACGCGCAGCCGCCGCTGGCCGCGCGGGTCCGGGTGCAGCCGACCGGGCGGGTGGACGGATGAACGCTACGAACCGTGGGCTCGGCCGGACGGCGCTCGTCGTGCTCGGGCTCGTCCTGCTCGTCGCCGGGGTCGCCGCGATCCTGGTGCAGACCGCCCAGGGGCTGCCCCTCGTCGCCTCGTGGTGGCGCACGGTCGGCGATGCCCTCGCCGGACTCGGCACCAGGGCGTCGCGTGACGACTCGGTGTTCGCGTGGACCTGCGTCCTCGGCGGTGGCGTCGTGCTCGGCGTGCTCGCACTCGTGGTGCTGACGACGCTCGGCGGTGGCCGCGAGAGCACCGTCGTGGACAGCGACGGTTCGGCCGACGGCGTCGCCGGCTCGGTGCGCATCGAGTCCACGGCCGTGCAGCACGCGCTCTCCTCGGCCATCGGCGACATGCCCCAGGTCGGCTCGCTCGCCGTCGACGTCTACCGCGTCCGTGGTGGTCGGGCGATCCGGGTGCGGGTCCGTCCGCGCCGGGGTGCCGCGCCGCGGGAGATCACCGAACGGGTCGAGGCCGTGGTCGCCGACCTGGACGCCCTGCTCGGTGAGCGCCTGCCCGTGCTGCTCGAGATCGCCCGTGGTGGGTCGGGGTCCTCCCGCCCGGACCGCGTGCACTGAGCGTCGCCGTGGTGCGCTCGATCGGTGGACTGCCCCGGCCGGGTGAGACCGTCCCGGTGCCGCGCGTGGTCACCGACGTCGCCCGAGGGCGTGAGGTCGCGCTCGTCTGGCACAACCAGATCGGCGGGACGACGTTCCGGATCGGACCGGACGCGCACGCCGACGAGTTCGTGAAGGTGCTGCCGCGCGCCTACGGTTCGTGGATCGGCGGCGAAGCCGAGCGGCTGACGTGGGCGTCCCGGTACGCCCGGGTCCCCGAGGTGCTCGACCACGGCGCCGACGAGGCCGGCGTCTGGCTGCACACCCGTGCCGTGCCCGGGTGGAGCGCCGTCGACCCGCGCTGGCACGACGAACCCCGGACCGCGGTGGTCGCGGTGGGGGAGGGCCTGCGCGCACTGCACGACACGTTGCCCGTCGACGACTGCCCGTTCACGTGGGCGACCGCGGACCGGCTCGATCGTGCGCGCGGTGCTGCCGCCGACGCCGTCCGCGGCCCGGGCGGTCTCGGTCCGGAGCCACCGATCGACCGGATCGTCGTCTGTCACGGCGATCCGTGCACGCCCAACACGCTCATCGGCGCGGACCGGCGGTGGAGCGGGCACGTCGACCTGGACGCGATGGGCGTCGCGGACCGTTGGGCCGACATCGCGGTGGCGACGATGGCGCTCGAGTGGAACTACGGACCCGGGTGGGAGCCGCTGTTCCACCGGGCGTACGGGCTGCCGGACGACCCGGAGCGCACCGCCTGGTACCGGGCGCTGTGGAACGCCGGCGACGACGGGATCGACGAGCCGGAACCGGGGTCGATCGGCTAGAAGGCGACCCCGCGAGCGCCCATGAAGGGCACCGGGTCGGTGGTGGCGCCGTTGATGTGCACCTCGACGTGGCTGTGGCAGCCGGTCGACGCCCCGGTGGAGCCGACGAGCGCGATGAGCTGCCCCGCGGAGACCTGCTGGCCGGTGGCGACCCGGAAGCCGCCGTCGACGATGTGGCCGTACGCGGTCTGCACGCCGCCGCCGTGGTTGATGCGGACGTAGTTGCCGTAGCCGCCGTACCAGCCGACGTAGTCGACGGTGCCGGCCGAGGCCGCGACGATGGGCGTGTAGCAGCCGCTCGCCAGGTCGGTGCCCTCGTGCATGGTGACGACGCCGGTGATCGGGTGGACGCGGTACCCGTAGGGGCTGATGACGTAGCCGCTGGCCGGGCGGACCCAGCCGGTCCCGGAGCCCGCGCCGACGGAACCGCCGCCGCCCGAGCCGCTGCTGCCGGTCGAGCCGCCGCCTGACGGAGCGCCCCCGCCGGAGTTCGCGGCGGCCTGTGCGGCAGCTGCTCGCTGCGCGGCGGCTGCGCGCTCGGCGGCTTCGCGTGCGGCCTTCTCTTCCGCCGCCTTGCGGACGCGCTCACCCTTGGCGAACTCGGCTTCGGTCCGGACGCGGCCGGAGGTCAGGGTCGCGAGCTGGGCGTCGAGTCGGGCCTTGTTCGACTGCTGCTCGTCGTAGGCGGCCTGCACGGCGTCGGACGCCGCCTGGGCTTCCTGCATGCGGTCTTCGGCTTCGGCAGCGAGGTCGCCCAGTGCTTCGGCGGCGCGGTCGGCCTGTGCCTCGAGCGAGCTGGCGACGGCGGCGTCGGCGCTCGCGGCGGCCTGCACACGCTCGGCCTGCTCGGAGAGCTTGCTCAGCGCACCGAGGTTGTACAGCAGATCACTGGCGTCTTCGCCCTGGGTGATCACCGAGGTGGTGACGTCGGCGCCACCGGAGCGGGACATCTGCGCGGCGAACTGCCCGGCCTGCGCGGCGCTCTGGTCGGCGACCTTCGCGTGGTCCTTGGCGTCGGCGCGGAGCTGCTGTTCCTTCTCGGCCGCGGTCTGGGCCTTGCGCTGTGCCTTGTAGAACACGTCGCCGAGCTTCTGCGCCTTCGCCTCGGCAGCCTCGACCTTGGCGTCGAGTTCGCTGATGATGCCCCGGATCTCGGTGATCTGCCCCTGCTTCGCGGATTCCTTGCCGCGGGCGGACTTCACTTCGTCCCACGTGGGGTAGGTCACCGCCTGGGCGGCCGGAGCGTCGGCGATGACCGTGCCGACGAGGCCCGCGAGTGCCAGGCCGGTGACGGCGAGGCGCAGGCGCACGGGGACACGGTGGGCGCGGGGGCTGGTGGGACGAGACATCGAGCACGAGCCTATACATCCGTACAGCGAGCATCGGACGGCAACGCGCCGCTGTGGACAACTTCAGCAGTGGATCAGAAGCCGCGGTCACGCCGGATGACGTCGGCGCTCCCGACGACGTCGCGCCGCAGGATCGCCTGCCCGGCGGTGCCGGCGTAGTCGTAGACGTCGAACCCGGTGCAGTGGGTGATCGTCGCCGGGGGGCCGAGGGAGTCCTCGACCGCGGTGGTCCACAGGTCGTGCGAGCCGACCACCACGAAGCTCGGGTCGGCGTCGCGGTACGCGCCGAGGTCGACGAGCCACGGGTACGTCTCGAAGGTGTCGCGGACCTGCAGCAGCCCGACGTTCGCCGCCGCGTAGGTGGCGAGGGGCCGGACCGTCCAGAACTGCCCGACGCCCGTGACCTGGCGCCCCTCGGCCCAGCGGTCCAGACACGCGGCCGCCGGGTACCGCGCGGTCGACACGGCGTGGGCGGTGCCGGGGGCCACGGCGATCCCGGTCGCGAGCACGGCGGCCATCGCGACCGCCACCCCCGCCCGGACCCCGCGGTGCGGGCGGTGCACGCGGGTGCGGCGGACCGCGGTGCGGGTGAGCTCGGCCACGGCGACGAGCGCGAGCAGCGGTGCCGTCACGATCGGCTGCAGGTAGCGCGGGGTCTCGGACCCGGCGACGACGACCCCGACGGACACGGCGACGACGGTCACCAGCGGCAGCAGCGTCGCGACCAGCACGGTGCGTGCGGTGCGGACCCGCCAGGCCCAGACCGTGCCGCCGACGGTGACGAGCACCCCGGCGAACAGCAGCAGGAGCCCGAGGTCGCCCGGTGCCGTGCCCGCCCGGTCGTCGGTCAGCGCCGCGAAGAACCGCAGGGTCTCCCCGGCCCGCGACGGCTGCACGTACGTCGCCGGGTCGAGGGAGACGAACGGCCGGAGCGGGATCCGCACCAGGTAGCCGACGACCGAACCGACCGTGACGGCGCCGGCGAGCAACGCAGCGGGGCGCCACGGCACCCGCCGTGCCAGCACCAGGAGCCCGAGGGTGACGACGACGGGAGCGGCGGACCAGGGCACGTACAGCGGGTTCGACGCGGTCGTGCACGCGGCGACGAGTCCGAGCACCACGAGCAGGGGCACCGACGCCCGGCCGAGGCGCACCGCCCGCAGCACGAGCACCGCGGTGCCGAGCACCGCCAGCACGGCGCCGTAGTAGTAGGTCGTCGTGAGCAGCAGGGACGCCAGCTCGAGCGAGGTCGCCGTCGCCGACGACTCGGTGAGCACCAGCAGCGTGACCAGGCCGAGTGCCCCCGCCGACACCGCGATCCGCGCAGGGCGCCCGGCGGACGGCATCAGCTCGTTCGCGGCGGCCCGCACCAGCGCGTAGACGGCGAGCAGCACGAGCACCCCGTTCAGCGCCAGGGCCTGCTGCGGGGTCCCGGTCACCAGCGAGCAGAACAGGTACACGGGCAGCTCGGGGAAGAAGAACAGCGCGGGCGACATCGCCCACTCGAACGGCTGGCCGGCCTGCAGCGAGCGCTCGACGAGCGGCAGCAGCACCGAGTCGCCGTCGTACCAGAGCAACGCCACCCGTTCCGTCGCGACGACGTGGCGCAGGGCGATGACGGCCAGGGCCAGCGCGACCAGGCCGCCCAGGGCCTCCCGTCCGATCGTGACGGCCACCCCACCGGTCCGGCGGCCGCCGGACGGAGCCGGCTCCACGGCGGGGCGACGCGGTGCTCGGGACATGCCCCGGAGCGTACCGAGGCCGCCTCGGTGCCGGTACGCACAGACCCACAGGCTGGGGGAGCGCGTTGCGGGCCCGACCGACTACCCTTGTGCGCTGTGACCGACGCGCGCGAACAGTTGATCCAGTACATCTCCTCCGAAGCGGTGTTCCACGGCGACTTCACCCTGACCAGCGGGAAGAAGGCGACGTACTACATCGACCTGCGGAAGGTCAGCCTGGACCACCGCGTCGCGCCGCTGATCGGCCAGGTCATGACCGAGCTCGTGCAGCAGGTGCCGGACGTCTCCGCCGTCGGTGGCCTGACCATGGGCGCCGACCCCATCGCCAGCGCCGTCCTGCACCAGGCCGCCGCCCAGGGCCTGACCTACGACGCCTTCGTCGTCCGCAAGGAGCCGAAGGACCACGGCCGCGGCAAGCAGGTCGAGGGACCGGACCTCAAGGGCAAGCGCGTCGTCGTGCTCGAGGACACCTCCACCACCGGGGGCTCGCCGCTCAAGGCGGCCGAGGCGCTCGAGCGCGAGGGTGCGATCATCGCCGCCGTGGCGGTCGTCGTCGACCGGGACACCGGTGCCAAGGAGACGATCGAGGCGGCCGGCTACCCGTACTTCGCGGCCATCGGGTTGGCTGATCTGGGGCTGACCGCGTGACCGAGGAGCGTCCGGACGACGCACGCGAACCCGACGGCACCGCCGGCCCGGCAGACGGGGACGACGGCCTGGAGGCTCGGCGTGCGTCCGGATCGGACGCTCCGTTCCACGGTCTCCGCAGTGCTGCGGACATCTTCGGGGCTCCGCGCGGCGAGGAGGACTGGCCGTCGCGGCGGGAGCGCCGCGAGGCGGAGCGCACCGCCCGTGAGACGGGCGCGCCGCTGCCGGAGCCGTTCGTGGCCGAGGGGGAGGCGGAGGGCGCCGAGGCTGCTCCTCCTGCTGTTCCTGCTCCTGCTGCGCCGGCCGCTTCGGCTCCGGCGCTCGACGACGGCGCGACCCAGGCCATCTCGATGCCGCCCGAGCTGCTCGCACCCTCCGAGAACCCCGACGCCGTCGTCGAGCACGAGCGCTCCACACTGCACGACCGGATCCCGGCCGCCGCCGACGTCGCGCCGGACTCCACTGCACCGCACCCGTCGTCGATCGTGCTGCCGACGGCGCAGACCCACCGCGACGAACGAGCTGCCGCGTCGAAGGCCATCGAGGACGAGCGTCGCCGCGTCGACCCGTTCGGCGAGGGCCGCGCCGACGTCGACTGGCTCGGCCGGGCGACCGGGAACCACCCGGAGTCCGTGGCGCCTGCTGCCCCCGCTGCCCCGCAGCCCCTCGGCGTCGAGAACGTGCTGCCGCCGACCGAGGAACCGCCGACCTTCACCGACCTGCTGCGCATCACCAGCACCGGGCCGGTCCCCACGCAGACCGGCGCGCACGACCGACCGTTCGACTGGGCGATCGCCGACGACGACGAGCCCGGCGAGGTCCCGGCGACGCTGACCACCGACTCGTTCGACACCACCGCGCTGTCCGCCGGGTCCTGGTCGCTCGCCGACGAGTTGGACGACGAGGACGAGGTCGTCGCCGGCGAGGTCGACACCCCGGCCTCCGGGCTGCCGCAGGCACCGCGGACCTACCCGGTGCCGCCGGCGGTCCCCGTGCCGCCGGTGGTGCCGCCGGCGGTCCCGGCTGCGCCCGTGTCGGACACGGCTGCTCCGGCTGCCGTTCCCGCCGCTGATGCTGCTGGTGCTCCGTCGGAGGCGACCGAGGCCGTGGACGTGCCCCGTGCGCCCGCCGGAGACGACGTGCCGGACGCGACCGAGGGCCTCCAGGTCGATGCGCCGACCACCGCGATGCCGGCGGCCGGGACGCCCTGGTGGTCCGAGCCCGACGCGACCGTGCCGCCGACCGCCGCACCGCCGCTCGTCGAGCCCGCTGCCGGCGCCCAGGAGTACCCGGCGCACCTGCCGCCGTCGGTGGGGCAGGACCTCGACGCCGTGCTCGGGCTGCGTGGGAACGACACCGGTCCGCAGCCGGAGTCCCTGCCCGCCGCGGCGCCGGACGACCTGGACCAGTCCGAGTGGGACGGCCGCGAGACCAGTGACACGAGTGCCATCAAGGACCTGTTCGGCACCGAGGCCGTCGGGCAGCTCGGTGGCACCGGCTACGACCCGGAGGACACCGGGACGCGGATGATGCCGGCGGCTGCCGTGCCCGCGGCTGCTGCTGCGCCGGCTACTGCCCCCGCGCCTGCTGCTGCTGGGCGGCCGGCCGGTGGTCCGGACCGGCGGTCCGGCGACCGCGACAACTTCATCAACGAGGGCTTCGCGCGGCTGCGGAGCGAGGGCAAGCGCGGCAAGCAGCTGCTGATCTACGGGTCGATCGCGCTGATCCTCGTGCTCATCGTGCTGGTGTTCCTGCTGTCGAAGTGGATCCTCGGCAACAACATCGCCGACCAGGCCGTGCCGACGAAGTCGCCGGTGGCTGCCTCGTCGGCGCCGCCGACACCGAGCGCTGCGCCGTCGGCGTCGGCCTCGCAGCCGGGTGACGCCGCAGCACCGGCCGCCACGCTGCAGTTCGCCACGACCCCGGCCCTGCCCGGCGAGCACCCGTGGACCGACCTGGCCGGCGGGGAGTGCCTGTCGCCGTTCACGAACGCGTGGTCGCAGACCTTCACGGTGGTGGACTGCGCGACGCCGCACATCGGGCAGCTGACCGCACGGCTCGCGGTCGAGGGTGACACCTACCCCGGCGCCGAGGCCCTCGCGACCCAGGCGGCCGACCAGTGCCAGTCCGACACGGCGCTGAACGCCTCGGCCGCCGCTGCCGTGGGGGACGTGCAGGTGCAGGGTTCCTACGCGCCGGACCAGGCGACGTGGGACCAGGGTGACCGGTTCATCGCGTGCTTCGTGACGCGGTCGTCGGGGCAGCCGCTGACCGGGTCGTTGGCGCCGGGGGCGTAGGGGCGGGCGGTCGGTCGACGTCCGACGCCGACGTCCGACGCCGAACGACGATGTCGACGTCGTACGACAACGACATCGTCGTTCCTCGTGCCCCGGGACTGTCCGCGTGTGCAACGAACGACATCCCCGATGTCGTACGACGTCGGGGATGTCGTTCTGCGTCGGCGGCGGTGCGTACCGCGGCGCGGACAGCGCCGGTGTCAGGCGCTCGCGGGCACCTTCGCCGACACGTCGGACAGCGTCTGCAGCTCGTCGGCGGTGAGCTCGAGCTCCGCCGAGGCCAGCAGCGCCGGCAGCTGCTCGGTGTTCCGGGCGCTCGCGATCGGCGCGACGACGTCGGGCTGCGCCTGCAGCCAGGCGAGTGCGACGGTCGCGATCTCGGAACCGTGGGCATCGGCGATCGAGGACAGCGCGTCCACGACCGCGAGCCCCTCGTCGGTGAAGTAGCCGGACACCTGGCCCTCGCGGTCCTTGCCGGCGAAGTCGTCCTTCGAGCGGTACTTCCCGGTCAGGAACCCCGCGGCGAGCGAGAAGTACGGCACGACGCCGAGTCCGTGCTCGTGCGCGAGCGGTGCGATCTCGGCCTCGTACGGCTGGCGGGTGACGAGGTTGTAGTGCGGCTGGATGGCGACGGGCTGGGCGAGGCCGTTCTCCGTCGCGATGCGGATCCACTCCGCGGCGCGGTCCTTCGAGTAGTTCGAGATCGCGGTGTAGCGGACCAGGCCGTCCTGCACGAGCTGGTCGAAGGCGTGGACGGTCTCCTCGAGCGGGGTCGACTGGTCGTCGAAGTGCGCGTAGTACAGGTCGATCCGGTCGGTGCCGAGGCGCTCGAGGCTCGCGCGGGCAGCGGCGGCGACGGTGTCCGCGGCGAGGCCCTGGAACTCCGGGTGCTGCGAGCCCTTCGTGGCGATGACGACGTCGTCCCGCTTGCCCGAAGCGCGCAGCCACGAACCGATGACCCGCTCGGACTCGCCGCCCGAGTTGCCCGGCGCCCAGGCCGAGTAGACGTCCGCGGTGTCGATGAAGTCGCCACCGGCCGCGGTGTAGGCGTCGAGGACCTGGTGCGAGGTCGACTCGTCCGCCGTCCAGCCGAAGACGTTGCCGCCGAGGGCGAGGGGGAACACGTGCAGGTCGCTGGTACCGATGCGGGGCATGCGGAGGTCCTTTCGTGGTCGGGGGTGCGGTGGGAGCCAACCGCACGTCTCCCGACGCTATGCCCCGATGCTTGACACGGCCCCGGCGCGAGGGGCTTCGATGGACGGATGACCACGCTCACCGATGCCCTCGCCGACCCGCGATCCTCCGCCCGGCTGCAGGCCGTGATGGCCGCGGGGACCACCCCGGACCCCGCGGACCTCGAGGTGCTCGTCGCGCAGTGCGCCGTCGAGCCGGACTTCTTCGTCCGCGACATGCTGACGTGGGCGCTCACCCGGCACCCCGCCGACGTCGTCGTCGCCCGCGTCCTGCCCGAGCTCGAGCGCCCCGAGCCCCAGGCCCGCAGCCAGGCGCTCCACACCCTGTCGAAGATCGGCGACCCGGACGCGTGGCCGGCGGTGCGCCCGCTGCTCGAGGACCACGACGACGAGGTGCTCCGCGCCGCCTGGCGCACGGCCGTCGCACTGGTGCCGGACGACGAGCGGTCGTCGCTCGCGCGGACTCTCGCCGTGCAGCTCGGCATCGGTGACCGCGAGCGTCGGCTCAGCCTGTCGCGTGCTCTGGTGGGACTCGGCGAGGACACCGTCGGACCGGTCCTCGCCGCGGCCGCCGACCGGGGTACCGACGCCGTCCGGGAACACGTGCACGAGACCGAACGCCTGCTGCACGACCCGGACGCGGCATCCGCGCTCGCCCTCGAACGGGCCCGGCGCGAGGTCGCCCTCGGCCGGACGCGGTCCGTCAAGGGCTAGGGCCGGCGGGCGCGCCCGGCCGGGCGGGTCGAGTGGTCGAGAACCGTCGGCGTCGCGATGGTGGGGCGGGCGCGTCGCGCGGTCACGACACCCCGTGGCCGGGGTGCCGAGTGGTCGCGAACCGTCGGTTGCGGGGCTCCCGGGCGACAGATGGTGACCGCTCGGCGGAGGTGAGCGGGGTGTCGTGACCGGCCGGGCGCCGGACGGGAGGCGCGTGGCGGCCGCGCACCGGGCCTCCCGTCCGTCGCCGTGCGCGTTCGCGGGCCGCGGTGCGGTCACGACGCCCCGTGCGTTGGGTGCCGAGTGGTCGCGAACTGTCGGTTGCGGGGCTGCCGGGCGACAGAAGGTGACCGCTCGGCGGAGGTGAGCGGGGTGTTGTGACCGGTCGGCCACCCGGCCAACCGACCGACCCGCCGACCCGCGCACGCAGCGCGGTCAGTCGCCGTCGGGTGCGAGCCAGATGGAGGACGCGGCGGCGGCCGGCAGATCGACGAGGGACTCCGAGCCGTCGGTCGCCCGCCGCGACACCGCGATGACGCCGGCGTAGTCCCGCACCCGCTCGACCCGCAGGTGCGTGCCCAGTCCCACCCCGAGCTCGTCGAAGTACCGCAGCAGCGAGGGGTCGTCGTCCGAGACGCGGTCGACGGTGCCGCACGCTCCCGGCTCGATCGCGCCGAGGAGGGTGCCGGGGGAGTCCGGCACGATGCCGTCCGCCCCGGGGATCGGGTCGCCGTGGGGGTCGTGCGTCGGGTGGCCGAGGTCGGCGTCGACCCGGTCGAGGAACTGCTCGGACACGGCGTGCTCCAGGGCCTCGGCCTCGGTGTGGACCTCGTCCCACGAGTAGCCGAGCCGCTCCACCAGGAACGTCTCGATCAGCCGGTGCCGCCGGACCATCGCCACCGCGACCTGCTGCCCGAGCGGGGTGAGCACGACGCCGTAGTACGGGGTGTGCTCGATCAGGCCGTCGCGGTCGAGCTTCTTGAGGTTGCCCGACACCGTCGACGCCGACACCTTCAGCGACGCCGCGATGTCCCGCGTCGCCAAGCCGGGCCCGCCGCGCTCGCTGGCCTTCCAGATGAGCTTGACGTAGTCCTCTGCCATGGTGGACAGGGAGGGCAGGCGCATACCGCCAATCGTACGACCCGCCTGGTACAACCGGGAGGTGACCACCACCGCCCCCGTCCGAGCCCGCCGCCGTCGCTGGCCGGTGCCCCCGTCGCTGCTGCTCGGGCTCGCGCCGATCGTGGTCTTCGCAGCGATCAGCGCCTGGCGGTCTCGGCCGAGCGACGACTACGCGACCCTCGCGCAGACGGTCGACAGCGTCGTGCACGCCCTGGTCATCCCCGAGGGCATCGCCGTCGTGGCACTCGCCCTGTTCGTCACGGCGCTCGGCTGGTGGCGGATCGCCACGGTCGACCCGGTCCGGACGCGGCTGCGGTGGACGATGCTCGCGCCGATCCTCGTGCTCGTGGTGTGCGTCGTCCGGCTGCCCCTGATCGACTGGACGGCGCTGCCGGCGCACTACTTCCTGCTGCTCGCCGTCGGGGTGCTGTTCGTCGGGGTGTTCGAGGAGCTCATGGCCCGCGGGACCCTGCTCGTCGGGCTGCGGCGGCGCCTGCCGGAGATGGGGGTGTGGGCCCTGTCGTGTGCGCTGTTCGGGCTGCTGCACCTGCTCAACGCGCTCGCCGGTGCCGGGATCGGGCCGACGCTCATCCAGGTCGTGTTCGCGGCGTCGTTCGGGTCGACGCTGTACGTCGCGCGTCGGCTGACCGGTTCGCTGCTCGCCCCGGTGCTGCTGCACGCCTTCTGGGACTTCGGGTCGATCGGGTTCTCGGCGACCGCGGACACGGGCGACTTCGGCAAGCTGACGCTGCTCGGCCTGATCGGGCTGTTCTCGTTCGGGGTGCTCGCGTTCGGCATCGTGGCCGGCGGGATCATCGCCTGGTACGACGACCGACCCCGTCGCCTCGCGAAGCGGTGGCGGACGGTACCGCCCATGGGGGCGGTCGTGGTGCCGGGAGGCGAGCCGCGCCTCCCGGCCGACGTGGTCTGAGGGAACGGACGCGACGGCCGCTGCGCTGGCGGACGCTGTGCCGACCGCCGCGTGGCGGCCCCGCGCGGACGCGACGGTGCCCCGGAGCGCAGCACGCTCCGGGGCACCGTTCGGTCGTGTCGGTCGACGGGACGCGACGCGACGCGACGTGTCAGTCGGCTCGGCGTGTCGTGTCAGTCGACCCGACGCTCCGTGTCAGTCGGCCCGACGCCGGAGCTGTCGACGGCGGACGACGACCAGCGCGATGCCGGCCATCAGGAACACGATCGCGGCGATCGTGACCCCGGTGAGCTGCACGCCCGTGAACGCCAGGCGCGTCGCGGACGGGTCGGTCGCGGACGGATCGGCGGCGACGGTCTGCCCCGCGGCCCCGGCTCCTGCTGCGGCGCTCGAGGCAGTCGAGGCCCCGCTGCCCGTGCCGGCGCCCGTGCCTGCCGTGCCCGCCGTTCCGGCCGTTCCTGCCGTTCCTGCCGTTCCACCGGAACCGGTGCTCGCGCCCGTGCCGCTGCCGCCGCCGGTCCCCGTCTGCGGCTTCGTCGTGGGCTTCGGGGTCGGCTTCGGCGTGACGGCCGTGGACACGATCCGCGAGACCGCACCGCTCTTCGTGTTCAGGAGCACCTCGCGGTGCTGCGGGTGCGTGAAGTCGAACATGCTCCGGATGGACCCGGCCCGGGCGTCGAACGACTGGTCACCGATCCGCCCGGTCGACCAGTTGTCCTCGATGAACTTCGTGGTCGACGTCTGCTCGATGGCGGTGTGGTCGACGTGGTTCTGCTTGGCGAACGGCGAGATGACCAGGTACGGCAGCCGCTGCGAGGGGCCACAGCGGTCGAGGTACCCACCGGCGACACCGACCTTGGTCGCGGCCGCGGTGCAGACCGTGGTGTCGTTCGAGGAGTCCGTCGACCCGTTCAGGATCGTGGGCGCGACGTGGTCGTACCAGCCGTCGGAGTCGTCGTAGTTGATGACGATGGCCGTGCTCGACCACTCCGGCGACCGCTCGATCTCGTTGATCTTCGACGTCAGGAACTTCTGCTCGTCGAGCGGGTCGGAGTACGCGGCGTGGCCGTCCTGGGCCTCGGGCGCCTTGAGGAAGGACACGGCGGGCATCCGGTGCTCGGCGAGCGCGGTGTCGAACGCGGACAGGTCGTACTGGTGGTTCGCGCGGTCGGTGGAGCCGATCATGCGGTCGCTCGTCGGTGCGAGGTGGTGGGGGTTCGAGGTCGACGCGTAGTACGCGAACGGGTTGTGGTGCGGCGAGTAGTCGTTGCTGACCGACCCGCCCACGTTCGTCGTGGTGGCGTCGCACTTGGCGAGCGTGCCGGTGCCTGCGTAGGCCGTCGTGGGGGTGAAGCCGCCCTGGAACCAGCCCCAGGTGACGCCCTTCGCGTTGAGCAGGTCGCCGATGTTCTTGCCCGACATCTTCACCAGGTTCGACGTCGACGTGTGGTCCTTGTCGGAGCAGTCGTCGTAGGCGGGGTCCGGGTCGGCGGTGACGGTGCCCTGGCCGGCGGCGTCCTTCGCGACGACGGAGGTCGAGGTCGGCACCGTGGCACCGGTGACCGAGTCGACGCCCGTGCCGCCGTGGGTGTTCCCGCTGATCAGGTTGAGCGCCCCGGGGGTCGAGGGGCCGAAGCCGGTGTCCCAGGCGTTGTCGCTCATCGCGTAGTTCTGGGCGTAGTTCCACAGCCCGGTGGTGGTGTTGCCGTCGTAGTAGTCCATCGTCAGGCCGGGGGACCCGTACAGGCCGGTGCAGGTGTCCACCGAGGTGCTCTCGACGAACTTGTCCATGGCACCCCCGTCGACGGCCTTCTGCTCGGGCAGGTAGTTGTGGTTCTGGTCGCACGTGAGCGCCTGGGCGGGCGTCAGCCGTGACGGGGCGTAGGCGTTCGGGTTCTTCGTCAGGGTGCCGGAGGACGCGAGTGTGTTCACCTTCGGGGTGCTCCGCGCCGCGGTGAAGCGGGTGCCGTCGGTGTTCGCGGCCTTCGGGTAGGTGCCGAAGTAGTGGTCGAACGACACGTTCTCGTCGTACATGACGACGACGTGCTTGATCGGGGTGGTGGTCTTCAGGGAGTTGTCCGCGGCGGACGCCGACTGCGGGATGGCGAGGGCCGTCCCGGCGACGGCCGCCAGGGCCATGATGGCGAGCGCGCCCTGTTGGACGCGTCGTTCGGAAGGTCGGAACACGTGGAACCTCTCACTGGTCGGGACGGTGGGGATGGAGAAGCAGTGGGGCCGGCGGGCAGGGTCAGATCCGTGCGAGCAGCCGACGGCCCAGCCAGTCGTCCGCGTGGCGGACCCCGGGCAGGGCGAAGTAGTAGCCGCCGCCGACGGGTGACACGTAGTCGACGAGCGGCTCGTCGACCAGGCGCTTCTGCACGGCGACGAACTGCCGTTCCAGGTCGGCCTGGAAGCACGCGAACAGCAGGCCCATGTCGAGGTCGCCGTTCGTGTCGGTGCCGTTGTCGTAGTTGTACGGACGACGGAGCATCTGCTGCGCACGGGCCTCGGCGGTGCGCGGGTTCGCCAACCGGATGTGCGCGTCCATCTGGATGACGTCGCCGGTCGGGTCGTCCTGGTACCGGGGGTCGTCGAACTCGCCGCTGCGGGTGAGCGGGGCACCGGAGTCGCGGTGCCGGCCGATCATGTTCTCCTGCTCGTGCAGTGAGACGCGGTCCCAGAACTCGACGAACATCCGGATGGTCCGCACGACGTGGTAGCTGCCCCCGGTGACCCAGTCGGGTTCGCCGTCCTGTCCACCGCGGGTCCAGACCAGGTCGTCCATGACGCTGCGGTCCGCGGTGGACGGGTTGCCGGTGCCGTCCTTGAACCCGAGCAGGTTGCGCGGGGTGCCGGAGGGGCGCGGCGGGGACGCGAAGCCGTCCTGCCGCCAGCGCACCTGCATGCCGCCGCGAGTGGCCCGGGCGATGTCGCGGACGGCGTGCAGGACGGTGTCGGTGTTGTGCGCGCACACCTGCAGCAGCAGGTCGCCGTCCGAGATCGACCGGTCGAGGTCGTCGTTCGGGAAGTCCTCCATCGTCCGCAACCGCGCCGGGCGCTGCCCCGACAGGCCGTACCGGTGGTCGAAGAGCGAGGCACCGACGCTCGCCGTCACGGTGAGCCCGTCGGCCGCGACCTCCGGTCCGAGCACGCCGGAGTCGGCCGGCGGCGCGGTGATCCCGACGTCGGCAGGCGTGCCGCCGCGGGTGAGGAACCGGGCCCGCTCGGTGATCGTCCGGAGCAGGTCGGCGAGCTCCCCGCGGTCGGCCGCGGTCACGTCGAACGCCAGGAACGCCGACTGTCGCTGCGCGGGCGTGGTAATCCCCGCCTGGTGCGCCCCGTGGAACGCGTACGAGGAACCGGGCGGAGCGTCGGCACCGCCCGTCGTCGCGGCGGCTGCCTGGAGGCCCGTCCCACCCCCGGCGGTCAGGCTCGCTGCCGCCGCGGCGGCTCCGGCACCTGCCCCGACCGCGCTGGTCAGGAACGCGCGGCGGCCGACGCCGCGGGTGGGGCCGGTCGGCGGCTGCTGGTCGTCCGGTGCACCGGCCGGACACGCGCTGCCGTCGGCGGACAGTCCGACGCGGGCGTGCGCCTCGGTCATCCGTCGGTACGTCGCCGCGTCCATCCCGCGTGGGAGTTGCCGGCTCTGGAAGCCCTGCCGGCCCTGGCGCTGCGGTCGTTCGGTCACGAGGTCCTCCTCGGGTCGCAGATGGCGGCGACGGGGGCGAGCCGTTCGAGCGCAGCGTCGAGGTCGGCGTCGAGGTGCTCGCGGGCGGTGCGGTCGAGACCGTCGAGGGTGTCCCAGCTGCCGTCGGGCCGTCGGTGTGATTCCAGGTCGGCGCGGAGGGTCGCCAGCGCACGATCGGTGGCCCGGAGGCCCGGGTAGCGGGTCCGCAGGATCGACCGGAGCGGCTCGAGCGCGTGTTCTGTCCCGCTCGTGTTCGCGTCGATCGTCGCCAGTGCGGTGTGGCTGCCGGCGTCGGTGGCCCCGGTCGCCTCGAAGCGGAGCGCGTTCTCGAGGATCTCGTGCGAGCGCAGGCCGATGTCGAGCGGGTCGACCCGTTGGGTGGGGAACGTCCGGCGCAGGTGTGCGACGGCGGCGACCAGGGCGTCGGCGGGCGCGACGGCGCGACGGCTGGGCGCACCCGACCACAGCAGCGCCTCGACGCGGTGGACGCCCGTCAGGTGCGGGTCGTCGAGTGCGGTCCGTCCGGCGGCCGGGAGCCCGTTGATCGCGGTGTCGTCGTCCCCGAACGCACCGTAGGCGGCTCCGAGCTGCTCGTACTCGCGGTGCCCGGTCAGCCAGTCCCGCCGTGCAGCGCGGACGTCACCCGCACGGACGTCGGCGTCCAGCGCACGCACGTCGTCGAGCAGCGCCGGCAGGCGACTCTCGATCCAGGCGCCGTACGACTTCGCAGCGGGGATCAGGTCGTCGCGCGTGACCGGGACGATCCGCGGGGTCTCGTCGCTGACGTGGGTGGCGCCGCGCAGGTGGACGACGGGTCCGGTGCTCGGGTTCGCGTCGGCGGGCAGGCAGCGGAACCGGTACTGGCCGCGGGGGAGTCGGACGCCGTAGTCGTGCGTCGCACCCGATCCCAGACCCTCCGCGTCGAGGTAGACCGCGCCGTTCGTGGGGTCGACCAGCTGCACCTCGATCCCGGCGACGGAGGTGTTGTGGATCCGGAACGTCTGGGGGCCGGCGAGGGCGCGGTCCGGGCTCGCGGGCCACCCCGTCCCGCAGGCGTCGGTGCCGGCCTGCACGGTGACCGCCGACGTCCGCGGCGCCGGCGAGGGGACCAGGTGCGGGGCGACGATCGCGGTCCCCACGAGTGCTCCGAGCGCGCCGACGACCACTGCCGTCGTGGCACGAACCGACATCGGCACCGATGACCCCATCCTGTAGCAACTCACAGAAAACCCTGATCAGAGCCACTTTCGGCTCGACCAGGGCAACCATAGAGTCGCCCCAGGGGCAGTTTTCCCGTCGTTCACCGCAGGGCGGTTCTGTTCACCGGATCGTCATCGAGCGGTCTGCGGTGAACGGGCGCACCCGGGTGGCGTGGGCCGCCAGAGCTCGAGCTAGAGCTCGACCTCGAACGGCTCGGTGCGCACGAGCTCGTGCACGCCGGAGATGACCTCGCTCGGGCGGAACGGGTACCGGTCGATCTCGGCCTGGTCGCTGATGCCCGTCATCACGAGCACGGTGTGCAGCCCCGCCTCGATGCCGGCCTGCACGTCGGTGTCCATGCGGTCGCCGATCATGCCGGTGTTCTCGGAGTGCGCGCCGATCCGGTTCATCGCGGAGCGGAACATCATCGGGTTCGGCTTGCCCACCACGTAGGGCTGCTTGCCGGTGGCCTTCTCGATCATCGCCGCGATGGCGCCGGTGGCCGGCAGGACCCCCTCGGCGCTGGGGCCGGTGGCGTCGGGGTTCGTCACGATGAAGCGGGCGCCGGCGCGGATGAGCCGGACGGCCTTGGTGATCGCCTCGAACGAGTAGTTGCGGGTCTCGCCGACGACGACGTAGTCGGGGGCGGTCTCGGTCATGATGAACCCGGCCTCGTGCAGGGCGGTCGTCATGCCGGCCTCACCGATCACGAACGCCGAGCCACCGGGCATCTGCGACTTGCAGAAGTCAGCGGTCGCGAGCGCACTCGTCCAGATGCGCTCCTCGGGCACGTGCAGGCCCGAGCCCCGCAGTCGGGCGCTGAGGTCGCGCGGCGTGAAGATCGAGTTGTTCGTCAGCACGAGGAATTCGGTGCCGTCGTCGAGCCACTGCTGGATGAGTTCCGGCGCGCCCGGGAGCGCCTGGTTCTCGTGGACGAGCACGCCGTCCATGTCGGTCAGCCAGCACTCGACGTCGTCTCGGGTCGCCATGGCCCTCACCCTACTGCGCAGGGGTTCAGGCCCGGCTCGTGGCCGGCTCGGAAAGGGCCGGGAGGCCCGGGGCGGCTCTTGCGCGCTGCTGCCAGACCCGAGAAGGTCGAGACACCGAACCGCGGTCGGCTTTTGCCCTACGCTTTTCGGGACACGTACCGAATCAAGGAGGCCCCTCGTGCTCGTCGAACCCGGAACCCCGTCCGCCGCGCCCCGACCCACCCCGGTGTCGGAGACGGAGCTCGAGGTGACGCCGCGACGACGCCGAGGCCGCCCGAACGTGCTCTCCCGCGAGCAGGTGATCGACGCCGCCACGACCATCGCGAACGAGGACGGCCTCGACCGGCTGTCCTTCCGGGCCCTGGGCGTGCGGCTCGGGGTCGCCCCGATGACCGTGCACCGGACCATCGGCGGGCTGGACGACCTGCACGCCGAACTCGTCCGCCGCACCGTCGACGAGTTCACCGCGACCTTCGTCTGGCCGGACGAGTGGCACGCCGTCGTCCGCACCTTCGCCACGACGTTCCGTGACCTGATGCGCACCCACCCGCTCGTGCTCGAGTCGCACAGCCAGCGCGCCCCGCTCGCCTCGACCGAGTCCGACGCCGTCGTGGCGAAGGTCGTCGGTGCCCTGCAAGACGCCGGGCTGCCGCCGGCCGAGGCGATGTACACCTTCTTCGTCGTCTACGACTTCGTGGTCGGGCACGCCGGGGTGCAGGTCGGACGCGGGGACTCCGAGGCCGGACGCCCCGAGCGGCACCGGCTGGTGGGCGAGATCCTCGGCGAGCACTCCTACGACGACCGGTTCGCGCTCGGCCTCGACATCCTGATCGCCGGCATCGAGTCGCGCATCGCCCACGGGGCCGGCACCGCCTGAGCCCGCGCCGCCGCCGGGCGCTGCCGTCGTCGGGCCGGTGCCGTGTGCGCCGTACGCTGGTCGGGTGACCACTGCGCCCGAACCGTCGCACGAGCTGACGACCAACGGGGTGGGGCCGCACCCGGAACCCTGGCCCGACGACCCGCGGCTCGACCCGGAGCTGCTGGCCGCCGGCGACTCCCGGAACGTGCTCGACCGCTACCGGTACTGGTCGATGGACGCGATCGTCGCCGAGCTCGACACCCGCCGGCACGCGTTCGACGTGGCGATCGAGAACTGGCAGCACGACCTGAACATCGGGTCGATCGTGCGGAGCGCCAACGCGTTCCTGGCCGGCACCGTGCACATCATCGGGCGACGCCGGTGGAACAAGCGCGGAGCGATGGTCACCGACCGGTACCAGCACGTCCGCTACCACCCCGACGTCGAGGCCTTCCTCGCCGCGATGGCCGAGGAACAGCGACCCGTCGTCGCGATCGACAACACCCCCGGTGCCGAGCGCATCGAGACCGCGACGATCCCGGAGCGCTGCGTGTTCCTGTTCGGACAGGAGGGCCCCGGGCTGACCGACGAAGCGGTGGCCGGGGCGTCCGGGCACCTGGAGATCACGCAGTTCGGGTCGACGCGGAGCATCAACGCCTCGGCGGCGGCCGCGATCGTCATGCACAGCTGGGTCGTCCAGCACGCGGAGTTGCCGGGCGCGACCTCGTGAGCAGAAACGGTCGGGTACGGGCCCTGGACCCGACCATTTCTGCTCACGAAGGGGGCGGGGCGGACGCGGGGCGCGCCTCCCGGCCGGGGTCCGTGCTGGCGCGTCAGCGCGCGGCGGTGGTGCGGCGCGCGACCAGGCGGGGTTCGACGAGGAGTTCCGTGGCGGCGATCCGCGGATCGGCGATGCGGGCCAGCAGGCGCTCGCCGGCGCCGCGACCGATCTCGACACTGCGGTCGTCGATGCTCGTCAGGCCGACGTACCGCATCGCAGCCACCGGGGTGTCGTCGTAGCCGATGACGGAGACGTCCTCGGGGACGCGCAACCCGCGTTCGGCGAGTTCGGACAGGGCGCCGAGGGCCATCACGTCGTTCGCGGCGAAGACGGCCGTGACGTCCGGGTGCTCGTCGAGGAGCATGCCGAGGGCGCGGGAACCGGCCTCCTCGGTGGGTTCACCCGGCAGCACCGTCGTGACGACAGAGGCGCGTGCTGCTGCGGCCCGCTCGAACCCGGACTGGCGTTCGGCCGAGGCCGCCGAGGCCGCACCGACGAACCCGAGTCGGGTGTGGCCGAGGTCGAGCAGGTGCTGCGCCGCGATGCCGCCACCGGCGTGGTCGTCGTTCGCCACGGTGTCCGCGCGGGGGATCGCGACCCGGCCACCGGCGATCACGAGCGGCATCGAGGCGGGGATCGCGAGGTCGGTGGTGGGCTCGCCGGCGATCACGATGCCCTCGACGCGCATGGAGAGGAAGCCCTCGACCGGAGACGCATCGAGCCCCGTGTTGAGGAACCGGTCGGCGACCACGAGCCGGTGCCCCTGGTCCTGCAGGCTCTCGCGCAGGCCGGTCAGCAGGTCCACGAACCACTGGTTGCGGAAGTCGTCGAGGACCACACCGATGGTGCGACTGCGCGTGCCGGCGAGGGAGACGGCTGCGGTCGAGGGGCGGTAGTCGAGTTCCTGGATCGCCTTGAGCACGGCGGCCCGGCGCTGGTCGCTGACCCGGGGGGAGCGCTGCAGCACGAGGGAGACGAGGGACTTCGAGACCCCGGCGCGTGCGGCGACGTCGTAGATGGTCGCGGGCTTGCCGTCTCCCATGATGCGCTTCGACCTCCGTTGGCTCGTGCGTCGATCGTAGCGGTTGACGTGACATGGGCCGGGCGGTGGGGGGG
>NZ_QKTD01000024.1:0-38530 GCF_003234695.1 Curtobacterium sp. MCLR17_042
GGCCTGGGCGGAGGAGATCCCGAACGCGGCACCGCCGAGGACGAGGGCGCCGGTCGTGGCGAGGGTGATGGAGGTCTTGAGGCTCTTACGCATCGTGATCAGTCCTTTGCTCTGGAGGCGCTCCGGCCGGTGGCCGAATGTGCACTGTGCACACACTGAGTACCGGCCAACTGTGACCGGAGAGCGCCCTGGGCTTTTGCCCTGTGCAAGTCATTCGGCGCCCCCGCCCGAACGGTTTGGGACGAGTTTCCTGAGGTGCCGCAACCCGGTGTTTCGTACCGTGTACCCATGGCTCCAGCACACATCTCCACCACCGACCGGCTCCGGGCGGTCGACGCCTGGTGGCGCGCCGCCAACTACCTGACGGTCGGGCAGATCTACCTGCTGGACAACCCGCTGCTCAGCCGGCCGATCGAACCCGATGACGTCAAGCCGCGGCTGCTCGGCCACTGGGGCACCTCCCCCGCACTGAACCTCGTGTACGCGCACTGCAACGCGCTGATCACGGAGACCGGTCGCGAGTTCCTGTACATCTGCGGCCCGGGGCACGGCGGTCCGGCGATGAACGCGAACGCCTGGCTGGACGGCACGTGGAACGAGCTGTACCAGGACGTCGACCTGCAGCGGTTCTTCCGCCAGTTCTCGTTCCCCGGCGGCATCCCCTCGCACGCCGCCCCGGAGACCCCCGGATCCATCAACGAGGGCGGTGAACTCGGCTACTCGCTGTCGCACGCCTACGGTGCGGCGCTCGACAACCCGGACCTCGTCGTCGCGTGCGTGGTCGGTGACGGTGAGGCCGAGACCGGTCCGCTCGCCGGTTCGTGGCAGGCGCACACGTTCCTCGACCCGGTCTCCGACGGCGCCGTGCTGCCGATCCTCAACCTCAACGGCTGGAAGATCGCGAACCCGACCGTCCTGGCCCGCATCCCCGACGAGGACCTCACCGCGTACTTCCGCGGGCTCGGCTACGACCCGATCGTGGTCGACTCCCGCCGCGTCGACGACGACCCGTACGCGGTGCACGCCCTGTTCGACGGTGCCCTGCGACGTGCCCTCGCCGGCATCGACGACATACAGGCCGCTGCCCGCGCCCAGGCCGCCCGTGCCGCCGCGGGGCAGCCCGCCGGCGCCGCGGACCTGCGTCCGCGCTGGCCGATGATCGTGCTGCGCACCCCGAAGGGCTGGACCGGCCCGAAGGAGGTCGACGGCGAACAGGTCGAGGGGACCTTCAGGGCACACCAGGTGCCGCTGCCCGCGGTGCGCGAGGACGACGGCCACCGCGCCCAGCTCGAGGAGTGGATGCGCTCGTACCGCCCCGAGGAGCTCTTCGACGAGGACGGCCACCCGGTCGGCATCATGACCACGATCCGCCCGACCGGTGACGAGCGGATGAGTGCCACCCCGCACGGCAACGGCGGTCGGCTGCGGACCGCACTCGACCGGCCGCCGCTCGAGCCGTACGCGGTCGAGGCCGGTTCCACGGCGTCCGCCACGGGTACGCTCGGCCCCTGGCTCGCCGCACTCATCGAGAAGAACGCCTCGACCTTCCGGCTGTTCGGGCCGGACGAGACGATCTCGAACAAGCTCGACGCCGTCTTCGACGTGACCTCGCGCGTCTGGCGAGCCCAGCGCGCCGCAGGCGACGAGCACCTCGCCGCACGCGGACGGGTCACGGAGGTCCTGTCCGAGCACCTGCTCGAGGGGATGCTCGAGGGGTACGTGCTGTCCGGTCGGCACGGGATGCTCAACACCTACGAGGCGTTCGCCCACATCATCGACTCGATGGTCGGGCAGTACGCCAAGTGGCTGGAGTCCTCGACCGACATCGACTGGCGGGTGCCGGTGTCCAACCTGTCGCTCCTGCTCTCGTCGCACGTCTGGCGACAGGACCACAACGGGTTCTCCCACCAGGACCCCGGGTTCCTCGACGTCGTCGCGTCGAAGCAGCAGGACCTCGTCCGGATCAAGCTGCCGGCCGACGCGAACACCTTGCTCGCCGTCGCCGCGCACGCGATGGAGACCACGGACCGCATCGAGGTGATCGTCGCGGGCAAGCACCCGGAGCCGGTCTTCCTGTCCCTCGACGACGCGGTCGCGCACGCGCAGGCCGGACTCGGCGTGTGGGACTTCGCCGGCACCGAGCAGGCCGTCGGGAAGGTCGACGTCGTGCTCGCCTGCGCCGGTGACGTCCCCACGGTCGAGGCGATCGCCGCCACCGACATCATCCGGAAGCACGCTCCCGGCGTCGGGGTCCGCGTGCTCAACGTCGTCGACCTGCTCGCGCTCGGCGACCCGCGCAAGCACGAGCACCCGATCCCGGACGAGCAGTACGACGCGCTCTTCCTGCCCGGCACGCCCACGGTCTTCGCGTTCCACGGGTACCCGACGCTCGTGCACCAGCTGACGTACCGCCGGAACGGACACGACGACCTGCACGTGCACGGGTTCCTCGAGCAGGGCACGACGACCTCGCCGTTCGACATGCTCATGCGCAACGAGATGGACCGCTTCGCCCTGGCCCACGACGCCCTGACGCGGGTGGACGCCGAGGCGCACGGCGACCTGCTCACGAAGCTGTCCGAGGCGCGTGACGCCGCGCGGACGTTCGCGTACACGAAGGGCGAGGACCACCCGTCCCTCGCGGGCTGGGAGTTCGCGGGCTGGCCGCAGGACGAGCCCGCCAGCGGCGGGACCGGCGGCGACCCGGGTGCGGGCGAGACCGAGGCGGCCGCGCCCGGCAACTGACGCACTCCTCCACAGGCGTGGAGGCCCGGAGCACCCTCCACAGGACCGGTCACGCCCGCCGTGTGGCCGGTTCTGTGCTGTCAGGGTTCCGGCATGGACATCGGCTGGATCAGCGCGCTCGTGTCGGTCACGAGCGCGTCCGTCGCGCTGGGTGCGCTCGTCGCCTCGGTGCTCGACGGGCGCGCAGGACGGCGAAATGCAGAGTTCTCGGTGCACCGCGACCTGTGGTGGCAGCGTTGGTCATGGGTCGCCGACCGGGCGACCTCGGACGACGAAGGACAGCGCGCGGCCGCCGGTGTGATGTCGGCTGCGTTGGTGACCCGCAGTTGGACGACCGACGACGACACGTGGACGTCCTCGGCGCTCGCTGACTCCGAGGCAGCGCGAGCGAAAGCCCGGGGACAACAGGAAGGAGTGCTCGCAGATGATCTCGACGCTGACTGATGACGAGTTCAAGCGGTGGCTCGACAACCGAGAGATGACGACACCACGGCTCCTCGCGAGCCCCCACTACGGTCCGCTCATGCGTGCGAAGGGCGCCGAGGCGGAACTCGCGCAGATGCGCATCGAATGGCGCGAACGCCAGGAGCGCGCACGGGCGCGGAAGCTCAAGGACGAGGCGTCCTTCGGTGAGGGCTGAACCGATGCCCTGCGAGCCTGCCACGCTGGGACCGTGACCGAACTCGTCATCCCGGCCCCGAGCCTCCCGACCGTGCCCACGACGACGGGCGCGCGTTTCCCCGTCCGCCGGGTGTTCTGCGTCGGCCGGAACTACGCGGCGCACGCCCGTGAGATGGGCCACGACCCGGACCGCGAGCCGCCGTTCTTCTTCACCAAGCCGGCAGACGCGGTCGTGGTCGACGGCGCCGACACCCCGTACCCGCCGCTGACGCAGCAACTGGAGCACGAGGTCGAGCTCGTCGCCGCGATCGGCACCGGCGGCACGGACATCGCCGTCGCCGACGCGCTCGCACACGTGTGGGGGTACGCCGTCGGGATCGACCTCACCCGCCGCGACCTGCAGGCCGAGGCGAAGCGACTCGGGCGCCCGTGGGACACGGCCAAGGGCTTCGACGCCTCGGCACCGATCGGGGCGATCACCCCGGCGGCCGAGGTCGACCCGAACAGCGGCACGATCGAGCTGACGGTGGACGGGGAACTCCGGCAGTCGGGCGACCTGGCCGACCAGATCTGGTCGGTCGCCGAGACGATCGCGGCGCTGTCACGGTCCGTGGCGCTCGCGCCCGGCGACCTCGTGATGACCGGCACTCCTGACGGTGTCGGCGTGCTCGAACGCGGCGCCGTGCTCGTCGGCACGATCGCCGGCGTCGGCGAGGTCCGGACCCGGATCGCCTGAAGCACGTGTCGGCGATGTGTCGACGGGCTGGGAGCGTTCGCAGGCAGCACGGGTAAGTCTTGGGCATCGTCGCGGGTGGGGCCCGCGGCGGACACGGGGCGGCGCATCGCGACGGGGCGACGCGGACACCTCGGGACTGCCGGAGGTACCACCGTGCTGGAACACGACCTGCTCGCCACGTCCTGGACGTGGGCGGGCGACGAGAGCATCCGCGACCGCGTGCACGCCGTCGGCGCCGCCGGGTTCGCCGGCCTGTCGCTGTCCCTCGACGACCTGCACGAGGTCCGCGCGACGACGGGCTTCGCCGAACTGCGCCGCATGCTCGACGCCGCCGGCATCGTCTGGGTCCAGCTCGGACCACTCGACCGGTGGTGGACGTGCACGAGCCGCACCCAGGACGAGGACGCCGACCGCGGGGTCGTGCTCGAGGCCGCGGCGACGCTGAGCGCCTGGCAGGTGGTGGTGCGCGCCGACACCTCGTTGCCCGGAGCCTCCCCCGCGACGATGGCCGACGACTGGGTCGTGCTCGCCGACCAGGCCGAAGCGGTCGGAGCGCAGCTCGTGCTCGAACCGGAACCGTGGTCCAACCTGCCCACGATCGAACGGGCCTCCCGCTTCGTCGCCGCTGCCGGACACCCCAACGGCGGCCTGCTCATCGACGCCATGCACGCACTCCGCGGCGGTTCCACCCTCGCGTCGATCCGGCAGGGCGTCGCACCCGGGGTCCTCGCAGCCGTCGAGCTGAGCGACGGACTGCTGCACACCCCGAGCGGGATGACCCTCGCCGAGGAGTCCCGGACGGCACGGTACCTGCCCGGTGCCGGAGCGTGGGACCTGCCCGGCTTCGTCCGGACCGTGCGCGAACTCGGGTTCGACGAGCCGTGGGGCGTCGAGGTCCGGACCCCCGCGCACCGGGCGATGCCCGTCCGCGATGCACTCCGGACGGCCGTGGCCGCCACCCGTGCGGTGCTCGACGCCGCCGACGCGTTCGGCTCCCCGGCCGCCCCGGCGATGCCCTCGACGCCCGCACCGACGTCAGCGGTGGACTTCGAGCCACCGCACACCGGCCGGCACGACCCGACGCACGGAGCCCGCCGTCGGGACGCCGACACAGGGACGCCCGCGTAGGTTGCTGTGCATGACCGATCAGGCAGCACACGACGACGACCTGCTCCGCCGTTCCCAGGAGTCCATCGACGAGGCCAAGGCCGCCGCGGCCGAGGTGGTCGAGCCGGAAGAGGACGAGCTCATCGAGGAAGACGCGCCCGTGGCCGACCACGCGGCGCCCTCCGACGGCCCTGCACCCGCGGCCTGACCCCGTCCTGATCCGACAGGATCCCCCCGGACAGACGAGATCGCCGGGCGACCATCGAGGTCGCCCGGCGATTCTTCTTGCCGCTCGTGTGACGATCCCGTCACTCGGCACGTCTCACCAGTGGACCCACCGGTCGCGCTTCGGCGAGCCCGGTGCGGGGCCTCGTGGTCGGTCTCCCTGAACCGGCTGGTCACGTGCCCCGGCGACGGTCCGTGCGCTCCCTGATCCAGCGTGCGGGCCGTCGGGTCTGTCCCGCCCGCCGGGCGGTCAGCCGCTCAGACCGCCCCGGTCAGTCGTCGTCCTCGTCAGCGAGGAAGTCCGCGTACCGGACCTCGGTCTCCGTGGCGCCGCTGCCCGGTTCGACGGTCCGCTGTGACAGGTCGTCCCCCGTGATCGCGACGCGTTCTGCGGCCGTGTAGGGCGGCAGGTACTTGCTCGAGTTCATCTTCGAAGCCCCCTTCGTCCCGGCGAACGTAACAGCCGATGGCCGATCGTGGCCAGCGGTGCCGACACTGTCCCCCGCGCAGACTCGGTACGGGGGACGGATGTTCGCCAGCGGCGGACCCCATGCGCACGCATGTGGAGCCGAGGCCGGAGCGCGGGTCAGGTCTCCCGCACGACGTCGTCCGGGTCCTTGTCCACGCGCCACCCACGCCACGACGGCTGCCGGAGCCGTCCGTCGCCGGTCCACTCGGCGAACTCGACCTCGCCGACGCGCTTCGGCGTGACCCAGTGCGCATCCCGAGCGTCAGGTCGTGGGACGTCGACGAACGGCGGGGTCTTCCGTTCCAGCGGTGCGAGGACCCCGGCGATCTCGTCGAGGTCGCGGTCACGGAACCCGGTGCCGACCTTGCCGACGTACTCCAGCCCGTCGGGGCCGGGCACTCCGAGCAACAGCGACCCGATCCCGCCGGCACGTCGACCGCTGCCCGGCTTCCAGCCGCCGACGACGACTTCCTGCGTGGCGTGGTGCTTCAGCTTCAGCCAGGCCTCGGACCGCCGCCCCTCGGCGTACTTCGACGACCGCTTCTTCGCGACGACGCCCTCGAGTCCCTGCTCGCGCGATGCGGCCAACACCGCGTCGAGGTCGCCCTGCACCGCCGGCGGCACGTCGATCGCACCGCCGGGGTCCACGACCGTCTCGAGTGCCTGCCGCCGGGCGTCGTAGCCGAGCCGCGTGAGCTCGTGCCCGTCCGCCTCGAGCACGTCGAACAGCAGGAACCGCACGGGCGTGGTCTCCTGCGCGCTCCGGACCTCGCGCGCCTTCGTCAGGCCCATGCGGTTCTGGAGCAGCTGGAACGAGGGTCGGCCGCGATCGTCGACGGCCACGATCTCACCGTCGAACACGCCGTCCACGCCGGCCCGCTCGCCCAGTTCCTGCAGCTCTGGGTACTGGGCCGTCAGGTCGTTGTCGTTGCGGCTGCGCAGGGTCACCGACCCGTCGCGGACCGTCGCCAGCGCGCGCACCCCGTCCCACTTCATCTCGAAGGCCCAGTCGGCCGGGTCCAGCCGGGGCTCCCCCTTGGCCAGGGTCGCCTGCATCGTCCGGCGCTCCGACGGCGGCGTCTCGGCGTCCGCGGTCCCGCTGATCCGTCGCTGCCCGGCCCGGTGCGCATCGCCGTGGCCGTCCGAGGGCCGCTCCGACCGTCGCGCCACCGCCGGCCCGGCAGAGCCGCCGGCGTCCGCCAGCCGTTCGGGTTGTTCCTTCGTGCGGTGGATGAGCCAGTTCTTCTCGTCCCCGCCGCCACGGCCGCGGGTGTGCAACAGCGCGAGACGGCGAGCGCCGCCAGCCCGACCGTGCAGCGTGACGATGACCTCCTGCCCCTCGCGCCACTTCTCGAGCTCGTAGGTGCCGTCGTCCCAGATGGTGACCGTGCCGCCGCCGTACTCGTCCTTCGGGATCGTGCCCTCGAACGCCCCGTACTCGAGCGGGTGGTCCTCGGTCTGCACGGCCAGGTGGTTCTTGCCCGGGTCGGTCGGCTCGCCCTTCGGCAGGGCCCAGCTCACCAGCACCCCGTCGTGCTCGAGCCGGAAGTCGTAGTGGTCGCGGGTGGCGTGGTGCTCCTGGATGACGAAGGTCGGTGTGCCGTCCTTCCGCACGGTGGGAGCGCCCTCGGGCACGGGTTCCGGCGTCTTCGAGGCGTCCCGCTTCGCCCGGTAGGCGGCGAGCCGGTCACGTGCGGGCTGCTCGGCGTCGTTCGCCCGCTCGGTCCGGTCGCTGTCCCAGTGACCGTGGTCGTCGCGCCCGACGGCCAGCGAGGCGGAGGCGACCGGGTGCAGGAAGTCCCCACGGGCCTCCAGGCGTTCGAGGACCTCGTCCAACGTGAGCTGCGCGAGCCCGCGTTCCTCGAGTTCCTTCCAGGTGCGGGGCGCCGCGACCGTCGGCCGCTCGCGGCCGCGCAGCGAGTACGGGGCGATGGTCGTCTTGTTGCCGTTGTTCTGCGACCAGTCGACGAAGACCTTGCCCTTCCGCTCGGCACGGCTCATCGACGACAGCACCAGGTCCGGCAGGTCCGTCTCGAGGGCCTTGGCCAGCTCGTGGGCGACGTCGGAGACCTGCGCCGTCGTCGCCTTGCCGTCGAGGGCCGCGTACAGGTGGATGCCCTTGGAGCCGGACGTCACCGGGTACGGGTCGAGCCCCATGCCGTGCAGGATCTCGCGCGCGGCCACGGCGACCTCGACGCACTCGGGCAGCCCGACGCCGTCACCCGGGTCGAGGTCGAGGACGAGCCGGTCCGGGTTCTGCTGCGCGCCGCGTGGGCCGAACCGCCACTGCGGGACGTGCAGTTCGAGCGCGGCCTGCTGCGCCATCCACACCATGGTCGGCAGGTCGTCGACGATCGGGTACTCGTTGTCGTGCTCCGAGTGGTGGATGGTGTGGTGCCGCACCCAGTCGGGGGCCGAGTCGGGCAGGTTCTTCTCGAAGAAGACCTTGCCCTCGACACCGTTCGCCCAGCGCTTCCGGGTCACCGGGCGGTCCTTGACGTGCGGGATCATCCACGGCGCGACCCGCTCGTAGTACTCGATCACCCGACCCTTCGTGGTGCCGGTCTCGGGGTAGAGCACCTTGTCGGTGTTCGTGAGCGCGAGCCGACGGTCCCCGACCAGGACGACGGTCTTGCGCGAAGCGGGACTCACAGCGCCACCCCGGTCGCTCCCGCCACCGTCAGGGTCGTGCCGGACGTGTACGACGACTCGGGCCCGGCCAGGTAGACGTAGGCGCTGCCGAGCTCGACGGGTTGCGCGGGACGACCGAACGGGGTGTCCTGGCCGTACGCCGCGATCTCGTCGCCCGGGTAGCTGATCGGCTGCAGGGGCGTCCACACCGGCCCGGGCACCACCGTGTTGGCACGGATGCCCTTGCTGGCGAGCTGCCGCGCGAGCCCGTTCGTGTAGGTGATGATCGCGGCCTTCGTCGCGGCGTAGTCGATCATGCGGTCCTGCGGCTGGTACGCGGACACCGAGCTGGTCGTGACGATCGAGCTGCCCGGTGCCATGTGCGGGACCGCGGCACGAACGAGCCAGAACAGCGAGTACAGGTTGACCTTCATCGTGCGGTCGAAGTCCTCGGTGCTCTGCTCGGTGACGTCCTCGTGCACCTGCTGGTGGCCCGCGACCAGCACGAGCGCGTCGAGGCCGCCGAGCTCGCTGACGGCGTCCTGCACCAGGACGTCGCAGAAGGCCTCGTCCGTCAGGTCGCCGGGCAGCAGCACGGCCTTGCACCCGAGGTCACCGATGACGTCGCGGACCTGTTCGAGGTCCTCGCGCTCCTCGGGCAGGGCGTTCAGGGCGACGTCGGCGCCCTCCTTCGCCATCGCGATCGCCGCAGCGCGCCCGATGCCGGAGTCCGCGCCCGTGACGAGCACCCGGTACCCGCGCATCCGCCCGGTGCCGAGGTAGCTCGTCTCGCCGTGGTCGGGGGCGGGGTCCATGGCACTCGCCAGCCCGGACCCCTGCTGGGTCTGCGCGGGGAACGGCGGACGGGGGAACTGGTCGCGCGGGTCCTGCTTGTCGAGCTGGCTCATGGGCCCATCGTGCTCGCGCCGGCCTCGCGGCGGTCCAGCGAACCGGACATCCGTGGAACGATCCCCCGGACGGCCGACCTGTGGAGGAACCGACGGCTCCGGGCACGCACGCGTGCGGGCGGGCATCATGTGCGCATGAGGTCGATCTGGAAGGGCTCCATCGCGTTCGGGCTCGTCAACGTGCCCATCAAGGTCTACGCGGCCACCGAGACGCACGACGTGTCCCTGCACCAGGTCCACGACGACGACAAGGGCCGCATCCGGTACAAGCGGGTGTGCGAGTTCGGCCACGAGGTCGAGTACGCGGACATCCAGCGTGCCTACGACGACGGTGACAAGACCGTGGTGCTCACCGCGGACGACTTCAAGCAGCTCCCCGAGGAGCAGTCCCACGAGGTCGAGGTGCTCGAGTTCGTGCCCGTCGAGCAGGTCGACCCGATGATGTTCGAGAAGACCTACTACCTGGAGCCCGACTCGCGCTCGCCGAAGGCGTACGTGCTGCTGCGCGAGACCCTGGCGAAGACCGACCGTCTGGCGATCGTGCAGTTCACCCTGCGGCAGAAGACGCGGCTCGGGGTGCTCCGGGTGCACGACGAGGTCATCCTGCTGCAGGGACTGCTCTGGGGCGACGAGGTCCGTGCGGCCGACTTCAAGACCCTCGACACGACGGTGAAGGTCAGCGCCAACGAGCTGAAGATGTCGTCCTCGCTCGTCGAGAGCATGTCCACCGACTTCGACCCCGACCGCTACACCGACTCCTACCAGGAGGAACTGCAGCAGCTGATCGACGCCAAGCTCGAGGCGGGCGACGACATCGACACCGAGAAGACCTTCGGCGCGCAGGACGACGAGGACGACGACGACGAGGGCGGTGACGTGCTCGACCTGATGGCCGCCCTGCGTGCGTCCGTCGACAAGAAGCGGACGGGAGGCTCGGGGTCGCGTTCGTCGTCGACGTCACGGTCGTCGTCCGGTTCCGGCTCGGGCACGTCCGGCTCCGGCAGGAAGGCGCCGGCGAAGAAGGCGCCCGCGAAGAAGGCTGCCGAGAGCACGGCCGAGAAGGCCCCCGCGAAGTCGGCGCCGAAGAAGGCACCGGCGAAGAAGGCCCCGGCCAAGAAGCCCGCCGCCAAGAAGCAGGCGAGCTGACGGCTCAGGCCGCGGTCGACCCGCCGCCCGCCAGGCGCTCGAGCGCGGTGAACACCTCGGCGTACTGCTGGCGGAGCGCTGCCCACCCGGCGCCGGTGTCGATCGACTCCGGGTCCTCGACGGGCACCGCGTACCCGTACTGCGCCCGCGGGACCGGGTCACCCGGCAACCGGAGCTCCTGGGTGAACGCGCCGCTCGCGGCCTCGAAGGTCAGGGTGTGCGATGCGATGTTCCGGCCCCAGTCCGCGGACGGCCACGACATGAACGCGACGTGCCGCATCCCCTCGGCGGGATCGGTCGCCGAGACGTAGCAGCCGTGGTGGTCCTCACCCGGGGACAGGATCGTGTACGTGCCGTTGTCCCGGTAGACGAGCAGGGCCTCGGCGAAGGGCTTCGGCGCGTACATCGCGGTGTAGCGCAGGGCGTGGACGAACTGCGGCCGCCCCAGCGGGACCGTCACGAGCGCGCTGCGGACCGGCCCCTCGCTGGCTGGCGCCTCGCCCGGGGTCGACGCCGCTGCACCCGCCGGCAGGTGGGCGACGTAGAGCAGCTCGGCGTCCTCCGTGCCGGTGCTGCGGCCGTCGTGCACGATGCGCGGCTCTTCGACCAGGGCCTGCCCCGGCCCGACGACCCGAGTGGCCTCTTCGGTGACGTGCGTCAGCGCCCCGCGCACCACGAGACCCGTCTGGCGTGCGTCGTGCTGGTGCCAGCCGGTCGACGCACCAACCGGGAGCGTCAGCCGCCGCACCTCGTACGTGCCGCCGTCGGGCCCGTCGACGGTGGCGACGAGGGTGGTGGTGGGCTCGGGGTGGGGCATCGGGGTCCTCTCGGTGGTGCGTTCGCCAGATGATCGTCTTGCACCCACCTGGGACGGTGGTCGAAGGACGACGCGGATCCGTTCAGCCGGCGCGCGAGGCACGTGTCACGAGCCGGAAACACGGGTCCGCGACACTGGTCGGATGACTCCACAAGAGCCTGGGAGCCTGCAGTCGTCATCCGAGACCGCAGGCCCGCCCGTCACCGTCTCCGTCACCCGCCTGGTCGAACCCGATCGCATCCCCGAGGTCACCCGCTGGGTGCAGTCCGGGGTGAACCTGGCGAACCGCTACCCCGGCTTCCTCGGCTCGGGGTGGGTGCGTTCCACCGCGCAGTCCCGCGAGTGGCACATGCTCTACCGGTTCGCCGACCACGACTCCCTGGCCACGTGGGAGAACTCCGACGACCGGCTGCGCTGGCTCGACCTGGGCCGTGACCTGGTGGTGGAGTCCCGCGTCGAGAAGCGCACCGGCATCGAGGGGTGGTTCGACGTCCCGCAGGACGCCCCGGCCTCGAGCGCTCCCCCGCGGTGGAAACAGTCCGTGAGCATCTGGCTCGGCTTCTTTCCGGTCAACCTCGCGTTCACGTACCTGACGGCCTGGCTCGTCCCCGCGTTCGCGCACGTCGCGATCCTGCCCCGGGTGCTCATCACGACCGTCGTGCTCACTCCGATCATGACGTTCTGGGTGCTGCCGTTCGTGACGAAGCTGATCCGTCCGTGGCTGCTCGCTCCGCCGAGGTCCGAGCGGGCCTAGCCGACGGCCCCGAGCGGCACGGGCCCGTCGTGGCCGAGGGCGTCCCATCCGATCTGCAGCATGTGCGGCCGGGCCTCCGCCGCGGAAGCCTCGGTCTCGTACGTCAGCGCGAGCATCACGATCGCACCGAACGCCCCGGAGACCCGTGCACGCCGGTCGAGCGGGGTGGCCGTGGCGTCGGCCATGTCGATGCCGAACACGTCGAGGAGCGTCGCTGCGACCGGTTCGAGCCGGACGCCGACGTCGTCCCCGCGCCGCAGGGTGAACGCCGCGAGCGCGAGTTCCGCCCACCCCGGCCGGACGAGAGCGAGGTCGGCGATCCCCGCGAGCGCCGCGGCGTCGCGGGTCTCCCCCACGGGGGCGGCGGTGGCAGCTGCCCGGATCGCCTCGGTCTGCGCGGTGCACTGCGCGAGCGCGGCTTCGACGAGCAGCTCCTTGCTCGTGAACCGGGCGAGGATGCCCGCCTTCGAGTAGCCGGCCTGGTCGGCGACGGCCTGCACGGCGGTGTCCTTGATGCCGCGTCGGGCGATGAGTCCGGCGGTGATGTCCAGGACGCCGCCGTTGATCTCCTCGGCGGAGGGGCGAGCACGGCGCGCAGGGCGGGTCACGCGCCGACCGCCGAAGCCCGCGCCGTCCGCAGGCGCCGCGTCCCCGCGACCAGCAGAGTGATCCCGGTCAGGAGCTCCCACGCGACGATCGTGTACACGGACGCACGCTCCCACACGCCGTCGGGGAGCACCTCGATCACCGTCGACGACGAGTCCACGACGAGCATCACGAGGGAGACGAGGCCGACGATCCCGAGCACGACGCTCGCGATCCGGTAGGCCGCCGGTGCCCGCAGCGCCCGGGACCCGATGCCGGCGGTGATCGCCACGAGGTTGCCGGTCGTGATCGCTGCCGCGGCGCCGAGCACGTGGAACACGATGGTGCCGCCGTCGGTGCTCGTCTGGCTGCCGTGGAACGAGCCGACCAGGACCATCCCGACCAGGTGGACCACGGCGAGGACCGCGGTCGCCATCCGCGCACGGCGGGACGCGGCGCGGAACACCACGGCGGCGAGCACCGCTGCGATCCCGAACAGGACGCCCTGCCCGATGAACGTCGCGTTCATGAGCACGTGCAGCGGTGAGTCGATCGACCGCCCCTGGAACGTGCCGCCGTCGGGGACCCCGAGGTCGGAGATGTAGTTCGTCGCGTAGCTGTAGCCGGGGAACGCCGACGCCGAGACGGCTTCGCCGACGAGCCAGCCGACTCCCGCGACCATCCAGAGTGCGCCGGCGACGAGCGCACGGGGAGTGTCCGATCTGGTCATGTACTGACCATAACGGTCACTACTGGGAGTTGCCGAGCACCGACAACTGGTCGAGCCGCTCGAGGATGACACCCTCGCGCAGCGCCCACGGGCAGATCTCGAGGGCGGGCAGGTCGAAGATGTCCAGGCACGCCTCGGCGACGAGCGCGCCCGGCACCACCTGGTGCGCCCGGCTCGGTGAGACACCGGGCAACGCCGCGAGCTCGTCGACCGACATCGTCAGCAGCTCCGGCAGGCGCTGCCGCAGCACCGCACCGTCGAGGGCGCGCGGCACCAGGGGCCCGGCAGCGGACGGCGCGGCCCCGCAGATGCGGGCGATCGACCGGAACGTCTTCGATGTCGCCACGGCCCGGTCCGGGCGGCCAGAGCGGAGCAGCCGTCCGGCGTCCCGGGCGATCTCGACGCGGATCTCGTGCCGGATCCGGCGGACGTCGTCCTCGGTCGGGGTACCGGCGGCGAAGTAGGAGCGCGCCAGCCGTGCGGCGCCGATCGGCATCGACCACGCGACATCCGGTGCCTCGTCGGCGCCACCGGCGATCTCGAGCGAGCCACCGCCGATGTCGAAGACCGCCAGGCGACCGGCGGACCAGCCGAACCACCGGCGCACGGCCAGGAACGTCAGCCGGGCCTCGTCGGAGCCGGACAGGACGGCCAGCTCGACCCCGGTGGAGGCCTCGACGTGGGCGAGCACGGCCTCGGAGTTGCCGGCGTCGCGCACCGCCGAGGTCGCGAACGCGAGCATGTCCTCGCACCCGCGTTCCTCGGCGACACGGACGGCGTCGGCGACGAAGGCGGTCAGGGCGTCGATCCCCTGCTGGGTCACCGCGCCCGAGTCGTCCAGGTGCTCGGCCAGCCGCAGCGGCTGCTTGAACGAGGACGCCGGCAGCGGCGCGGCGCCGCCGTGGGCGTCCACCACGAGCAGGTGGCCGGTGTTGGACCCGATGTCGAGGACTCCCACGCGCATGCCACAACGCTAGCGGCCTGGCTGGTACCGAGAGGACCGGGAGGCCCGCCCTACGCCCGCAGGAACGCCTCCAGCTCGGCGGCGGTCGGGTACGAGGCCTGTGCGCCCGGCTTGGTCGCGGCGTACGCCCCGACCCCCACCGCGAACCGAGCGGCGTCGACGAGGGTGTCGCCCGCGGCCAGACGCAGCGCCACCGCACCCATGAAGGCGTCGCCGCAGCCCGTGGTGTCCACCGGCTCGACCCGCACGGCGTCGATCGACACCGGCTCGGCACCGCGATCGTGCACGACGCAGCCGGCACCACCACGGGTGACGATCGATCGGGCGACGCCGTGGTCACCGAGCGCCGCGGCCTCGTGCTCGTTCACCAGCAGGACGTCGGTCAGCTCGAGGAGCTCGGCCGGCACGGTGCCGAACGGCGACAGGTTCGTGAGCACCGTGACCCCGGCGGCGTGCGCGGCCCGGGCGGCGGCGAGGACGACGTCGATCGACACCTCGAGGCAGAGCCCCAGCACCGCGGCGTCGGCGAAGGCGTCGGCCGGCACGTCGTCCGGCGTCAGCGTGCCGTTCGCACCGGCGGAGATCACGATGGTGTTCTCGCCTGCGGCGTCGACCGTGATGACGGCGGTGCCGGTCGCGACGCCCTCCCGGATCGCGACGTGCGTCGTGTCGACACCCGCAGCCGCGACGGAGTCGCGGAGCAGCGCACCGTTCCCGTCGTCGCCGACCGCACCGATCATGCGCACCGTGCCCCCGAGCCTCCCGGCAGCCACCGCCTGGTTGGCGGACTTGCCCCCGGGCAGGATCGCGAGGTCGGAGCCCTGCAGGGTCTCACCGGGCTGGGGGAAGCGCGCGGTGCGGACCACCAGGTCCGCGTTGAGCGACCCGACGACGACGATGCTCTCGGTCAACGGACGGTCTCCTTCTGCGGGGCGACGGACGTGGTCTCGGCGCCTTCCGGACGGGGGATGAGGAACGAGATCGCGAGTGCGACGGTCGTGATCGCGGCCCCGAGCAGCATGCCACCGGAGTACCCGGCGGTGCCCGCGGAACCGCCGACGCCGAGCGCGATCTGCAGCGCGGGCAGGACCGCGAAGCTGACCCCGGCGCCGAGGTTGAACGCACCGGCGTTCAGCCCGGGCAGGAACCCGGGGTTCGACTCCGGCGACAGCACGATGCCCAGGCCGTTCAGGATGATGTTCGCGATGCCGGCGTAGGTGATGCCGATCAGCACCGTCGCGGTGACCAGCACCGGCAGGGAGTGCACGCCGACGAGCGCCATCAGGACCGTCGAGACGATGCTGCCGATGAGTCCGAAGCGCAGGACCGCGCGGTACCCGATGGTCGGGGCGAGGCGTCCGGCGAAGGGTCCGACGATCCAGCCGACCAGCGCGTACGGGGTGAGGAACACGAGCGAGGCCAGGTCGGGTTCCATGCCGAAGCCGGCGTCCCCGTTCTGCGCGAGCGACGTGACCAGACCGTTGACGACCGCGAAGACGCCGGTCATGGTGAGGAACGTCGTGGCGAGGAGCGCCCAGGTCGCGCGGCGCTTCAGGAACCGGGTCTCGACCAGAGGCTCCCGCACCCTCGACTCGACGGCCCAGAACACCGCGAAGGCCACGAGCGCGACGACGACGCCACCGACCACGAGCACGGGGTTCGCCGCGCCGAGTTTGCCGGCCTCGTTGAACGCCGTGAGCAGCGCACCGACGCTCACCACGAGGGGGACGACGCCGATCCAGTCCATCCGGGTGCCGGCCGAGGGCTTCGACTCGACGCCCCAGACCGCGACCAGGAGCAGGGCGAGGACGGTGACGACGGCGATGACCCAGAAGATCCCGCGGAACCCGAAGTTCGTCGCGATCCAGCCGCCGGCCAGGGCGTCGACACCCGCGATGCCACCGTTCACCGCGGTGAGCAGGCCGAGCGCGGCGCCGTAGCGCTTCGGGTCGCTGATCTCGTTGCGCAGGACGAGCAGGCAGATCGGGACGACCGGACCGGTGACGCCCTGGATGATGCGGCCGGCGAACAGCATCGGCACGTTCACCGCGAGCGCGGCGACGATGCTGCCGACGAGCATCACGGCGAGCATGCCGATCAGCACGCGCTTGCGGCCGACGATGTCGGACAGCCGCGGCAGGAACAGCGAGAACAGCGCCGCGAGCGTGAAGTACAGGGTCTGCGACAGCCCGATGGTGGCGTCGTCGGTGTTGAGCTCGCGCGCCATCGTGACGAGGGCGGGACTCAGCATGCTCGCGTTCAGCTGGAACGCGATGCACGCGGCGAGGAGCGCGGCGGTGAGGGCGCCGATCGACTTCTTCGTCGAGGTGGTGGTCATGGGGTTCAGTGCTCCGGGGTCGTGGTGATGCCGGCTTCGACGGCGTCGGCGGCGGCACGTGGGGTCCAGCCGGTGTCGGCCGTCTCGCCGATGCGCTCGAGGGCGTCGACGACGAGGTCCCAGAACCGGCCGTGGTCGAGCTCCATCGCGGCGCTCGTGCGGCAGTCCTCGGGCGCGGGGGCGCGGAAGTCGGCGACGGTCATGCCGAGGGTCAGCGCGCCCTGGGTCTCGACGTGGATCGGGACCTTCACGGCACGGACGATGGTGGGGTCGATCACGTAGGCGACGGCGCAGGGGTCGTGGACCGGCGGGGCGTCGAAGCCCTGGGCGTCCTTGTAGGTCTGGCCGAAGAAGTCGAGCAGCTCGCCGACGAACGCGGCGGGGGCGGTGCCGACGCCGGCGATGCGCGCGGCGACCTCGGGGGTGGCCAGGGCCTGGTGCGTCAGGTCGAGGCCGACCATCACGACGTCCCAGCCGGCCTCGAACACGATGGCCGCGGCCTCGGGGTCGATGACGATGTTGAACTCGGCGACCGGGCTCCAGTTGCCGACGTGCACGCCGCCGCCCATGAGCACGACCTGCTTGACGCGCTCGACGATGCGGGGCTCCTTGCGGGCCGCGAGGGCGATGTTCGTCAGGCCCCCGGTCGGCACGAGGGTGACCGTGCCGGGCTCGTGGGCCATCACGGTGTCGATGATCAGGTCGACGGCGTGGCGCTCGTCGAGGTCGAACGACGGCTCGGGGAGCATCGGGCCGTCCAGGCCGCTCTCGCCGTGGATGTCCGGTGCGACCTCGATCTGGCGGAGCAGCGGGCGGGCGGCTCCGGCGGCGAACGGCACCCCGGTGATGCCGGCGATCCGCGCGACGGCCAGGGCGTTGCGGGTGACCTTCGGCAGGGTCTGGTTGCCGACGACGGTGGTCACGGCGAGCAGGTCGATGGCCGGGCTGCCGTGGGCGAGCAGGAGCGCCACGGCGTCGTCGTGGCCGGGATCGCAGTCGAGGATGATCTTCGCGGCGGGCTGGGTCGCATCGGGCACGCTGGGCGCTCCACTTCTTCGGGGAATCGAGGTGAGTGCTCGACGTGGTGGGGATCCACGGGCCTGCAGAGCGCTGGCGACGCGGCGCGTCAAGCGTTTGACATCGAAACACGTCAAACGCTTGACGTCAAGTTCGACCACCATGCTCGCTAGCATCGACGGGTGCCCTCCCCCGCCGTTCCGAGCCGTCGTGTGACCGCGGCGATGGTGGCCGAGCGCGCGGGCACGAGCATCGCCACGGTCTCCCTCGTCGTGAACGGCAAGGACCGCGGGCGGGTCTCCGCCCCCATCGCCGCACGGGTCCGCGACGCCGTGGACGACCTCGGCTACGTCGTCGACCACGCCGCCAGCTCGCTGGCCCGCGGCAGCGGCGACCTCGTCGTGTTCATCGCCCCCGACCTGTCGAACCCGTTCTTCGCCGAGGTCATCCGTGGCGTCCGCGACACCCTGGGCGACCGGTTCCAGCTCGTGCTCTCCGTCACCGAGCGGGGCGCACAGCCGGTCGCGGCCGACGTGCGGCGCTTCGAACGGCTCCGGCCGGCCGGCATCCTGGTCGACGCACCGGCCGCCGACGAGCCGATGTCGGCGAGCGTCCCCGTGGTGCTGCTCGACGCCCCCGGCGGCCCCGAGGCCGTCAACTACGACCTCTCCACCGGCGTGCACGACCTCGTCGCCCACCTGCACGACCAGGGACACCGGCACGTGGGCTACCTCGACGGCACCTCGCGGGCGGCGACGTTCGGCGTGCGCCGCGAACTGTTCGAGCAGGCCTGCGCGGACGCCGGCATCACGGTCTCCGAGGTCACCGCGCGCGCCGACCTCACCGTGGAGGCCGCGGCCTCGGCCACCGAGCACGTCATCGAGGCCTGGCAGGACGACGACATCACCGCCGTCGTCGCGGCAGCCGACACCCTGGCCTACGGAGTACTGCGGGTCGCCGGTGCGCTCGGCATCGCCGTCCCCGGAGCACTCGCGGTCGCGGGCTTCGACGACCTGCCGTCGTCGTCGGTCACCGCGCCGGCCCTGACGAGCGTGGCGCTGCCCGGCGCCGACCTCGGCCGGGCTGCGGCACTGCGGCTCCTCGCGACGCTCGACGGCACGGCCGCCGAGCCCGCGGCCCTGCCGACGCGGCTCGTGCCGCGCGCGAGCACCGGCGCGTAGCACGCCGCGCCGGCGCCCGAGCCGGGCCCGCGAAAGCGACACATCTCGCACGTCCGAGGCGGCAGGTCCGCGAAAGCGACAGTTCGACGCGGATGTTCCGCGGAGAACTGTCGCTTTCGCGAAGGAGGCGGGCTGGCCACGCGCCGTGGGCGCAGACGCGCCGGACGGGAGGCGCGGTGCCAGCCCGCACCGCGCCTCCAGGAAGCGACGGGCGCGACCACCCCGCGATGGCGACCGATCCTGCCGCCCACCGACCGGCAGCCTCGCGAAAGCGACAGATGTCCGCGGACGTTCCGCGCAGATCTGTCGCTTTCGCGAGGCTGGCTACTGCTGCGTGCGGTCCGCCGACTCCGGTGCCGCGTGCTCCGCACGCGCCGCGCGCTGCGCCCGCTCGAGCTCGTCGGCCTCCTCGCCGCCGACGGCCTCGCCACGGGCGACCATGCCGGCCGTGTCGGAGAGCGTGATCTGCGGCAGGAAGAGCGCGAGCAGGAACGCCACCGCGATGAACGGCAGCAGGTACCAGAACACCGGTGCGAGCGAGTCGGCGTAGGCGTTCACGACGCCGTCCTGCACCGCCGGCGGCAAGCCCGCGACGGTCGACGGGTCGATGCTGCCCGCCGACGACGCCGCATCGGTCGCCGACCCACCGGCACCGCGGAACACGTCGGTCAGCGACGTCGTGAGCCGCGCGGTGAAGAGCGCGCCGAAGACGGCGGTGCCGAGGGAGGCGCCGACCTCACGGAAGTAGTTGTTCGTCGAGGTCGCGGTGCCGACCTGCTCGGCGGGCACGGCGTTCTGCGCGACGAGGACGACCACCTGCATGATCAGGCCGAGCCCGGCACCGAAGACGAACAGGTACGCGCAGATCAGCCAGATCGGGGTGTCCGCCGCCAGCTGGGTCATCGCGAGCATCGCGATGGCCACCAGGACCGTGCCGACGATCGGGAACATCCGGTAGCGCCCGGTCTTGGTGATCAGGACACCCGAGGCGATCGAGGTGCCGATCAGGCCGGCCATCATCGGCAGCATCAGCAGGCCGGAGACCGCAGCCGAGGTGCCGGAGGCCATCTGCAGGAACGTCGGGACGAAGCCGATCGCGGCGAACATGCCGATGCCGAGCACGAGGCCGATGCCGGTCGCCAGCAGGAAGGTGCGGTTGCGGAAAAACGACAGCGGGAGCACGGGGTCCTGGGCACGGGACTCGACGAACACCAGGAGCGCTGCCGAGACGACGAGACCGGCGAACCAGGCCCCGGTCTCGGGGGCGTCCCAGCCGTGGTCCTTGCTGCCGCCGAACTCCGAGAAGAACACCAGGCACGTGGTCGCGGCGGACATGAACAGCACGCCGAGGACGTCGATGCGCTTCGTCGCCTTCTTGTTCGGCAGGGTCAGCGCGAACCACGCCACGAAGAACGCCGCGATGCCGACCGGGATGTTGATGTAGAACGCCCAGTTCCAGGTGAGGTGGTCCACGAAGAAACCACCGAGCAGCGGGCCACCGATGGCGGACAGGCCGAAGATCGCACCGAGCGGGCCGAGGTACTTGCCGCGCTGCGAGGCCGGGACGATGTCCGCGATGATCGCCTGCGACAGGATCATCAGGCCACCGCCGCCGAGCCCCTGCATGGCGCGGAACGCCACGAGCTGCGTGAAGTCCGTGGCGAACGCGCACCCGGCCGACGCGATGGTGAACAGCGCGATCGCGATGAGGAACAGGTTGCGTCGGCCGAGGACGTCGCCGAACTTGCCGTAGACGGGCATCACGATGGTGGAGGCGAGCAGGTACCCCGTCGTCAGCCAGGCCTGGTGCGCCACGCCACCGAGCTCGCCGACGATGGTCGGCATCGCGGTGGAGACGATGGTCTGGTCGAGGCTGGAGAGCAGCATCCCCGCGATCAGGGCGGAGAAGATGATCCAGATGCGACGCTGCGTCAGGAGCAGCGGGCCGTCGGAGCCTGGGCGGGCACGCTTGGTGGTGCCCGGCGCGGTGGCGCTCATGTGGTGTGTTCCCGTTCGGTCGTGGTGACCGCCCTGAGCAGGCGGAGGTTCTCGGTGAGCAGCTCGTCGAACGTCGGCCCGGTGGCCTCGTCGAACGCGTCGTCGAAGTACTCGGTCGCGGTGGCCTTCATCAACGCGGCCGCAGCCTCGGTGACCAGGCGCGGTCGGCGGTCGGCGGGGTCGTCCCACCCGAACCGTCGCCGCAGGGCCACGGTGATCCGGGCGAGCTGCACGTCGGTCGCCGACAGGAACCGTGCGACGAGTGCCGGCTCCCGCTCGAACACCCGGCGGACCAGGGCCTCGTCGGCGCGGGCGATGCCGACCCGGTGGAACTGGTCGATCGCCAGCGCCACGATCGACCCGAGTGGGTCGAGCTCGCCGGGGACGATCCCGCCCGCGGCGTAGGCGTCGATCGCCTCGACGTCGGCGTTGAGCTCGATGCCGAGCACGGCGTCGTCCTTCGACCCGAAGTGGTTGAAGAACGTGCGGCGCGACACCCCGACGGTCTCGCAGAGCTGCTCGATCGTGAAGCCGTGCAGCCCGTGTTCGACCGTCGCCCGACGTGCCTCGACGATCATGCGTCGGCGCAGCGCGCGGGTGCGTTCGGTGGTGCTCACCGAGCAAGAATTGCACTCTCCTGCTGAAAGTGCAATACGGGGTGTGGTCGGGCTACAGGGTCTTCTCGAAGCAGAACGACCACGGCATCGTCGCGGCGTAGGGCTCGTAGACGTCGATCTGGTCCCAGCCGGTCTTGCGGTAGAGCGCCACGGCGTCGGGCTGCTTGTCGCCGGTCTGCAGGATGAGCCGCGGGGCGCCGAGTTCACGTCCGACGCGCTCGCACTCGTCGAGCAGCGCGGTGGCCGCACCCTTGCCACGCGCGGAGGCCAGCACGATGAGGCGCTTCAATTCGACCTCGTCACCCAGACGCCGGACGGCGATGTGCCCGACCGGTTCGCCGGACTCGTCGAGAGCCAGGATCGACGTGACGACGGTCGACGGGTCGACGCTCAGCGCACGACCCCGCTCGGCGGTGACCGCCGGGTCCTCGCCGGCGTTCGCCGACCCGTAGCGCTCGTGCATCTCGTCGTCCATGCGGGCGCGGAGCACCACGCTGCGGGGGTCGTCCCAGGACACGCGTTCGATCGTGATCACGAACGTCGATCCTGGCACGGGCGACCGACGACGCGGAAACCGAGGCGACCGGCGCCGCCCGTCCGGCGCGACCGGCGCCGCCCGTCAGGCGCGCTGGCCGAGTGCCGCGATCGGGCCCTCACCGGCACGGAACGCCGCGAGCACGGCTGCCGCGTCGTCGTACACCTCGGCCGCCCCGGCACCGCGGAGCTCGTCGCCGCCGATGCCGCCGGTCATCACGCCGACGCACGGTACCCCCACCTTGCCGGCGGACTCGACGTCCCACATGGCGTCCCCGACCATCACGGCGTCGTCGGCGGAGACCCCCGCCTTGTCGAGCGCGACCCGGATGATGCCGGGGTCCGGCTTCGCCTGCTCGACGTCCTCGGAGCTGGTCTCGGCGGTGACCCACTCGCCCGCGTCGAGCAGGTCGCGCAGGCGGGCGAGTTCGGACTCGGGCGCACTGGTCGCCAGGACCACGGCGTGCCCGGCCTCGGCGACGGCCTGCAGGAGCTCGCGTGCCCCCGGCAGCAGCCGGAGCCGCGGCATCTGCTCGGCGTAGTAGGCGGTGTGGAACTGCTTGGCGGTGTCGCGGGTCTCCTGGGACGCGTCCGGCAGCAGCGTCTCGAGCAGCTTCGCCGAGTCCATCCCGATCGCGCGGTGGATCCGCCAGGCGTCGACGGACTCCCCCGCCGCCAGGAACGCTCGCCACCACGCGTCGATGTGCGCGTAGTTCGAGTCGGCGAGGGTGCCGTCGATGTCGAAGAGGACTGCTGTCGTGGGTGCGTCGGCCATCCGTCCATGCTGCTCGGGAGGCCCGGATCGCCTCCCAGGGGCGGCCCGCGTCCGTCAGACGGTGATCGTCTCCCCCGCCGGCAGGATCAGGACGGGCACCGGCCCGAGACCGTCCGGACCGAGGAAGCGCGCGGCGGACTGCTGGCCGAGTTCGCTCAGCATCGCCTCGTGGATCTGCACCGCTCGCTCGGGCGCCACGGCGCGCACGTAGTCGACGGCCTGGGCGGTGTTCGTCCACGGCCCGCTCGTCGGCAGCAGCAGGGTCGGCACCGGGACACCGGGCTCGAGGTACGCGTCGCCCGGGTGGAACACCGCGCCGTCCACCAGGTAGCCGACGTTCGCGGTGGAGGGGATGTCGGGGTGGATGACGGCGTGCTGCTCGCCGAAGACCCGGACGGAGAACGGTCCGACGGTGATCGTGTCGCCGGCGTGCACCGCTGCGACCCGCCCGTGGTGTTCGCCGAGCTGCTCGACGACGGTCTCCGGACCGCGGACGACGAGGTCCGGGTTCGCCGCGAGCCCCGCACGCAGGGCGTCGATGTCGAAGTGGTCGGGGTGGTCGTGCGTGACGAGGACGCCCGCGGCGCCGCGGACGAGGTCGACGGCCTCGGGCGTGAACACCCCGGGGTCGATGACGAGGGTGACGCCGTCCTGCTCGAGGACGACGGTGGCGTGGTTGTACTTCGTCAACTCCATGCGCACAACTGTACAGCCGTGTTGTACTTCTGCGGCTGTCCAGGAGGTGAGGAGTCGTTCAGTCGGCCCGGCGTGCGACCCGCTCGAACAGCTCGGGCAGACGGCGCAGCAGCGCACGCTCCTCGGCGTCCGTCTCCTCGCGGATCGCGTCGGCCAGCCAGTCCGTGCGGGCGTCCATGTCGCGCTGCAGTGCGGCCCGGCCGGCGTCCGTGATCCGGATGACCGACGCTCGGCGGTCGGTGTCCGACGCCGTCCGGTCGACGTACCCGAGTTCAGCCAGTTCGCCGACCGTGCGGGACTGCCCCTGGTGCTTCACCCCGCGGCGGCGCGCGAGTTCCGCGATCGTCATCGGGCCCTCGCGGTGCAGGAACCCTAGGGTGGTGGTGTGCGTGGCCGGCAGCGCGTCCGCCTCGCGTCGTGCGGCACGCACGACCCGCCCGATGGACTGTCGGAGCTCCGCAGCGAGCTCGTCGATCGGGTCCATGCCCGGAACGCTACCGCTTCACGGACAGGAGGCGCGGTGCCGGCTGGCACCGCGCCTCCTGTCCGTCACGGGGTTCTGCTCAGCTGCTGCGGACGTCGTCCGCCGCACCCTGCGCGTTGTCCTTGACGTCGGACGCGACCCCCTGCGCCTCGCCCTTGACCGCCTGCGCGGCGTCCTGCGCGGTCCCCTTGAGGTCCTGCGCGTGCTCCTTCGCCACGTCGCCGAGCTGCGAGCCGACGTCCTTCGCCTGCTCCTTGACCTCGTCGACGAGCGGTGCAGCCTTGTCCTTCAGCTCACCGGCGAGCTCTTCTTCCTTCTCGGTGGTCGGCAGGAGCGACGACACGAGCCAACCGGCACCGAACGCGATGAGGCCGACGGCCAGGGGGTTGCCCTTCGCCTTCTCGACGCCCTTCTGCGCGACGTCCTTCGCCTGGCCGGTCGCGCCCGAGGCGGAACCGGAGGCGCTCGAGCGGGCCGACTGGGCCGCGCCCATCACGGACTCACGGACGTCCTGGAACCGGCCCTTCACCTTCTCGCTCTGGCGGTGAGCGATGGACGACGGGCTGACCTTGTCGGCGAGGGCGTCGACGTCGGAGCCGAGTTCGCCGCGGGTGCGCTCGATGTCGGCGCGGATCTCGTCTGGGGTGCTCATGGCTTCCTCCCGGTGTTGGGCTTGAGTGTCTCGGGGACTTCCTTGGCGGTCTCGACCGTCTGCGGGGCGCCCTTGATCTCCTTGATCTCCTTGCGCCCGCGGACGGCCAGGATCGCGGCGACGATCGCGTACACGACCGCGATGATCAGGGCGGACCAGGCGTTGCCGATCAGGTAGCCGAGGCCCCACCACGCGGCGATCGACAGGAACAGCAGGGCGAACACGGCGGTGAGTCCGGCGCCGCCGAACATCCCGCCCGCCTTGCCGGCCTTCTTCGCGGAGTCGGTCAGCTCGGCCTTCGCGAGGGCGACCTCCTGCCGGAACAGACTAGAGAGGTCACGCGACACGTCGGACAGCAGCTCACCGAGCGGTGTGGTCGCAGCGCGCTCCTCGGGCGTCGGTTCCTCCAGGGGTGTCGCGCCGGGGACGGACTGGCTCATACGCCACTCCCCGATCCGGTGGTGCCGTCGCCGGCCTCCTTCTCGTGCTTGACCTCGGTCGCGAGCGCCTTGGTCAGGCGTCCGGCGAGCAGGCCAGCACCGGCGGCGATCGCGATGAAGGTACCGGGGCGCTTCGCGGCGAAGGTCTTCACCTCGTCGAGCAGCGAGCCCGGGTCGCGGTTCTCGAGGAACCCGGCGGCCGAGGTCGCGCGGCCCGACAGGTCGCGGACGACCTTCGAGGCGACGCCCTGCTCGTCGTCGTTCTCGGCCATGCGACCGAGCTGCTCGCCGAGGGAGCGGAGTCCGCCGGCAGCGCGCTGCTGCTGCTCGCCGGCCTGCTGCTTGAGGTTTTCGGACGCCTGGCCGTAGAGCTGCTTGGCGTGGTCGGTCGCCTCGGAGGCGACCTTCGACGCCTGCTCCTTGGCGGTGCCCGCGACGTTCGCGGCCTTCTCCTTGGCGTCGCCGGCGACGTCCTGCGCGGCACCCTTGGCCGCGTCGGCCTTGCCGGAGCCGCTGCCCGAGTCACTGCCGGAGCCGCTGGCGCTGCCGGTGCTGCCGGAGCCACCAACGCTGCCGGCGGATGCCGCGGACGGGACGGCGGGGAGCTGCTCGTCGGCCGGGACGGCGTCGAGGGGCGCGTCGAACGGCACCTCGGCGGCGCTGTCGCCGTACGGGTCGTAGGTCTGCGGCGCACCGGGGTCGGTGGGTCGCGCGGCGGGGGTACCGCTGGCGTACGACGGCACCGTCACGCCGGGGGCGACCTCGTGCCCCTCGGAGGCTGCGGTGCGGTCGTGGATGGGCGTCCCGGAGTCGTTCCCGGGTGGGTTCGTGGTCATGGTCGGCCTTCCGGTTGTCGTCGTCCCCGGCGTGCACCGGGGGCGTTTCGCAACGAACCTGCGCCGTGCCCTCTTGGGCCGGTCCCAGGATCACCGGGAAACGCGGTCCGGCAATCCGCACAGGTGGAAGCCGGTTGGATCGACGGGTGCTCCGTGTCTCGGTCGTGATCCCCGTGCGGGACGATGCCGTGCACCTGCGCCGGTGCCTCGCCGCCCTCGCGGACCAGACCCGGCCGGCCGACGAGGTCGTCGTGGTCGACAACGGCAGCACCGACGACAGCGCGGCGATCGCCCGGGACGCCGGTGCGGTCGTGCTCACGGAGCCGGTGCGCGGGATCGCCCGGGCCTCGGCGCGCGGCTACGACCGGGCGTCCGGCGACGTCGTCGTGCGGCTCGACGCCGACTCCGTCCCACCGCCGTCCTGGATCGCCGACGCGGTCCGTCTACTCACCGACCCCGAGGTCGTCGCGGTCACCGGTCCCGGCCGGCCCCGCAACGGTGGCGCCGTGGTGCGCCGACTGTGGAACGCCGTGTACATGGGCCCGTACTTCGTCCTGATGTGGAGCGCGCTCGGGCGTCCGCCGCTGTTCGGGTCCGCCATGGCGATGCGCCGGTCGACCTGGGCCGCGGTCGGTGGGCGAGCGCACCGCGACGACGCCGAGGTGCACGACGACGTCGACCTGAGCATGCAGCTCGACCCGGCCTGGCGGGTGGTGGCCGACCCCGTGCTCACCGTGCAGGTGTCCGCGCGACCGTTGGCGGGCCTCCCGTCCGTCTGGGTGCGGACGCGACGCGCCTTCCACACGTTCCGCGTGAACGGCCGGCGGGCGAACCCGGTGCGCCGGTGGGCGCGACGCCTGCGCTCCGGGTCGCCGTCGCGGCGGTGGTGGCGCAGCCGCTGATCGACGGGGACGGGGGACAACGAATCGGTGACGGTCTCAGCCACCCCGGCCGTCGGTCGGTACGTTCGTGAGCGACGGTCATCACCTGATGCGACCGGACGAAGGGGAACCATGCGCCACACGATCACGCTCGCTGCCCTGCTGGCTGCAGGGCTCGCTCTGACCGGCTGCGCACAGGCCGGACCGGCCGGACCGGCGAGCGACACCGCGGCCGCCGCAGCCGACCCGACGACGGCACCGAGCCCGACCGACACCACGGCCGCTCCGAGCCCCACCGACACCGGGGGCCCGAGCGACGACACCGCCACCGTCCCGGCCAGCTGCACCGACCTGATCACCCCTGGCAAGTGGGACAAGGCGTTCGCATCGGCACCGCTCAACGACCCGTCGGTCGTCGGCGACCCGATCGCGATCCCGAAGAGCTCGTTCACCCCGGCGCTGCAGGGCGACGGCAAGCGCCTGTACTGCGTGTGGCGAGAGCCGCAGGCCGACATCTCGTACCTGTCCATCGCGGTCGACGCCGTCGACCCGGCCGCGGCCCGCGACGCGCTCGAGCAGCTCTCGGCGAAGGGCTACGACTGCGGCGACGAGTCCGACGGGTCCCTGTGCCAGAAGGTCTCGAAGAACTCGCAGTACCCGGTCACGGACGGCGACACGTACTTCACGCGGGGTGACCTCGGCATCCACATCCAGCAGTCGAACATAAAGACGACCGATCTGCTCGACGACGTCGTGGCGAACGTCTTCACGGACTGACGCAACGGGTCACCGGGCGGGTCGAGACCGCACGTGCGCCCGCTCACCCTGCGGCCCGTACAGGCACAGCACCTCGGTGACGGAGTCGGTCACGTTGCCCATCCAGTGCGGAGTGTGGGTGTCGAACTCGGCGACCTCACCGGGTCCGAGGTCGAGGTCGTGCTCCCCCAGCACCAGTCGGAGCCGTCCGGACAGCACGTAGAGCCACTCGTAGCCCTCGTGCGTCTTGAGCGACGGCTCCCCACCCGGGGTGTTCGGCGGGAACAGCTGCTTGAACGAGCGCACCCCGCCGGTCCGCTTCGTCAGCGGCACGACGACGCGGCCGCCGTGCACCTCGGGCTTCATGTGCACGCGCGGGTCGCCGGTCTGCGGTGCGCCGACCAGGTCGTCGAGGGGCACCTGGTACGCCCGGGCGAGGGGCAGCAGCAGTTCCAGCGTCGGCTTCCGCTGGCCGGACTCGAGCCGCGACAGGGTGCTCACCGAGACCCCCGTCTGCTCAGACAGCGCGGCGAGCGTGACGTCGCGGTGGGCACGCAGCGCGCGCAGGCGGGGGCCGACCCCGTCGACGACCTCGGCCGTCGTGCGCGGGGCGGTCGTGTCCTGGCTGCCGTGTCCCATGACGGCCATGTTGCCACACCGGCAAACATCGTTGCTGTTCACGCTCGATCCGCCGCATGATCAGCGCATGCCTGAACACTTCGACGTCATCGTCATCGGCGGCTCAGCCGCCGGCCTCTCCGCCGCCCTCATCCTCGGCCGTTCGCGGCGCTCGGTACTCGTCGTCGACTCCGGCGAGCCCCGCAACGCCCCGGCGCCCGGCGCGCACAACTACCTCGGCCACGAGGGCGTCGCGCCCGCCGAGCTGGTCCGCATCGGTCGCGACGAGGTCGCCGCCTACGGCGTCCAGGGCACGGCCGGGAGGATCGTGGCCACGTCCGCCACGACCGGTGACGGTCACGACCCGGTCGGCTTCTCGGTCACGCTGGACTCTGGCGCGATCGTCACGGCGCGAAGGCTGGTCGTCGCCTCCGGCGCCGTGGACGTCCTGCCGGAGGTCCCGGGCCTGGCCGAGCAGTGGGGGCGCGGGGTCGTGCACTGCCCGTTCTGCCACGGGTGGGAGATCCGCGACCAGCGGATCGGGGTCCTCGTCACGACGCCGAACGGCGCACACCACGCGCTCATGTTCCGGGCGCTGAGCGATCGGGTGACCGCGTTCCTGACCGAGCCGGCCCTGATGGACGACACCGCCCTGGCCGGTTTGGCGGCCCGTGGCATCTCGGTCATCGAGGGCCCCGTCGCCGCCGTGGTCTCCGAGGGTGACCGGCTGACCGGGGTCCGGCTCGGCGACGGGTCGTTCGTCGAACTCGATGCCGTGGCCACGGCGAGCCGGCCCGAGGCGCGGGTGGACTTCCTGTCCGGGCTCGGCCTCGCCGCCACCGACCAGTTCATGGGCGACCACCGGTTCGCGACGGCGCTGACCGTGGACGCCGCTGGGCAGACCGCCGTGCGCGGGGTCTACGCGGCCGGCAACGTGACGTCCCCGATGGCGACGGTCATCGCGTCGGCGGCGGCCGGCACCCAGACGGGCGCGGCGGTGCACGGCGACCTGGTGCAGGCCGACCTGGCGGCGGCACTGGCCGGGGTGGGCGCGGGCGTCGGTGCGGGCGTCCCTGCAGCCGATGTTTCGCGCTGAGCGACAGTTCGCGGGGCGGGGCGGGCGTGGAGTGTCGGTGAGCGCGAAACCCGGGCTCGGTCAGTCGACGCGGTAGCCGGCCTGTGCTGCCAGCAGCGGTGCGAGCGTGTACAACTGGTCGGCGCCGATCGTGGCCCCGCGGAACCCCTCGAGCCGCTCGACCCGATCGAGGTCCGCTCCACGCAGGTCCACGTGGTCGATGCGGGTGTTCGACCCCTCGGCGGCGCGGAGGCTGCTGCCGTCGAACGACACCCGCAGCAGCTTCGCGTCGGCGATGTCGAGCTCGTCGATGACGCAGTCGCGGAACACCACGTCGGTGATCGTCGAGCCCCGCAGGTTCACGAACCCGAACTTCATGCCGACGAACTCGACGCCGTTCAGCCCGGAGTCGTACAGCTCCGCCGAGCCGACGCGCCCGCCGGAGACCCGGACCTCGCGCCACGAGCTGCTCGACGCCCGCAGGATCGGGGCGTCGAGCGAGTCGATGATCGAGTCACGGACCCGGAGCCCACGGAAGTCCGCGTCGTCGCCCCGGAACGTGTCGATGACGCACTCCTCGATCTCCAGGTCGGGCAGTCGCTCGCCGGCCAGGTCGAGGACGTCGATGCGCTTGCCCTCGATGCGGTCACTCGTCAGGACGTCACCGGGTGCTGGTGCCCAGTCCTCGAGGTTCGTCGGTTCGGTCAGGGTGATGCGCGGGGCGTCGGTGCCGGAGGAGCGTGCCATGCCCCCAGTCTGGCGGTGACCGCCGACCCCGGGTCACGACCGGGGTCGGGTGAGGACGCTGTCGAGCCGGTAGTCCTTCGCCGGGCCGCGCGCTTCCCACCGCACCGTCCAGCGGTCTTCGTCGCCGTCGAAGGCACCCGTGTAGTCGTCCGGGGTGCAGGCGTGGGCGACGCTCGTGCCCCAGACCCAGTCGTGGAACACCCGACCGTCGGAGAAGTGCACGGTCCAGCCGCCGGTACTCGTCCGCCGCAGGACGAGGGTCCGTGAGACGGGCATCGTCCGACCGTCGAAGGTCATCACGCCCGACTCGTCCCAGCGCACCTCGTCGTCACCGACCCGGGTCAGGGTGGTCGTCCCGGTGACGGTCCCCGTGGCACCGGCGCGGTGGTCGTGCACGGTGCGGTGCAGGTCCCACACCCCGAGCAGGTCCGTCGGCAGCAGCACCCGACCAGGCTAACCGCGCAGGGCCTCGGCCCGCGCGGCTCGACGCTCGTCGTCGGTGATGACCCCGCGGGCGTGCAGCTCGTCGAGTTCGAGGAGCCGCTGTTCCGGCGAGCTCCGACGGGCACCGTGCGGGCGCCGGCTGCGGACGACCGCGATGCACACGGCGACGATGACCGCGATGACGATGAGTGCCATCAGCAGGGTCCAGACGACGTCGTAGACCGGCGGGATCAGGGGGTTCTGCACTTCTTCGGAGGCCATCATCGTCCGCGCAGCGCTTCGGCTCGGGCGCTGCGGTGCTCCTCGTCGGAGATCACGCCGCGGGCGTGCAGGTCGTCGAGTTCGGCGAGCCGCTGTTCGAGCGGCTTGTCCGGTGCGAACGTGCGGCTCTGCATCGCCTGGTACGCGATGTCCTCCTGCATGGTGAGCGGGTTCTGACCACGGTCGGCCATCCGCTTGCCGCCGTAGAGCGACAGGATGACGATCGTCAGGGTCGTGAGGATCGCCAACGCCGCGACGACCCCGAACGCGATGCCGAACCAGCCGTCGAACAGGTCGGGCATCCCCGACTCCCCCGGACCCTCGAGCTCACTGAACGCGGACCAACTGAGCACCATCGCGCTCCCCCTTCTCACAACGACGAGCGAAGCGTAGCGCGAGACGGCGAACACGAGCGGGCGTTCCTTCCCAGAACGCCCGCGATGGAATGTGGAACCGGGCGTACCTGGTCAGAACTTCCGACCCGGTACGCCCGAAACCACCCGGTACGCCCGAAGCGACCCGGCAGCGCCGCCCCCCGGCCAGCCCCAGCCCGGTCAGCCGCGCAGCGGCCCCGACCCCGGAACGTTCGCACCGTCCGCGAAGCCGGCCACGAGTGCACGCAACGCTTCTTCGGAGGTGTGTCGGGCCTCCCATCCGAGCACGGACCGGGCTCGGTCGGTCCGCATGATCGGCACGCCGGCAGCGATGTCGATCCACCCGGCGTCCGTCGGCTGCAACCGCAGCCGCCACGTCACCGTCACGATCCCGCGCAGCAGCCGCAGCGGGATCCGGACGGCGCCGAGCATGCCGAAGGCCCGGGCCAGTCTCGGCGGGTTGAGCACGGGCGAGGCCGCGATGGTGAACGCCCCCGCTGCCCGTCGGTCGACCGCTCGCCAGTAGGCGTCGGCGACGTCGTCGGCGTGCACGGCCTGGAACACGAACGGGTACGGCAGCGGCAGCACGAGCCAGCGGATCCACCGCACGATCGACATCGGCACGAGGTGTCCGAGGAACAGCCCCCGGATCTCGGCGGCGGCGTCCCGCTGGAAGATCAGTCCCGGGCGCAGCCGGGTGACGGTCACGGAGGGGTGGTCGGCCTCGAACGCGTCCATCGCGGCCTCGTTGGCGGCCTTGTGGATCGAGTACGTCGCCGTCGGGATCCCGTCCGTCGGCCAGCTCTCGTCCACGGGGATGCGCTTGCCGTCGACGTCCACCCCGCGGTAAGCACCTACCGAGGACGCGACGACGACCTGGGGCACCTCGGCCCGCGCCACGGCCGCCAGGACGTTCGCCGTGCCGGTCACGTTCGTGCGGTGCTGCGCGGGGATGTCGTGTGTCGGCTGGAGCGCCCACGCCAGGTGGATGACGGCGTCGGCACCCTGGAACACGGCGGCGAGCTGGTCCACGGCGTCCGCGGCACCGACGTCGACGGCGTGCCAGACGGCGGCGTCGTACGGCTCGGCGCGAAGGTCCGGCAGGCGCCGGGCGACACCGACGATCTGGACGCCGGCGGCGTCGCGGCCGATGCCGTCACGGCCGGCCTCCCCGTCGCCGTCGGCGCGCACGGCCGCGAGCCGACGGAGCACCGCCGTCCCCACGTTGCCGGTCGCACCGACGACGACGATGCGCATCAGGCCGCGGCCATCGCGGGGTCGAGCACGACCTTGACGCAGTCGTCCTGCTTCTTCTGGAAGACCTCGTACATGTGCGGAGCATCCTCGAGCGAGACGCGGTGGGTGGTCAGGTCGAGCGTGCCGAGCGGGTCCGACGGGTCGGAGACGAGCGGCATGATGTCGTCGATCCAGCGCTTGACGTTGCACTGGCCCTCGCGGATGGTGATCTGCTTGTCGAACAGCGTCATCATCGGCATCGGGTCGGCCATGCCGCCGTAGACACCGCTCAGCGAGACCGTGCCGCCGCGGCGGACCAGGTCGATGGCCGCGTGCACGGCCGCCAGGCGGTCGACCCCGGCGGTCTCGATCGCCTTCTGCGCGAGCTTGTCGGGCAGCAGGCCGGCAGCGCGCTGGGCGAAGCCCGCCATCGGGTTGCCGTGGGCCTCCATGCCGACGGCGTCGACGACCCCGTCGGGGCCGCGACCGTCGGTCAGGTCGACGAGCTCGGGCACCAGGTCCTTCGTCAGGTCGAACACCTCGGCACCGTGCTTCGCCCCGAGGTCACGGCGGACCTGCTCGGGGTCGACGGCGAGCACGCGGTAGCCGAGGTGCTTGCCGATGCGGGCGGCGAACTGGCCGACCGGGCCGAGGCCGAGCACGGCGAGCGTGCCACCCTCGGGCACCTGGGCGTACTGCACGGCCTGCCACGCGGTCGGCAGGATGTCGCTCAGGAACAGCCAGCGGTCGTCGGGGGTGCCGTCGTCCGGCACGACGATGGGGCCGTAGTCGGCGTGCGGCACGCGCAGGTACTCGGCCTGGCCACCGGGGACCTGGCCGTACATCTTCGTGTAGCCGAACAGCGAGGCACCGGTGCCGTACTCGGTCACCTGGGTGGTCTCGCACTGCGACTGCAGGCCGTGCTGGCACATCCAGCAGTGGCCGCAGGAGATGTTGAAGGGGATGACGACCCGGTCGCCGACCTTCAGGTTCGTGACGCCGGATCCGACCTCTTCCACGATGCCCATCGGCTCGTGGCCGAGGACGTCGCCGCGGTCGATGTACGGGCCGAGCACGCGGTACAGGTGCAGGTCGGAGCCGCAGATCGCCGTGGAGGTGATCCGCACGATCGCGTCGGTCGGCTCCTGGATGGTCGGGTCGGGGACGGTCTCGACGGACACCTTCTCGGTGCCCTGGTAGGTCAGTGCGCGCACGTTGCGTTCCTCTCGTGGTCGCTTCGAGCCTGCCTGGAGGCACGACTCGCGTTCCCCTCCTCGGTACGCGCCCGCCCCGTGGACGCTCCCAGCCCCGCGTCCCCCTCGCGCACGTCGGCGCGGGTCGGCAGCCGTGGCCGCGACCTCAGGCGAGGACGGCCGTGAGGACCCGCTCGTGCTCGTCGCGACCGCCCGGTCCGGCGCTGCCGGCGAGCATGATGAGCGCCTTCCACAGCACCCATCCCCGTGCACGCGCCCACGTGTCGTCGTCCAGGTCGACGGCCCGCCGGAACACCCGTCGCGCCGGCCCGTCCAGCATCGTCCACGCGAGCACGAGGTCGCACGCCGGGTCCCCCACGCCGCACGTGCCGAAGTCGATCACCGCGCACAGCCGCCCGGTGTCGTCGACGAGCAGGTTGCCCGGGGCGACGTCGCCGTGGAACCAGACGGCCGGCGCCTCCCACCGGCTGGCGAGGGCCTCGGCCCAGACCGCTTCGCACGCGCCGCGGTCGACGACGGTGCCACCGGTCCTGCCGCTGCCGCCGCCGCCGAGCGTGTTGAGCGCCGTCCGCACCTCGGCGTCGTACACGGACGGGTGCTCGCCGCGGTGGAACGAGTGCGCGCCGGCGGTGGGGCCGCCCGTCGCCGGGACGCTCCGGAGCTGCCGGAGCACGGCACCGACCCCGGCCGCGAAGCGCTCGTGGTCGAGGTCGTCGACCTGCACGGCGGGCACCCCGTCGAGCCACCGCCGCACCGACCACGGGAACGGGTACCCCTGGCCCGGTTCCCCGAGCGCCACGGCCTCCGGGACCGCGACGTCCAGCCGTCGGGCGAGGTACGGCAGGACGTCCTGTTCCTTCTCGACCGCGGGCACGTAGCCGGCCGCGCTCGGCAGTCGCACCGACAGGGCGTCCCCGAGCCGGTAGGTGCGGTTGTCCCAGCCCTGGTGGTCGACCTCGCGCACGGGCAGGTCGGCCCAGTCGGGGAACTGCTCCGCGACGAGTCGTTCGACGAGTCCGGCGTCGATCCGGGGCACCTCGGTGTGCATGCCCGCAGCCTAGGCGTCGGACCGGGACGGCGGTGGGGCCGGTGCGCGCGGGCGGCCAGCGGCGGGGCGGACTCGCACCGGGCCTCCCGGCCGTCGCCTCAGGCGGGTTCTGCCAGGGCGAGCAAGGCGTCGCGCGCGACCGCGAGCTCCCGCTCGTCCAGGTAGGGCGGCATGCCGACCGCGGCCGCGAGGCCCTCGGCCGCGTGCCGGACCACCAGTGCGCGGTCCTCGGGCAGGCCGTCGCGTGCGAACAGCGTCCGCCAGTGCTCGGCGTCGGCGGCGACGGCCGCGGCGATCCCCGGGACGGCCATCAGACCGGGCCAGTGCGACGACGGTGCGAACAGGTCCATCGCCTGCTCGCTGCCGCCGCAGAGCGTCCGGACGTAGGCGCGCAGGACCTTGCCCGGTCGGTTCTCGGCGAGGTCCACGTGCTGCATGACCTCGTCCGTGAACGCGGCCAACCCGTGCTCGACGACCGCGAGCAGGAGTTCGTCCTTCGACGGGAAGTGGTGCAGCAGCCCGCTCTTCGAGACGCCGGCTTCGGTCGCTATCTCGGCGACGCTCACCCGCGTACCGCGCTCGGCGAGCAATCGGCGTGCGGACTCGAGCACGGCCTGCCGCGTGCGCTCGCGGTCGCGGGAGCCGTCGGTGCCGGTGCCGGGGCCCGTGCTGCGGTCAGTGGTCATGCGGTCCATCCTGCCGGTTCGGGATGACCCGGAGCGCGACCACGGCGGCGACCGCGAGCAGCACCGCGGCGCAGACGGAGGCGAGTTGCATGCCACCGGTGAACGCCTCACGGGCGTGCTCGAGCACCGGCGACCCCGGTTGCAGTACCTGGCTCGCCGACGCCAGCGACTCCCGGACCCGGTCCGCGACCCCCGCACCCAGGCTGTCGCCCGTGAGGTCGAGGTTCGACCGGTAGAACGCGGTCTGCAGCGACCCGAGCACCGCGATGCCGAGCGCGACGCCGAGCTCGTACCCGGTCTCCGAGATCGCCGAGGCGGCGCCCGCACGCTCCCGCGGAGCCGCGGCGACGACCGCGTCCGTCGCCAGCGTCATCGACACCCCGACGCCGAGGCCGACCACGGCGAGCGCGATGGCGATCCCCCAGTACGTCGGCAGCCCCTCGGCGAAGGCGAGTCCGGCCATGCCGACCGCGGCGACCGCCAGCCCGAGGCCGATGGAGCGACCGGGGCCGACGCGACGGGAGAGCAGGCCGATCACGGCGATGACCGCGATGGACGCCAGGGTGGCCGGCAGCTCCGCGGCTCCGGCGAGCAGCGGGGTGAACCCGCGCACCAGCTGCAGGTACTGCGAGAAGAAGAACAGCAGACCGCTCAGCGCGAAGACGGACAGCGAGTTCGCGACCACCGCACCGGAGAACGCCGGGATCCGGAACAGCTGCAGGTCGATGAGCGGCGTGGTCAGGCGTTTCTGCCGCCGGACGAACCACCAGCCCGACGCGAGCCCGAGCAACGCGGTCGCCGGCACCGTCCAGTCGAACCCGTGCCCGGCGACGTGCTTCACGGCGTAGACCAGCGGCACGATCGCGAGCACCGAGAGCACCGCGGAGAGCAGGTCGATCGGGGTCCGGGCGCCGCCGCGGGACTCCGGCAGCAGGAACGCCCCGGCGACGACGATCACCGCGATGACGGGGATGTTGATGAGGAACACCGATCCCCACCAGAAGTGTTCCAGCAGCGCCCCGCCGACGAGTGGTCCGGCCGCGGCACCACCGGTCGCGCCCGCGGACCACACCGCGATGGCGGTGGTGCGCTGCCGCGGGTCGCGGAAGATCGTGCGCACCAGCGACAGCGTCGAGGGCATCAGGGTGGCGCCGGCGACGCCGAGGAGTGCCCGTGCGGCGATGAGCAGCTCCGGGCTCGAGGCGAAGGCCGCAGCGGCCGATGCCAGTCCGAACGCGACGGAGCCGAGGAGCAGTAGGCGCTTCCGACCGATCCGATCGGCGACGTTGCCCATCGTGACGAGCAACCCGGCGAGTGCGAACGAGTAGACGTCGCCGATCCAGAGCACCTGGGTCGCGGTCGGGTCGAGGTCGGCGGTCAGGGACGGCACCGCCAGGGCCAGCACGGTGCCGTCGATCGCCAGGAGCACCACGGCCAGGGTGAGGACGCCGAGGGACGCCCACTCACGGACGGAGGCGCGGTGGGTCGGGGTGGTGCTGGTCGTGGTCATCGGTCGACCGTAACCGACCATTTGGTCGGTTGGGCAGACTGCACAGTCGGTTCACAGCACAGCACAGCGCCGCTCGGTCAGCCCCGCAGCCGGTCACGCTTCCCTGGGGGCAGGTGCTCGGTCGCCGTCCGGCGGGCAGCCGGGCTGAGGAACCGGCCGCTCTGCTCGAGGAACGCCACGAGCGCCGCCGCGGACGCCCGCTTCCCCGTCTCGCGCAGGACCAAACCGAGCGCCGACTGCACCGTCTCGCTGCGCTCCCGCACCAGGCGTCCGGCGATCCCGAGCGGCACCTCGGCGTCGCCCTGCTTCACGAACGCCAGGGTCGCCACGACCGCGGTCCGCCGGACCATCGCGACGTCGGACTTCGCCAGCGCGAACAGCGGGCCGGTCGAAGCGCCCAGCAAGGGGGCGCCGACGAGTTCCTCGGCCGCCAGGTCGACGAGCACCGGGTCCTCGAACCGCTCGGCCTTCGCCGCCGACAGGTACTCGTCGGTGAGCTCCGGGTCCGCCTGCGCCCGCATCGCCTGCACGAGCAGCAGGACAGCCACGAGCTTCGCGCCGTCGTCCTCGCTCCAGAGCAGCGCCGAACGCTCGCCCTCGTCGAGGTCGTGGAACTGCCGCGCGACCCGGCGGGCCGCGGCGACGTCGCCGGTGGTGCGGGCGAACGCCGCCAGCACGGCCTCAGCGTCGCGCCCTGCCTGGAGGCCCGTCACGCGACCTCACCGTCGCTCGCGTCGTTCTGTGGTGCCCTCCGACGTCCGCGGCTGAGCACGATGACCGCGACGACCACCAGGAATGCCGCGAACAACCAGGTGCCCACCTGCGGGTCCACCAGGCGCGCCAGCACGGCACCGCCCGGCGAGCACACGGCGGCGGTGATGCCGACCGTCAGCCCGACCCGCAGGTCGACCGCACGGCGCCGGAGGTTCGCGACCGTCCCGGACACCGACGTCGGCACCATCGTGAGCAGCGACGTGCCCTTCGCCAGCAGGTCACCTGCACCGAGCACGACCTCGAGCCCCGGCACGATGACGACCCCGCCGCCGACGCCGACGAGCCCGGACAGCACCCCCGACAGCAGCCCGAGCAGCAGCAGGACGATCGCCTCGACGACGCCGAAGTGCACCTCGCCACCGCGGGTCGGCACCGTCGTGAACAGCGACACGAGCACGACGGCGATGAACCCGACGAAGATCCACGGCAGCGCGCGGAGGGGCAGGGCACGGAGCAGCCGGGCACCGATCGGGGCGCCGATGACGCTCCCGACCGCCAGGGTCAGGGCCGCGAGCCAGTGCACCTCGCCCTGCACGGCGTAGGTGACCGCGCCGACGACGGCTGCGGGGGCGATCGCCACGAGCGAGGTGGCCGAGGCCCGACGCTGGTCCATCTGTGCGAAGGCCATGAGCGCCGGCACCACGATGACCCCTCCGCCGACGCCGAACAGCCCGGACAGGACGCCCGCCAGGACCCCGATCGCCACCAACACGAGCACCGTTCCGCCGCGCTTCCTCATCCCGCCCAGGCTATCCGCGCCGCGGGCGCGCTCTCGCACCATGCGAGGTGCGTGCGAGGTGGCCCGCACTTGGAGTGCAGAAATGGTCGGGTGCCCGAAGGCGACCCGACCATTTCTGCTCACGAAGCGACCGACGAACCCCGCCCCGCGCCCCGCCGAAC
>NZ_QKTD01000025.1:0-28944 GCF_003234695.1 Curtobacterium sp. MCLR17_042
TCAAACTCTCCGTAAAAAAATACAGACCCAACACCCGAAGGCATCAGACCGAGTTGATTCTGACTGTTGACTGTCTACTGACAATCTTCAATCCAAAAGGAATTGCTTCATGACCCAGTCAGCAAGCCGACCAGGCACGAGGTCAATCAATAAATTGGCATTGACAATGTGCACGCTGTTGAGTTCTCAAGGACCAGGCGCACTCCCCGCTCGACCCATCACAGGTTCCGCCAGAGAGGCATTCGTCTTGTTCCACCGTCAGACACGTCGAATTGCTTCGACTTCTTCGGGGGATGTTGCCTGAGCGGGACCCCGTCCGGACTGCGCATCCAGGGCTTGCACCCTGTGACCGTCTCGGCCGTTCCGTTCTCCGCCTCAGCGGCAACGAGTGATTACTTTACACAGGCCCTGGGGGCCCTGCCAACCGTCGTCCCTCCCGGGCGTGTCGCTGTCGGGTGAACGGCACGTGTCCCCCGGGTTTCCGGGCATCGACGAGGTGGGCGCGCCCCCGGGAACGACGGAAGGCACGGTGCGAACTCGCACCGTGCCTCCCGGACGAACGACCGGACCGGCCTACTCGGCCGCTGCCAACTGCCCGCACGCCCCGTCGATCTCCTTGCCGCGGGTGTCGCGCAGGGTCGTCGGGATGCCGGCGGCGTTGAGTCGGCGGACGAACTCGTCCTGCACGTGCACCTCGGACGAGGTCCACACCGAGCCCGGCGTCGGGTTGAGCGGGATCGGGTTGACGTGCACCCAGCCCTTGCCGCGCTTGTTGAGCTTCTCGGCGAGCAGGTCGGCTCGCCAGGCGTGGTCGTTCATGTCCTTGATGAGCGCGTACTCGATCGAGACACGACGGCCCGTCTTCACGTAGTAGTTGTGGGCGGCGTCGATCGCCTCGTCGGCCTTCCAGCGCGAGTTCACCGGGATGAGCTCGTCGCGGAGCTCGTCGTCAGGTGCGTGCAGGGACAGCGCGAAGGTGAGCGGGATCCCTTCGTCCGCGAGCTTGAGCATCGCCGGCACCAGGCCGACGGTCGACACCGTGATGCCGCGGGCACTCATGCCGAGACCGTTCGGCTGCGGCGCGACCATCAACCGCACGGCGTCCATCACCCGCTTGTAGTTCGCGAGCGGCTCCCCCATGCCCATGAACACGATGTTCGTCACGCGCTCGGCGTCGACGCGGTCGTTGCCGCCCTTGCGGGGATCGCCCCCGAGCTCACCGGCGGCGATCGCGGCGTTGGCCCGGACGATCTGCTCGATGATCTCGGCGGTCGACATGTTGCGGGTCAGCCCCGCCTGGCCGGTGGCGCAGAACGGGCAGTTCATGCCGCATCCGGCCTGGGACGAGACGCACAGGGTGATGCGGCCCGGGTAGCGCATGAGGACCGACTCGACCAGGGCGCCGTCGTGCAGCTTCCAGAGGAACTTGATCGTGTCGCCGTTGTCCGTCGCCAGCCGCCGGGTCTCGGTGAGGAGCGGCGGGAGCATCCCGGCGACGAGCTGCTCCCGCTGGGCGGCGGGCAGGTCGGTCATCTTGGCCGGGTCGGACGTGTAGTGCTGGAAGTAGTGGGTCGCGAGCTGCTTGGCGCGGAACCCGGGCAGGCCGAGTTCCTTCACGCGGGCCTCGCGTTCCTCGGCCGTCAGGTCGGCCAGGTGCACGGGCGGCTTGCCACGCTTCGGGGATGCGAACTGCAGGAGCGGGCGACCGTCGGTGTCGGTGGCCTGCTTCCAGCCCTCGGTGCGCGGGCGCACCTGCGGACGAGCAGACTGCTGCTGTTCGAACGGGGTGCGGGTGTCGGAAGCCATCACTCCAGGATACGGGAGGCCCGTGATCGGTGGGGACGCCCCGTCCGGGTGGTCCGGCTGGTCACAACCACGGCCGCACCACGGCTGGTCGGGTCAGCTGCCGGCGGGCAGGACGCGCGCGAAGTGGTGGGCCGCCGAGTACATCGGGACGATGTCGACGACCTCGCCCGGGTGCGGTGCCTGCAGCACGAGTCCCTGGCCGAGGTACAGGCCGACGTGGTCCTCGTCGTCGTACACGACGAGGTCGCCCGGCAGCGCCTCGGACTCGGGGATCGTGGTGGCGACGGCGTCCTGCGTCGGGACGTAGTGCACGAGCTGGATCCCCACCGCCTGGTAGGCGACCATCGTGAGCCCGGAGCAGTCGATGCCCTCGTGGCTCGCGCCGCCCTCGACGTACGGGTCCCCCATGTACTGCAGGGCGGTCTGCACGATCGTGGCCCGGTCGCCGCCGGCCGAGAGTGCGGCGGACAACGCGGACTGTGCCTGCGCGGTGGTCACCCCGAAGCGGAGGTCGAGCGTCGGGTACGACACGATCGTCGTCGTCGTGGTCATGCCGTCGGTGGAGACCACGGGGACCTGGACGTCGTGCGCCACCGTGAAGGTCTGGGCGGCCTGCGCCGTGGTCGTGCCCGAGCGGGTGTCCGCGGGCAGGGTGTCGGCGTTCGCGGGCAGGGCGAGCGTCAGGCTCGAGGTCACTGCGATCGCGGGGGCGAGCAGGATCGCGGCACGCTTCGCGTTCGCGGAACGACGGATGTGCCGCGGGTCGACGGCACGCTCGGCGCGCAGGGTGGCGGTCCGGCTCAGCACCGCATGGCCGGCAGACGATGCGACGGGGGCGGGACGCGGCTGCATCCGCACGGTCCGGGCCGGCTTCGGGTGCTCGACGAAGGTGGAGCGGGCGGCCGCGGGACCGAGGGCCGAGCGGCGACCACGGGGACGGGACTGCTGCGTGTCCGGCGTCAGCGGCGCGGGGTCGACCGCGGGGTGCGTGTGCGTTCGCGCGGGCTGACGGTCGTCGGCTGCTGCAGGCAGGGTGTGGCGTCCCATGGGTCCTTCCGGGTCGGGACCACTCGGCGGTCCGGAAAGTAACGTATTGGTCACGACGGTGCTCGCAGCTGGGCAGCGCCGGAGTGTTCCTGCAGCTGGTCACAGGAACGAGCACCGCTCGCAGGCCACTCCGACGGCGCGCACGGGCGTTCCGGAGCCGGCCCGCGGCGGTGGACCCGGGCTCAGACCGGCGTGACCCGCATGACGGCGGCGATCCGGGCCTCCCGGTCGGCCGCCAGGCGGTCGAGGCGAGCCGACAGCGCGACGACCGACGCGTCCACCGGGCTGTCCCCCGAGATGTCCCCCGGGATCGGGACACCGGCGCGGACCGCGAGTGGCAGGACGCCCGCCCAGACGGTGTGGTCCTCGCCGTCGGCCGGGTCCTCGCCGACGCCATGGGCGCGGACCTTGACGCTCGCGCGGTCGAGGGGCAGCTGGAGGACCTGGGTGGCGCGGACCTCCTTCGCGGTCATCTCACGCACCTCGGCTCGGCGGCCCGGCATGAGGTGGTCGGCCACCTGCCAGAGGGCTTCGGCGCGGAGGTCGGTCGGCACCACGGTCGCGCGCCCGGCGATCATCGCGCTGCGGTAGTTCGCCGAGCTGTCGTTGGTGGAGCGTGCGAAGACGAGGCCGTCCAGGTGGGTGACGGTGGCGGCGACCGGGACACCCTCGGCCCCGGCGTCGAGGAACAGACCGCCGCCGGTCGAGCCGTGCAGCAGCAGGACGGGACCGTCCCCGAGGTCCCCGACGGCGCAGAGGAACGGCAGGACGACGGGGTGGCCGCCGCGGACGATGCCGACGTGGGCGAGGTGGGCCTCGGCGAGGATCGCGCGCAGGACGGCGGGGTCGTCGAGTTGGCGGCCGCGCAGGCGGCGGACGCGGAGCGAGGGGACGTCGGCGGTCGGTTCTGGTTCCGGGCTCGAGGTGGGCATGTCGTCACGCTAGGGTCACGAGTGGTCCGGTGCCTGGACCAGATCGGGGCGATCACGGTGGACCAGTCGAGCAAGGTGACCGAGGTGGTGGCACGGGTGCGCGGGATGGTGCACGACGGCACCCTGCGCGAAGGCGATCCGCTGCCGTCGACGCGGGCGCTGGCAGCGGAGCTCGGGGTGGCCCGGGGCACCGTCGTCGCGGCGTACGAACAGCTCGACGGCGAGGGGTACCTGCGGACGCGGCACGGTGCCCTCGCCCGGGTCGCGGCGAGTGTGACGGTGGACGCGGGCATGACGCCGGCTTCGGTCGGCGCCCGCTCCCCCGATCCGGACGCTCCGGCCCTGACGTCCTCGCTCATCGACTGCCGTCCGGGCATCCCCGCCGTCACCGCCATCCCGCAGCGGGACTGGCGGGCAGCCTGGCACGCAGCGGCGTCGGCCCCGCTCCGGAACGCGATCGCGGAATCCCTCGGCTCCCCCGACCTGCGCGCACAGGTCGTCGCCCAGCTCAGCCTGACCCGCGGTTTCACGACGTCGGTCGACCGGGTGCTCGTGACCGCGGGGACCTCGGAGGCGCTGTCGCTCGTCACCGAGGCGCTGCGGGGGCTGCTGGGTCGCGCTCCCGTCGTCGCCGTCGAGGACCCCGGCTACCGCACCGGACACCGTGCGGTCACGAGCGCGGGCGGGTCCCTGGTGGGCGTCCCGGTCGGCGAGGACGGCCTCGACCTCGACGCGCTCGAAGCCGCAGGACCGGTCGACGCCGTCCTGGTCACCCCGACGCACCAGTACCCGCTCGGGTCGGTGATGCCCGTCGCCCGGCGCCGGCGGCTGCTCAGCTGGGCCGCCACCACCGGCACCGTGGTGGTCGAGGACGACTACGACTCCGAGTTCCGGCACCGCGGCGCGCCCGTGCCCGCGCTGGCCGCGCTCGACGCCGAGGGCGTGGTGCTGCACGTCGGCGGGTTCTCGAAGACGCTCGACCCCCGGCTGCGGTGTGCCTACCTCGTGCTGCCGACGACTGCAGCGGCGGTTTCCCCGGTGACGGACGCGGTGCTCGCCGCTCGTCGGGCGCGTGGCGCGGTCGTCGCCGAACCGGTGCAGGCCGCGCTCGTGCACCTGCTACGGACGGGCGCGCTGCGACGACACCTCGGTCGGGTCCGGCGGGACTACACACACCGCCGGGCGCGGATCGCGACTCGGCTCGGCGACGTCGCCGGCCTGGAGGCCCGTGCCCTGAACGGCGGACTGCACGCGGTGGTCACGTGGTCGGTTCCCAGCACCGGGGCGGAGATCGCACGCCGGCTGGCGGACGCCGGGGTGTTCGTGGCGTCGCTCGAGGAGTACGGGCTCGCGCCCGGCAGCACGCCGCCGGGCATCGTGTTCGGCTACGGCGCCGTGACGATGCCGGAGCTCGACCGCGCGCTCGACGCGCTGGTGACGGCGGTCACGGGAGCCTGATCCGGGTCGTCAGCCGCCGTACTGGGCGGTGCCCACGACGTTCGACCCGGCCCGCTGACACGCGGTGTTCAGGGTGCGGCCGACGAGTTCCCACTCGGGGGTCATCTCGAGCGCCGGCCCGGACTTCGGTGCGGGGTGCGCGTCGAGGTACTCGTGGGCGTAGTCGATCGCGTCGTCGAGCTCCTCGTCGCTGCTCGACAGGTGCTCGTAGCCGAAGCGTTCCGCAGCGATCAGTGCCTGGTACTGCGCCTCGGAGAGGTCGCCCTGGCTGCGGCCGACCGTCGCGTTCAGCGAGATCGTCGTCAGCGCACTGATCTGGCCGCAGATCGCCGCAGCACTCCGGTCCTCTTCCATCGGGTCCGTCGCACCGCGCACGGGCTGGGCGTCCGAGGTCTCCGAGGTCGGCTTCGGGGTCGACGTCGACCGCGCCGCCGCGTCAGCGCCGGCCGAGCAACCGGCGAGCGAGCCGGACACGAGGACCGCGCTCACGACGACGAGGGGCAGTGCGTACCGGAAGGAGACCATGGACGACATCGTGGCAGCGCGGTCCTGCCGTTCGCGTCGTCGTGTCCCGATCGAGACCTCGTCGAGACCGGATCGTGAGCTTGCGTCAGCGGGAGTCGGCGGTGCCGTTCTTCCGGGCGTTCACGAGGTCGGCGAGGGACGGCTCTCCGGCGTCGCCGGGCAGTGCGTGTCCGCGGCGGGCGGCCTTGCGGACCTGTCGGTAGGTGGTGACGTGCAGGGGGTCCACACCGTCGGCGGACTCGTAGTTCGACGGGGCGGTGGTGGTGGGTGATTCGGTCATCGAGACGGACGGTACGCGTGCCGGGAGCCGCGGAACCACGTGCTGCGTTCCGCGGCCAAACTGGTTCCGAACGGGTAGACCAGCCCTGGTGCGATGCCGGATTGTTCGCATAGAATGCGAACATGTTGATCACCGTCGACCCGCAGGCGCGAGCGACCCTGGCAGAGCAGGTCGCCACCCAGATCCGCCATGCGATCGCCCGCGGCGAGCTCCGGAACGGCGAGCGGCTGCCCGCTGCGCGGGACCTCGCCGCCTCGGTCGACGTCAACATGCACACCGTCCTGCGCGCCTACGCGCTGCTGCAAGACGACGGACTGATCGAGTTGCGGCGCGGCCGCGGTGCGACGGTCCTGCGATCGGGCAACGCCTCGTTCGACCGGTTGCGCACGCTCGTCGACGAGCTGCGTGACCAGGCGGACACCCTGGGTGTCTCGCTCGACGACCTGTTCACGATGATCAAGGGGGCACGATGACGACTCGACCGATGACCACGGGCACACGGCTGGCCGTGACGGCACCAGGGCTCCTGGTCGCGGTGGGACTGGTGCTCACCGCGGTCCTCGCGGCCTCCACCATGCCCGCGCGGATCGCGATCCACTTCCGGACGGACGGCACCGCCGACGGCTGGGGATCACCGTGGACGGCCTTCTGGGTCACCCTGGCGGTGGCACTGGTGGCCGTCGTACTCGCGTTCTCCGCGCTGCGCTGGCGCGACAGGCGGACGGCAGCCACGGTGCTGCTCGTCGCGAACCTGCTGGCCGGGACCCTCGGCACGGCCTGGGTCGTGCTCGCGTGGACGAACACGGCCGGCGACGGCACCCTGTCCCCCTGGTGGACGGTCCCGTTCCTGCTCGTCGCCGTGGTGGTCGCCGCCGTCCCCGTGCTCGCACTGTTCCGGGTCGCTGCACCCGTGCCGGCCCACGAGGTCGCTCCCCTGGCGGTCGGGCCCGACACCCGCGTCGCCTGGCGCGCACGCGTCGGCAGCCGGTGGTTCGCGGTGCTCGGGGCGGTCGTCGTGGTCCTCGGCGTCGGCACCGCCGTCTGGACGGCATCGGCCGGGGTGACGACGGCGGTCGTCTCCGGCCTGGCGATGGTGCTCGCGGGGCTCGCTGTGCTGGTGCTGGCGCGGGTGGAGCTCACCGTCGACCGTCGCGGCATGCGGCTCACGTCCACCTGGACGAGGATCCCCCTCATGCGCGTCCCGCTGGACCGCATCGAGTCGTGCGGCTGGGAGCAGGTGTCCCCGGGTCAGTGGGGCGGCTGGGGCTACCGCATCTCGGGCCGCGGTCTCGCCTACGTCGTGCGGTCCGGGCCGGGGTTGGTCGCGCGGCTCCGCGGCGGGCAGGCGCGGGTGGTGACCGTGCCCGACGCTGCGGGCGGTGCTGCGGCCCTGGGCGCGCTGCTCGCCGGGCGCGAGACGGCCTGACGGAGCCGCAACGGGCCTCCAGGGCGGTGTGGCGGGTTCGGCGGCGGGCGGGACCTGTCCGCGGAAGCGACAGACCTCGTCATCGCTGCAACGACTGTCCCGTCAGGGCGACAGTGTGCCGCGAACGTTCGGTGGAACACTGTCGCTTTCGCAGGACGGGCGGGCCGTGCGCCGGGTCAGAGGCTCGTCATGCCGCCGTCGACGCGGAACTCCGCACCGGTGGCGTAGGACGACTCCGGGCTGGCCAGGTAGACCATGATCCCGGTGACGTCGTCGGGGGTGCCCGGGCGACCGAGCGGGGTGCGGGCGACGATCGCGGCTCGGGCCTCGGGGTCACCGGAGATCGCCGACACGAGGCCGGTCTCGGTGTAGCCCGGCACGACCGTGTTCACCCGGATGCCGTCCCGCGCGTAGGCCATCGCAGTCGCCCGGACGAGTGCGTGGATGCCGCCCTTGGTCGAGGAGTACGCCGCGAAGTCGGCGCCCTCGCCGTTCAGGCCGGTGGGCGACCCGGTGGCGATGACCGACCCGCCGGTGCCGCTCGCGAGCATCGCCCGGACGGCGTGCTTGATCGTCAGGAACGTGCCGGTGAGGTTGACCGCGACCGTGCGGTCCCAGGTCTCGAGCGACAGGTCGGCGACCTTCGCGTCGTGGCCGAACAGCTGCACACCGGCGTTCGCGACCACCACGTCGGGGGTCGCACCACGCTCGGCCAGGTCGGCGAACCCTGCGGCCACGCTCGCCTCGTCGGCGATGTCCATCGTCAGGCCGATCGCGGCCGGGCCGGCTGCGGCGGCGGAACCGGCGGCCGCTTCGGCGTCGCGGTCGGCGTAGACGACGGAGGCCCCCTCGGCCACGAAGCGGTCGGCGATCGCGCGGCCGATGCCGGACCCCGCTCCCGTGACGAGTGCGGTCCGGCCGTCGAGTCGTGCGGTCATGTGGGACTCCGTCCTCGGAGCAGCGCTGCTCCGTCACACCCATCATTGCCCAACCGGTTGACCGGTGCTAGGCATGCACCATGACTGCGACGTCGATCGACGAGATCGTGTCCGTCGGGCCCTGGCGTCTGGCACTGCGCGGAGCCGAACTCGCCGACGTCGCGTTCCGGGGCACGCTCGTCCTGCGCGCCGTCCGGTTCGTCGTCCGCGACCACGACTGGCGCACCGCCGACGACACGGTGCTGACACGGACGGTGGACGGCGACGACGCGCGCATCCGCCTCCAGACCAGCGCACGGTACGACGGCGTCGAGGTCGTGCGCACCGTCCTCGAGGTCACGCTCGACGACGACACCCTGCGGGTCGCCGCGGTCGGGACCGTCACGAAGGCCTTTCGCCGCAACCGCGTCGGGCTCGTCGTCCTGCACCCGCCGACCCTGGCCGGGCAGCCGCTCACGGTGCGGCATCCGTCCGGTGACGCCACCGCGACCGCGTTCCCGTTCTGGATCGCGCCGCACCAGCCGGCCGTCGACGTCGCCGGGCTCGACTGGTCGGTGGGCGCGACCGCGCTGTCGCTCGACCTGACCGGCGACGTGTTCGAGACCGAGGACCAGCGGAACTGGACCGACGCCTCGTTCAAGACCTACTCGACGCCGCTCGCCGAGCCGTTCCCGGTCGCGATCACGCCGGGGACGACGGTCCGGCAGGGGCTCGCCCTGCGTGCGACGGCGGTCGATCCGGCAGGTGGTCCGGGCACCTGGTCGGGAGGCGCGGCCTCCTCCGCCCCGGACCTCGCGGCGCTCGACGGGCCGGCTCCCGGTGCCGCGGTCACGCCGCCGCCGACGCTCCAGCTCCTCGCCGGTTCGGCACCGGTCGCTGCGCGCCCGGACGACGCCGACCTGCTCCGCGGGTTCCCGATCCTGGTCGAACCGGTCCTCGGGGCCCCGAACGTCGAGGCGGTGCTCGCCTCGGCCCGGCGTGACGCGGGTGGCGCTCCCCTGGACGTCCGTTTCGTCACCGACGACCCGGCACTGCTGCGCGCGGCGATCGACGCGGTGCTCGCGGGCGGGCCGGTGGCTCGCGTCGGGGCGTTCGACCCGGTGTCACACCTGACGACGCCGGCGCTGCAACGGGCACTGGGCGAAGCGGTGGCAGCGGTCGGCGCGCTGGAGGTCGTCGCCGGTACCCGGGCCCACTTCACCGAGCTGAACCGCTCGATCGCGGTGTTCGCGGGCTGGGACGGCCCCCTGACCTGCAGCGTGACGCCGCAGATGCACGACCGGTCGCCCGAACAGGTGACCGAGTCGATCCGGATGCAGCGCTGGGTGGTGAGCAGTGCCTCCAGGCTGGCCGCCGGCAGGGCGCTGCACGTCGGACCGGTGACGCTGCGGCCACGGTTCAACGCGGTGGCGACGGCGCCGACTCGGGTCGTGACGGACGCGACCGTCGAGCACGGGTACGGGCCGGAGACCGTTCCGGACGCGACCGACCCGGCGCAGCACACGCCGGCCGCCGAGCGGTGGTTCGCCGACGCGGTGCGGGCGCTGACGGTGCCGGGCGTGGCCTCGATCACGCTGGCGGAGGCGTGGGGGCCGCGCGGGTTCGTGGCCACCGACGGCACGGGGAACGCCCCGCCGGAAGGGGGTCGGCGGGGCGTTCCGGTCCGGGCGCGCTGACGGGTCGGCGCGGTGGTCGGTGGCGGTCCGGCTCAGCGCCGGACTGCGTCGATCTTGAGCATCTTCGCGATGACCGAGTCGAGTTCGCTGTCATCGAAGACCTGCTTCCAGTCCTCCTTGATGAGCTTCTCGCGGCCGTAGCCCATCGCGATGTGGCAGGCGTCGGAGAACGGGTTCGAGCCGCGCAGGCCGTTCGTCAGCGCGATCCAGGTGTGGCCGTAGAGCATGGCGCGGGCGGCCTCGCGGGGCACGCCGACACCGGTAACCGTTTCTTCGAGGGCGTCGTTGAGGAAGTCGCCGATCATGCAGGCGATCGTCTCGACCAGGGTCGGCTCGAGCACGGCCAGCTGCTTCACCGTGACCCAGTGCACCTGGATGACCGGGGCGTACATCGTGGTGATGACGGCCTCGGCGACGGCCTTGGCGCGGTCGCCCTCGTCGCCGAGCGACTCCGAGGCGTCGAAGGCCGCGATGACCTCCTGCGGGGCGGCGATGCCACCGAAGGTGTCGTCCCACTCGGCCTTGGTGGTGCGCTCGAGGAACACCGACGGGTGGCACGGGTGCGCCACGGCGTAGTGGATGTCCTCGCGCTTGGCGAGCAGACCGGCGTAGGCGGCGGCCGGGTCGAGCGTCAGGATGCTGGCGCCCGACTTCATGACGGGGACGAGCTGCTCCGAGATGGTGCCGAGCAGGACGTCCGGGACGGCGAGGATGACGACGTCGGCGGCCTTCGCGGCGTCGAGGCTGTCGGTGATCTCGCGGCCGAGGGCCTGGATGCGCTCCTGGCCGGCGGGCGAGGCCTCGCTGTACAGGGTCGTGTACTCGCTCTTCGCGAAGTTGTTCGAGACGCGGGTGCCCATCTTGCCGCCGGCACCGATCACGGCGACGGTGACGTCGGCCGTGCCGGATCCGGCAGCGACGGTGTGGGTGGTGGTGACGGTGTCGGTCATGATTCCTTGCTCCTGATGTACTCGATGGTGTGTTCGGTCCACGCCGCTTCGATGCGGGTGGTGGTCTGTGCGGGGGTCTCCCCCGGCAGGGGTTCGGCGCCGGCGTGCTCGTCCTGCCACGGCAGCCAGAACTCGATGACGCGGTTGATCCCCCGTGTGTCCGGCTCGACCGCGGCACGGACGGCGTCGTGGTCGAGGACCCCGGTGCCGATCGGGACGCCGGTGTACTGGAACCCGACCCAGCCCGGTGAGCGGGTGAAGGCGGAGTCCTTGACGTGCCAGTTGACGACGTGCGGGGCGGTCATCGCGACGACGTCGGCCGGGTGTTCGAGTCGGGCGACGGTGTTCGCCGGGTCGAGGCAGATGCCGAGGTGGTCGGAGCCGATCGCCCGGACGACCGCGACGAGGTCGGCGGTGGCGACGACCTCGTAGGTCTCCAGTGCGAGGGTCACGCCCGCACGCTCGTAGGCGGGGAGCGCCTGCCGCAGGCGTCGTTCGGTCTCGGCCGCGTCGGGCTGGTCGTCGCCGCTCGTCCACATGCTGCGCACGAGGGTCGCGCCGAGCTGCTGCGCGACGTGCAGGTACCGGGCGAGGTGCTCCGGCCGGGTGCCGCGGGTGCCGACCTCGAGCGTGAGACCGAGGGCGGCTGCCAAGGACCGGATCGAGGCCAGGCGCTCGTCGGTCGCGGTGTCGAGCGGCAGGTGGTCGCAGATCTGGAACAGGTCGACGCCGTCGTGCGAGGCGGCGTCGTGCAGGGCGTCGTCGAGGGACATCGGCGACGGGACGCGGTCGGACATGCGCCAGAAGTAGGCGTAGGTGGAGAGGCCGAGCAGGGAGGTCATGCCGGTGCTCCGTCCTGCGTCGCGGCCAGCGCCTCGGCTTCGTCGAGGATCGTGCGGATCGCCTCGGGGTCGTGGGCGAAGCGGCCGAGGAACAGGCCGCCGATGCGTCCGGCACCGCGGGTCAGCAGGCCCGGACCGGCACTGCCGCCGTAGATCGCGACGGCCCCGGCGAGCTCCGGCCGGGTCGCCAGGTGCTGCTCGATGCCGGCCAGGACCGCGACGATGTGCTCGTCGGGCGCGGGCTGCGGAGCACCGATCGCCCACACCGGTTCGTACGCGGCGATGAGCGGTCCGGCGAGGCCGTCGGCGGTCGCGGTGGCGGTGAAGCGGTCGAGCTGCGCGGTGACCTCGGCGATCGCGGCCGCGGGGTCGCCGTCGGCGGCGCGCTCGGTCTCGCCGATGCAGACCAGGGGCCGCAGGTGGTTGCGGAAGGCGGCGTGCACCTTGCCGGCGATCTCGTCGTCCGTCTCGTGGAAGAGTTCGCGTCGCTCGGCGTGTGCGATCTCGACGAGGTCGACCCCGATCTCACGGAGCTCCGCACCGGAGACCTCGCCGGTGAAGGCGCCGCTGTCCGCCCACGCCAGGTCCTGGGCTCCGAGCGTCACGGGGGCGTCCCCGATCACCGCACGGACCGGGACGAGCGACGGGAACGTCGGCACCACGAAGAGCTCGACCGCGCCGGACCGCACCGCCGGGTGGCTCCGGGCGATGTCGGCCACGGCGGCCGCCCACTCGAGCGTCCGGGCGTGGCTGAAGTACATCTTGAGCGACACCCCGATCGTCACCGGGGCGGCCGCCGTGGTCGCAGGCATCAGGCGTCGGTCCCGACCGGGGCGGAGCCGTCGTAGGCACAGATCGCGTTGACCTTCTCGGCGCTCGCGCTCGTCTGGTCGAAGGTGTAGCCGAGCCACTCCTTCGCCATCCGGCGCGCGACCTCGACCCCGACGACGCGCTGGCCCATGCAGAGCACCTGGGCGTCGTTCGACAGGATCGAGCGCTCCACCGAGAACGAGTCGTGCGCGGTCACGGCGCGGATGCCGGGGACCTTGTTCGCCGCGATCGCGACGCCGAGGCCGGTGCCGCAGATCAGGATCGCGCGGTCGGCCTCGCCGTTCGCCACCAGACGGGCGGCGTCGACGGCGACGTGCGGGTAGGCGGTGTGACCGTCGGCGTCCACGCCCACGTCGACGACCGAGGCCACGCGGGGGTCCTTCGCCAGATCGGCCTTGATGACCTCCTTGTAGTCGAAGCCGGCGTCGTCCGAACCGACGACGATGCGGAACTGCTGCTCACTCATGCGGGTGTGCCTTTCGTGGTGGGGGTCAGGCGGGGACGGCGATGGTCGCCAGGACCGCGGCGGTGATGAGCGCGAACGAGATCGCGCCGGCGTCCGGTGTGCCGACGGCGTCCTCGCCGTGGGTGCGGGCGCGGCCCATCCGGGGCAACAGGTCGGCCGTGGCGTCCGCCGCGGTCTGCGCTGCGGCCGAGGCGGCCGACCAGGCGTCGACGAGTTCGTCGCCGGCGTCGACCCGGGCGGAGAAGACCTGGTCGAACGGCACGAGCGCGTCGACCATCGTCTTGTCGCCGGGGACGGCTCCGAATGCCAGGACGGCTTCGGTGGCGGCGTGCACCGCGCTCTGGACCGTGGCGGCCGACGGGCGTTCGTCGTCGCCGAGGACGCGACCCAGTGCCTCCAGGGCGGCACCCCAGATCGCACCGGACGTCCCACCGGCCTTGTCGGACCAGGCGTCTCCGGCGATCGCGAGGACCGAACCGGCGCCGGCGCCACGGGCGGCGGCGTCCTGTGCCGCACGGTCGGCGGCGGTGGAGCCGCGCTGCATGCCGATGCCGTGGTCGCCGTCACCGGCGACGGCGTCGATGCGGCCGAGCTCGTCGGCGTGGTCGTCGATGGTGGCGCGGATCGCGGCGATCGCGCTCGCGACCCGCACTGCTGCGGCCTGGGATTCCTCGGTGCCGGGCGTCACGGGCACGACGACGCCGGCTTCGAGCACCTCGACCGGCACGGGCTGCTGCGGGACGGCGCCGCCCTTGCGGTACGCGGGGGCGTCGGCGGGGGCGGCCCAGAGCTCCTCGAGTTCGTCGTCGAGCCAGAACAGGGTGAGCGAGACGCCCGCCATGTCGAAGCTGGTGACGAGTTCGCCGACCTCGGGCTCCACGACGACGATGCCGGCGTCGGTGAGCTTCCGCTGGACGGCGCCGAAGACGACGAAGAGTTCCTCGTACTTGACCGAGCCGAGGCCGTTGAGGATCGGGACGACGCGGGGGCCGGCGGGTGCTGTTGCGGTGTCTGGTGCGGTGCCGTGTGTTGTGGTGCCGGTGCCGTCGGGTCGCTCGGTGAGGAGTTTGTCGACGAGCAGGTCGGCCAGGCCGTCCGCGGTGGGGACGTCGGCCTCGGCGATGCCGCGTTCGCCGTGGATGCCCATGCCGATCGCCATGCGCCCCTCGGGGACGGTGAAGAGCGGCTCGTCGGCACCCGGCAGGGAGCAGCCCGAGAACGCGACCCCGAAGCTGCGGGTGCGGTCGTTGGCCCGGGTCGCGATCGCGGTGACCGCGTCGAGGTCGTCGCCGCGTTCCGCGGCCGCGCCGGCCACCTTGAACACGCAGAGGTCCCCCGCGATGCCGCGGCGCTTGTGTGCCTGGTCGACGGGCGCGGACGCGACGTCGTCGGTCACGCGGACCGTGCGGACGTCGATGCCCTGCGCCTCGAGTGCCCGTGCCGCCGCGTCGAAGTTGAGGACGTCGCCGGCGTAGTTGCCGTAGCTCAGCAGCACGCCGCCGCCGTGCTCGGACGCCTTCGCGACCGCGGTGACCTGCTGGGCGCTCGGGCTGGCGAACAGGTTGCCCATCGCGGCACCGGCCGCCAGGCCGTGCCCGACGAGGCCGCCGAAGGCCGGGTAGTGGCCGGAGCCACCGCCGACGACGAGCGCGACGGTGCCCTCGGGGCTGGTGGTGGAGCGGGCGACGCCGCCGTGCACCTTGCGCACCCGGGCGTGGTTGGCGGCGACGAAGCCGTCGACCATCTCGTCGGCGAAGTCCGCCGGGTCGTTGAACAGGCGGGTCATGCGCCGGCCTCCTTCGCGATGGCGGTCGGTCCGTCCGTGGCGGCGACCGCGGTGTCGGCTCCGGACGCCGCGGCGGCCGCTTCGTTGCGCTTCGTGTTCCGGCCGAGCACGAACATGAGCACGCTCGACAGCACCATGAAGAACCCGACGATGAACATCGGCACCTGGTACCCGCCGGTCCACTCGCTCACCGCACCCGTGATGTACGGGGCGGCGAACCCACCGAGGTTGCCGACGGTGTTGATGAGGGCGACCCCCGCGGCTGCGGCGGCACCGGTCAGGAACTGCGTCGGGACCGTCCAGAAGTTCGGCAGGGCCGCGAAGATCGCACACGCGGTGATCGCGATGACCGCGACGGTGGCGGCCGGGCTGTTCATGTAGAGCGCGACCGGGATGCTCAGGCCACCGACCAGGGCCGGGACGGCGATGTGCCAGACCCGGACGCCACGGCGGAAGGCGTCACGCGACCAGAAGTACAGGACGACCGCGGCCGGCACGTACGGGATGGCCGTGATGAGGCCCTTCTGGAACAGGTCGAACGTGGTGCCGAACTGCTCCTGGAAGCCGTCGATGATCGTCGGCAGGAAGAAGCTGAGTGCGTAGAGGCCGTAGATGAAGCCGAAGTACACCGCGGCGAGCATCCAGACGCGGCCGGAGCCGAACGCCGCACGCAGCCCGCCCTCGCCGTGGCCGTCGCCGCCGCCCTTCGCGGCGCTCTCGGCAGCGAGCGTCGTCTCGAGCCAGACCTTCTCGTCCTCGTCGAGCCACTTCGCCTGCGACGGCTTGTCCTTGAGGACGAAGAGGCACAGGACGCCGACGATGATCGCCGGGATCGAGACGCAGAGGAACATGAAGCGCCATCCGGCCAGGCCGCCGAGGATCCCCTCGTGGGTCATCAGCCAGCCGGCGAGCGGGGAACCGATGACGCTCGTGAGCGGCTGCGCCAGGTAGAACAGCGCGAGCATCTTGCCGCGGTGTCGTGCCGGGACCCAGGTCGACAGGAACAGGATCGCGCCGGGGAAGAAGCCGGCCTCGGCGATGCCGAGCAGGAAGCGCAGGCCGACGAGCTGCGGGTAGTTCTGCACCCACGTGAAGAGCAGGGACACGATGCCCCACGTGATCATGATGCGGGCGAGCCAGATCCGGGCGCCGAACTTGTGCAGCGCCAGGTTGGACGGCACCTCGAGCACGAGGTAGCCGATGAAGAACACACCGGACGCGAAGCCGAACTGGGCGGCGGTCAGGCCGAGGTCGGCCTCCATGCCGTTGGGCGCGGCGAAGGAGATCGCGGTGCGGTCGAGGAAGTTGATGAAGAACATCAGTGCCACGAACGGCACGATGCGGATCGCGATCTTGCGGATGGCCGTCTTCTCGACGACCGAGGTGGGGATGCCTCGCGTGGCGGGGATGTCCACGATGACTCCTGCTCGGTGGGGGTGGTACGACTCCCGTCCTGGCGGCTGCGCCGGGACGGTCCGGGCTGCTGCGCGGATCGGGAGCGGGCGCATCGGTGCGCCTGATCCAGTGTGCGTCGCGCTCGGCCAACTTGTCAACCGGTTGACCATTTCGCGCGCCCGCTGCTTTCTTCGCGACGCTGGTCGCCTCGGCGCTGCTCTCGCCGCAACCGGTTGACCGACCGGTACGCTCACTCCATGCCCGCGTTCAGCCCGGACGACCCCCTCAACATCCGACTCGAGCTCGAGTCCGTGCCCGTCGGATCCCCCGCCTCGGTGGTCGCCCGACAGCTCGTCTCGCTGCTCACCGCCGGCGAGCTGGCGCCGGGCTCACGGCTGCCCTCGGAGCGGATCCTGTCCGAGCGGCTCGGTGTCGGACGCTCGGCCGTCCGTGAGGCCCTCGCCGCCCTCGAGATCCTGGGCATCGTGCAGATCCGCCCCGGCTCGGGCACCTACCTGCGCGGAGGCACCTCGGACCTGCTCCCGACGACCCTGTCGTGGGGGCTCATGCTGGCGTCGAACCGCACCCGCGAGCTGCTCGAGATCCGGTCCTCCCTGGAGCGCACGGCCGCGATCCTCGCCGCACAGCGCGCCACCGACGAGCAGATCACCGAACTCGGCGAGTACCTGGTCCGGCAGGAGGCGACGCTCGACGATCCGCAGGCCTTCATCGACGCCGACGTCCGGTTCCACGTCCTGCTGGCGCGGGCGTCGGGCAACGACGTGCTCGCCGACCTGCTGCAGAGCCTGCGCTCGATGCTGAGCGTCTGGGTCGCGCGGCGCGTGCAGACCCGGCAGGCGACCGAGGCGGCGTTCCACGAGCACCGCGCCGTCTTCGAGGCCTTGCGCGCCCGCGACGTGTCCGCCGTCCAGCGCGCGATGGACGCGCACATGGCCACGGCGAGCGCGCGCATCGAGCACGCGGAGCCGCTGCCGGCCGACGAGTAGCGGGGCGCGCGCTCGTGCGCGCGCTCGTGCTCGTGCTCGCGCTCGCTTCGTGAGCAGGAATGGTCGGGTCCGTCGAGCCGACCCGACATCTTCTGCTCACGATCAGGGCGGACGGGAGGCCCGGGGCGCGCCCGCCCCGCACCGTGCGGTGTTGCCGGGTCGGCAACACCGCTTGGGTCCGGCCCGGCAGGTGCGCTGGAGTAGGTGCATGCACACCCATGTCGACGGCTCCGCCGCCGGATCTGCCACCGCACCGTCCGCACCGTCCGCCCGGGAGTGGTGGGAGGCCCGCTACGCCGAGCGCGACGGCATCTGGTCGGGCCGGGTGAACGCCGTGCTCGCCTCGGTGACCTGGGGGCTGCCGGTGGGGCGGGCGCTCGACCTCGGCTGCGGCGAGGGCGGCGACGTGGTGTGGCTCGCCGAGCAGGGGTGGGACGTGACGGGCATCGATCTTTCCGTGACGGCGCTCCAGCGTGGTTCGCGGGCCGCCGTCGCCGCCGGGGTGCGGGACCGGACGGCGTTCGTCGCCGCGGACCTCGCCCGGTGGGACACCGCCGCGCGGTTCGACCTGGTGACGGCGTCGTTCCTGCAGTCGTGGCCGGTGGAGATCCCCCGAGCCGACATCCTGCGTCGGGCAGCTGGCTTCGTCGCCGCCGGCGGGCACCTGCTCGTCACCGCGCACGCGGCTCCCCCGCACGACGACCTGCCGCCCGAGCTGCGGGAGTACCGGTTCCCCGCGCCGGCCGACGACCTCGCCGCCCTGCAGCTCGACGACCGGTGGGACGTCCTGGTCGCCGAGGTCCGGCCGCGCACCGCGACGACGCCGGAGGGTGATCCGCACGAGGTGCTCGACAGTGTCGTGCTCGCCCGGCTGACGCGCGGGTAGCGTCGGCCGTGTGACCACCGACGACGACATCCGCGCGCTCGTCGTGGACGGTGTCGAGGTCGCCGTCGAACGCAGCGGCACCGGCACGATCGCCACGTCGTCCCCTCGGCCGTACCTGCACCCGGTCCGGACCCTCGGTGGCACCGTCGTCAGCGCGCACCACCCCGGGGACCACGACTGGCACTGCGGTGTCGGCGTCGCGATCCCGGACGTCGACGGCGTGAACTGCTGGGGCGGCCCGACCTACGTCCACGACCGCGGCTACGTCTGGCGTGACGACCACGGCTACGTCGAGGTCGTGCACGCCGAGCAGCACAACACGATGTCCACCAAGGAGCTCGTCTGGCGGGGCCCGGACCGCACGGTGATCCTGCGCGAGGAACGCACCCTTGGCTGGCGCGCGGTCACCAGCGGGTGGGAACTGTCCTGGTCGTCGTCGTTCCAGGCCCCCGGTGACTCCCCCGTGCACCTCGGCGGCCCGGGCAGCAACGGCCGGACCGGAGCGGGCTACGGCGGTTTCTTCTGGCGGTTCCCCGAGTGCACGGGAGTCGTCGTCCGGAGCGCCGACGCCGAGGGCGAGGCCGCCGTGCACGGCTCGGTCGCACCCTGGATCACCTGGTCGGCGGTGTTCGACGGCGGTCCGGCGACGATCCGCATCGAGGCCGTCGACCACGACGACCCCTGGTTCGTCCGCGCCGAGGAGTACCCCGCGATCGGCTCGGCACTGGCGTGGGACTCCCCCGCCGTCGTGCAGCCCGGCGCTCCGCTGGTCCGCTCGTTCCGCGCGACGATCACCGACGGCGGTACGCTCGCCGGATGAGCACCGGGGACTGGGAGTCACGCGTCGCGGCGCTGTGGGACGACGAGACGATCGACGATCAGCAGCGGATCGAGTGGATGCGCGACCTCGCCGCCGACGCTCCGCACCCCGCACTCGGCGCGTTCGAGCTCGGCGGCGCCTTCGACTCGGGCGGCCACGAGGCCGAGGCCGACGTGCAGTACGCCGCCGCGACCGCAGCCGGTCTGGACACCGTCGACCCGGACCGCGCCGCCAGGATGGTCGTCCAGCACGCCTCGACGCTGCGGAACCTCGGCCGGATCGACGCTGCCATCGCGATGCTCCGTGACGCGCCGGAGCACTCCGCCACCGGGGCGGCACCCAAGGTGTTCCTCGCGCTCGCACTGCACAGCGCGGGACGCTCCGCCGAGGCCCTGCGCGTCGCGATCGAGGCCGTCGAGCCGACGCTCCCCCGGTACCACCGGTCCGTCCGGGCCTACGCGGCGGCCCTCACCGAGGACTGACGCGCGTCAGGCGTTCCGGCGCTGGAGCGCGTCCGCAGCCTTGCCGAGCAGCCAGTTCACGGCCCACCCCAGCACGCCGATCACGGGCAGCGCGAGGATGACCACCGTCCACAGCACCTTGACCACCTGCGTCCGGCGACGGTCGCGCCAGACCTGCACCAGCGCCACGGCCTCGAGCGCCAGCAGCACGAGGAGCACCACGGCGTGTGCTCCCGACACGTTCGTCAACACGAGCGGTCCTCTCCGCGGCGACGGTCGTCGCCCGCATGGATGAGAGTAGGGGCTGCCCGGACTCGTCCGCGTCATCCGTCCGACTGACCGCGCGGTCGGTCTGGCGATCGCGCTGGCAGATCAGGCGATCGCGACCTCGCCCCGCGCGAGCAGTTCACGGGCCCGACCGGCATCGGCAGCCGGTGGCCGGCCGTGCAGGGCGCGGTAGTCGCGCGAGAAGTGCGAGGCGCTCCGGTACCCCACCGCCACAGCAGCCTGGGCGGCGGTGTCACCGAGCACGATCATCCGCCGCCGGGCCTCTCCGAGCCGCAACCGCCGCAGGTACTGCACCGGGCTCATCCCGGTGACCTGCCGGAAGCGCGCGAACAGTGTCGACTCGCTCGTCCGGACCGCCGCGGCCAGGCCTGCCACCGACCACGGGTCCGCCAACCGGTCGGTGAGCAGGGCCGTGGCCGCTGCGACGACGTCGCCGTCCCGGTTGCCGATCGCGGCCAGGATGCGCGGTGCCTGGTCGGTCTGCAGCAGGCGGAGCACGACCTCGCGGGTGACGAGCGGGGCGAGGACCGTCATGTCTTCCGGAGCATCGAGCAGTCCGACGAGCCGGGCGAACGCGTCCGCCAGGGCCGGGGTCCAGCTGCCGAGTCGGGCCGGCGGCGCCTCGTCCTGGTGCGGGCGGGACATCGCCGTCGCGACCTCGGCCACCACCGCGGGGTCGAGCTGCCAGACGACCGCGACGAACCCCGCGGGTGGTTCGACCTCGACCACCCCGGCGATCACGGGCAGGTCGACGGGAGTGATGATGAAGCGCTCGCGACCCCAGAGCTGGTCGTCATCCCCCACTACCGAGCGCTTCCGTCCGGCGAGCACCACCGACACCGACGGCGTGTACCGCTGGTATCCGAGGTCGGTCGGACGGTCGACGCGGGCCAGGCGGAGGCCGAGTCGTCCGGCGCGCTCGGTGTCGTCCAGGTGGGCGAGGACGCTCTGCAGCGCACGGTCCAGCCGGTCCGAGGTGACGTCGTCCATGTGCCCATTCTGTCGAGGCATCCGACGCGAGGGATGCCCGTGCGGGATCCGGCAAGCACTCCGGAGTCCTGGGCAATCTCCACGAGGCACGCGGGACCGAGCATCGGAGCATGCAGACCAACGAAGCACTCCTCGACTCCCTGATCACTGACGACCGACTGGCCGGCCGCACCGCCATGGTGACCGGTGCCTCGAGCGGCATCGGTGAAGCCGTCGCCCGTGTCCTCGCCGCTTCCGGCGCCACCGTCGCGGTGGCCGGCCGCGACCCGGAGCGCACGCAGGCGGTGGTGGACGCCATCACCGCGTCCGGAGGAACCGCCGTGGCCGTGATCGGCGACCTGAACACCGACCCCGACGCGGTCCGTGACCTCGCCGCCCGCGCCACCGAGGCCCTCGGTGGCCGGGTCGACGTCCTCGTCAACAACGCCGGCGTCTACCCGGTCGGCCCCACCGCGCTGCTCGCCGACGACGACGCCGAAGCCCTCTGGGCCACGAACGTCCGCGCACCCCACGTGCTGGTCGGAGCGCTGGCGCCTGCGATGGTCGAACGCGGCTCGGGCGTCGTCGTGAACATCGGGTCGTGGATGTCCCGCGTCGGCGTCCCGTTCACCGCGCTCTACCCGGCGACGAAGGCGGCCGTCGAGCAGCTGACCCGCGCCTGGGCAGCCGAGTTCGGACCGCACGGTGTCCGGGTGTCGACCGTGTCGCCCGGTGCCACCGCGACGCCGGGCAACGCGGACTCGCACGACGTCCTCGCGCAGATGACGGCGGGCACCCCGGCCGGCGCACCCGTCCGACCGGTCGACGTCGCGTTCGCCGTGCGCTGGCTGGCCTCCGACGAGGCGGCCTTCGTGCACGGCGCCACGATCGACGTGGACGGCGGCCTCGCAGCGACCCGCCTCGGCTGAGCGCGCCCCTGCCGAGCGGGCGAAACACCCGGGTCGTGCTCAGTGCGACCCCGGCATTCCGCCCGTTCGGCAGCGCCAGCCGCCCCACGCGAACCCCCACCACCGCGAGCGGGCGGAACACCCGGGTCGGCACGCGGAGGCACCCCGGCATTTCGCCCACTCGGCAGTGCCAACCGACGCGAGCGAACCTCCACCACTGCGAACGGGCGGAACACCCGGGTCGACTCGGGGAGGCGCCCGGGCATTTCGCCTGCTCGGCAGGAGTCGGTCAGCCGGGCATCGGTCCGCGAATGGTCACGACGCACCGCTGGCGGGTGGTCGAGCGGTCACGGACCGTCGCGCGGGAGCGCGCCAGGCGACGGATCGTGACCGCTCGGCGGACGGCGTGGGCGCGGCGGTGGGCGCGACCACCGCACGGTCGGGAGGCGCGGTGCGGGCTGGCACCGCGCCTCCCGTCAGGCGGTGTGGTCGCCGACCACCCGTGGGACCGGCAGCGAGTCGCTGGTCGTGCGGAGGGACTCCTGGCGGATCTCGAGCTGCGAGACGGCGAGCGCCGCCAGGTCGCGGAGGTTCGCGAGGTCGTCCTCGGTAGCCTGCCGCGGACGGGTGTCGAGCACGGCGAGGGTCCCGATCGGTGCGCCGTCGTGCTTGACGAGCGGGACGCTGACGTAGAAGCGGATGCCGAGCGGACCGGTGACCAGGGGGCTGTTCCGCATCTCGGGGTGCGCGGAGCCGTCCGGGATCACGACGGGGACGGGGACCGGGGCGAAGCCGTTCCGGAAGCTGATGCTGCGGGCTGCCTCGTCGACGCCCTCGGCGATGTACGACTGGGACCACTCGCGGTCCTCGTCGAGGACCTCGACCAGGGCGATCGGAGCGTCGAAGAGCCGGGCTGCCATCGCCGTGGTGCGCTGCAGCGACTCGTCGGGCAGGCTGTCGAGGGTCGCCGGGCGGTCCGTCTCGGGGCGCGTCGGTACCGGGGCCGTCTCGTCGGTCGGCTCGACCACGTGGTCGGCCGTGGCGGTCTCGGCGATCACGACGTCGCGGAGCATCGTGACCAGCTCGGCACCGAGCGGACGGGCCGCGGGGTCCTGCGCGGTCATGGCACGGAGCAGGTGCTTCCAGTGCTCGGGCAGGGGCTCGGGGACCACGGGGTCGCGGGACAGCCGGGCGACGGCGGACTCGACGAGCGAGCCCGGGAACTCGCGACGGCGGGTGAAGCACTGCAGCAGCACGAGGCCGAGCGAGTACACGTCGCTCGGCGGGCCGACCTCGCCGCCGCGCGCCTGCTCGGGGCTGAGGTAGGCGGCGGTGCCGGTGGTCACACCGTCGGCGGTGAGGCGTTCTACGCCGGCGGCGAGCGCGATGCCGAAGTCGGTCAGGCGTGCGCGGGCCCGCTCGGAGGCGTTGCCGTAGTCGACGAGCAGGATGTTCGACGGCTTGATGTCGCGGTGCACGACGGCGTTGGCGTGGATGTAGTCGAGGGCCTCGGCCATGTCGTAGCCGATCTCGGCGATGTGCCGCGAGGCGAGCGGGCCCACAGCCAGGCGCTCCTCGAGGTCCTGCCCGACGACGAGCGACATCACGATGTAGCGCTGCTGCGTGCCGTCCTGCCCGGTGACGACTCCGGCGTCGAGCAGGCTGACGAGGTTGTGGTGCTCGAGCGACGCCAGCACGCCGAGTTCGGCCTCTTGCCGGGCGATGTCGACGATGCCCGCGTGGAAGAGCTTGATCGCGACCGGGCGGTGCAGGCTCTCGTCCACGCCCCGGTAGACGACGGACATGCCGCCCTGGCCGATCGCTTGCTCCACGCGGTACCGACCGTCGAGCAGCGGCGCGCTCGCGTCGTGGTCTTCCGTCGGGATCATCCAACCCTCGTTCTCGGCTCCGGCACCAACGATGCATCTTCGCATCCCGACGGGTATCTCGTTGACGGGCGACGTTTCGCGGCTGAACGCGCCGTCGTGCGGCTTGCGAGACACCGGTGTTCGCGGGTCGAACACGCGCAGAACGCGGTTCAGCCTGCGAACACCGGTGTCTTGCGATTCCGGCGCCACCCGACCCCGCCGTCAGCGACGCGTCGCGACCGTGCTCACGCGGAGGTCCTCGAAGGTGCTGGTGAAGCCGGAGCCCCCGAGCGAGATGAGCCCGACGCGGGGTGCACTGCCGAGGTCCGCCGTCCAGGTGCCGCCCCGGACGAAGTGCCGCCCGTCCAGGCTGGTGTACGCGGTGTACCGGTCCTCACCCCGGACCTCCCGGTGGACGATCCGGAGCGTGGTGGTGTCCCCGACCGGACCGACGACCATGTTGCCGTAGCTCGGCGCCCCGGCCGGTTGCCCGGAGACCTGCTTGCCGAACTCGGTCTGGCGGGTGTTGAAGATCGAGTTCGAGGTGAGGCGGACGTAGTTGCCGTCGTCACCCCAGACGATCAGGCCGCCCTGCACGTAGTTCAGGCCGTCGCCGGTCGCCGGGGTGTCCACCCCGACCGTGGTCTGGAGCACGTAGTCCCCACGGGGTGCCGGTTCGGACAACACCGATGCGAGCGGCGTCGCCGGCGGGTGGATGTCGGCGTCCTGCGTCTGCCAGCGGAACGTGCCGTCGGCGACGGTCCAGGTGGACGGGTCGGGCTCACGCGTCCAGGCGAGCTGGGCAGGCAGCGCTCCGGGCGCTGCCCCGGTCTCCGCCCCCGGCTCCGCGGCACCGTCGAACGACGTCGACAGTGCCCGGATCGTCCGCCCCGGCACATCGACGGGAGCGGTGGACGCCCGGTACGTCGGCCGTTGCCCCGGCTGCGCGACCGGCCCTGGCTGCACCGTGTCGGACGGCCCGGCACCACCGCGGACGACCGGCCAGCCGCCCTGCCAGTCGAGCGGGTCGATCAACGCCGGCCGCTTCGTGTAGGTCGGCTGCCCCGCGTAGTACGGGTCGGTGCGATCGGCCGCGTGGTAGATGATCCAGTCCTGCCCGGCGAAGTCGGTGACCACGGTGTTGTGGCCGGTGCCGACCCACCGGTTGCCGTTCTGCGCGAGCAGGGGTGTGCCACCGACCCGGGTGCTCGTGATCGCCACGCCGTCGCGGTCCGTGAACGGTCCGAGTGGGCTGCGCGACCGGGCGACGAAGACGCCGTAGCCGGTCAGGGCCCCGTTGCAGCAGTTCGTGGCGGAGCCCATGAAGTACCACCAGCCGCCGTGCCGCATCAGGTACGCGCCCTCGTAGCGGTTGTCGATCGCGATCTGCCGTTCGGTCGACGGGTCGGAGCGCAGTCCGTCGGCGCTCAGGCGTCGGACGTTCACGCCGCCGAAGTAGCTGCCGAAGTACAGGTAGGTCGTCCCCTTGTCCGTGATGACCTCGGGGTCGAACGCCCACCGCGCTCCGTCGCCGTTCGGTGCGGTCTGCGGTGCCACGACCGGTCCGCCGGAGTCCTTCCACGGGCCCGTCGGGCTCGAGCTCGTCGCCACCCCGACCGCGGAGCCGCCGCCGCTCGGCCCCGTCGCCGACGGGGTGTCCGAGGCCGCGTAGTACAGGTACCAGGTGCCCGCGCGGCCACGGTCCCCGGCGCGGTACACGACGTCCGGCGCCCAGATCCCGTTCGCGTCGCCCACCCAGGCGGGCTTCGTCGGGAACGCGTCGTTCACGTACGTCCAGTGGGTCAGGTCGGTCGACCGGTACGTGGGCACCGCGTGCTGCACCAGGGACCCGTCCGGGTTCTGCTCCGTCGCGGTGAGCGCGTCGGTGGTGCAGTACAGGTACCAGTTGCGGTCGCGTCCGGCTCCGTGGATCACGGTCGGGTCCGCGCAGCTCGCCGCCGTCTGCCCGTCCGGCAGGCTGAGCGCGACCGGGTTCCGGTGGCTGGGCGCCGCGCGGCCGTGCCGGCTGGCCGCACTCGACGCCGCGGTCGTGGAGGTGGTCGCCCGGGTGGTCCCGCCCGGCACCGCGGACGCGTCCGCTGGTGCGGCCTGGAGGCCCGTGGTCGCGACGCCGAGGAACGTCACGACGGCGAGGAGTGCGGTGCACGATCGGCGCATGCCGGACCTGCTCTCGTCGTTGAGGGAGGTGCTGCTGGAGGGACTGCGGGTGTCGCCTGGCGACGTGCGCGAGCGTACGCTCGGCTCGACGAAGGAGTCATGCCATGCCCGCGAGGTTCGTCTACTGGATCAACGTCTCCGTCGACGGGTTCGTCGAACGGGCCCCCGGCGAGCACGACGGCCTGGACGGACCCGACTGGATCCGGATCGACGAGCCGCTGCACCGCGAGTTCAACGCCCGCGCCGCCGCGATGACCCTGTCCGTCGAGGGTCGGGTGGTGCGCGACATGATGGACCCGTTCTGGCCGGATGCCCGGCACGACGAGTCGATGCCGCAGTACCTGCGCGAGTACGGCGAGATCTGGACCGCGCAGCCGAAGATCCTGGTGTCCCGCACACGGACCACCGCCGACCACGACACCCGGGTCATCGGTGGCGACGGCGACGGCGACGCGATCGCCGAGCTGGCCGCGATCCGTGCCGACGGCGAGGGCGACATCGGCGTGGGCGGACCGAGCATCGCGAGTCAGCTGCTCGATGCCGGGCTGCTCGACGAGGTCATGCTCTTCACGCACCCGTCGGTGCTCGGCGCCGGCCGACCGCTGTTCGATCCGCCGCGCTCGGGGCACCGCCCGCTCGTGCAGCTCGACCTCCTCGAGCAGCAGCGCTACGACAACGGTGTCACCCTGCACCGGTACGACGTCCGGCGGTCCTGAGCGCTCGGGCGTCAGTCCTCGACGGCCTCTGCGCCGATCACGCGAACGTTCCAGGCGCTGTCGCGGTCGCTGTCGAACCCGTTGAAGGAGATGCTGTCGACGTCGGCGCGCCAGGTTCGCCGCAGGTCGATGCGTTGCTCTCCGTCGCCGCAGGGCATCGCCTCGGTGATGTGGTTCCGAGAGGTGCCACCGGAGACGATCATGACGGAACCGCTCATGTGCCCGTCACCGAAGCACGAGAACTCGAGGTGGTCGACCGTTTTCGGGTGCGCGAACGTGATCGTGACACCACGGTCGATCTCGTCGTCGTTCCCCGTCGCGCTCTGCCCGGCGGATTCCGGGGCGTACATCGCCCCGAGATCCCGGTCCGAGTGCGTGGCCATCTGCCGCTTCTCCCAGGCGGACAGCGCCGCCTCGTCGACGGGCGGCGGACCGGCGCAGCCGGCCAGCAGGAGCACACCCGCGATCGCGGGCAGGAGCAGGGCGGGGACGGAACGCACGCTGTGAGCCTAGTGACGCGGTGGACCCGCCCGCGGAACGACGGGAGGCGCGGTGCCGGCTGGCACCGCGCCTCCCGGCCGTGGGGTGGTCGCGTCAGACGTCGCGACGGCGCGCGAGCGTCAGGGCGAGGCCACCGACGACGAGCACCTCGGCGGCGAGGACGCCGAAGCCGCCCCAGCCGTTCAGCTTGATGCCGCCGTTGGTGGCAGTGGCGGCCGCGCTCGCACCGTCGTACGAGTAGGCGTAGAGCTGGCCGCCGGCCGAGTCGGGCAGGAACGACATGATGTCCATCGGCCAGTCGACCTTCATGAGCCCGGCCATCAGGCCCAGCACCACCGGCAGGACCAACAGGATGCCGAGTGTGATCGCGATCCCGCCGGCACTCGACCGGACGAGCAGCCCGATGCCGTAGGCGAGGAGCGCCAGCAGGGTCAGGAACACCGACGACCCGAGGATCGGCAGGAACACCGACGGGTCACCGATCTCCGGCTCGACTCCGTTGCCGGCCAGCAGCGGGAGCGAGATGAGGACGCCGATCCAGGTGGCGACGGCGCTGACCACGAAGGTCGTGAGGGCGAGGACGGTGGCCTTCGCCAGGATCACGCCGGAGCGGCGGGGGTCGGCGGTGAACGTCGAGCGGACCTGGCCCGTGCCGTACTCACCGGTGATGATGAGGACGCCGAGCACCCCGACGACGAGCGACGAGAGCAGGACGCCGACCGTGTTGACGTTCACGACGGTGCCGTTGGCGAGGTCGGTCGGCAGGTCCTGCCCGCCGCTGTTCGTGTTCGCACCGACCAGCGCGGCCATGCCGATCGTGAGGACGACCAGGATCGCGTAGCACCAGAACGTGGACCGGATGCTCCGCAGCTTGATCCACTCGCTCCGCACCAGGTGCGGGAACGACAGGCGGGTCGAGCCGGACATCCGGGTCGACGGCGTGGTGGGCGAGGTGGTGGCGCTCATCGGGTGCCCTCCGATCGGTACTCGACGTCGTCGCGGGTGAGGGCCATGTAGGCCTCCTCCAGGCTCGCGCCGGTCGGGGTGAGTTCGTGCAGGGGGACGCCTGCCTGTGCGGCGATGTTGCCGACCGTCGGTGCGTCGGGCCCGACGACGAGGAACGAACCGTCCTCGCGCTGGGTGACCGCGGCGTTCGGGCCGATCGCGGTGAACAGGCCGTTCGGGTCCGGGGTGCGGACGATGACGCGGCTGACGGCGGCATCGGTGCCGGCAGCGGCGCCGCCACCGGCGACGAACTCGGCGATCGGGGCGTCGGCGAGGACCTTGCCCCGGCCGAGCACGACCACGCGGTCGGCGGTCTGCGCCATCTCGCTCATCAGGTGGCTGGAGAGGAACACCGTGCGGCCGTCGGCGGCCATGCGGCGGGCGAGCTGACGCACCCACACGACACCGTCGGGGTCGAGGCCATTGACGGGCTCGTCGAGGATCAGGGTCTTCGGGTCGCCGAGCAGTGCGGCAGCGATTCCCAGGCGCTGCCCCATGCCGAGCGAGAACCCGCCGACGCGCTTCTTCGCGACGGAGTCGAGGCCGGTCATGTCGATGACCTCGTGGACGCGGGACTTCGGGATGCCGTGGGTCGCCGCGAGGGAGAGCAGGTGGTTGTAGGCGCTGCGGCCCGAGTGCACGGCCTTCGCCTCGAGCAGGGCGCCGACCTGCCGGAGCGGGTCGCGGAAGCTCGTGTACGGCTGGCCGTTCACGGTGGCTGTGCCCGACGTGGGCCGGTCCAGCCCCATGATCATGCGCATCGTGGTGGACTTCCCGGCGCCGTTGGGCCCGAGGAAGCCGGTCACACTGCCGGGACGCACGACGAAGGAGACGTCGTCCACGGCGGTCTTCGGACCGTACTGTTTGGTGAGATGGCTGACTTCGATCACGGCCTCGACGCTACGGGAGGGGCCGTCGGTGCCGCGTCCGCCGTTGGGGGGAGATGTGTGCTCCCACAGGGTGACGCGGGGGGCGTGGG
>NZ_QKTD01000026.1:0-24714 GCF_003234695.1 Curtobacterium sp. MCLR17_042
GGGTGGCGGCTGCCCGGGCGGCGGGGGCTGCCGGGGCGTCCGCAGCGGCAGCGTCGACCGACGTGCCGTCCGCGGCGACCGCGATGGCCGGGGCTGCTGCGGCCCCGAGGAGGGCGGCGACGAGGACCGTCGTCGCAGCTGCGAGCAGGGCGAAGCGGGGACGACGACGAGGGCTGTCGCCCCCGACAGCCCTCTCGTCCACGTTCTCCCCGGTCGTGTTCACCGGACCCATCCCACGGGATCGGCGGCCTCCGGTCAATACACCTCGCGGATGAGGTTCGGGATCGGGCCGCAGTCCGGGAACCCGGTGTGCGTGACTCGGGAATCGGCCGTGAACACTGCTCACGGAACGGAGCATGCTCAGCGCGTCGATAGACTTCACGATGGCCGTTCAGGCCAACGCAGCACCGCGGATCCCGACGCGCAAAGGAGTACGCCCGCATGGACACCGGACTCGTCACGACGCTCATCGTCGTCGGAGTGGTGGTGGTCGTCCTGGTGATCATCGGGATCTACCTCTGGGTGACGTACAACTCCCTCGTCACGCTCAAGGTCCGGGTCGACGAGGCCTGGAGCGACATCTCGGTGCAGCTGAAGCGCCGCGCCGACCTGATCCCCACCATCGTGGACACGGTCAAGGGGTACGCCACGCACGAGAAGGCGGTCTTCGACGACGTGACGAAGGCCCGGGCCGAGACCCTGTCCGCCGGTGACGCCGACACGGCCTCCACCGCCGAGGGGCACATGCAGAAGGCGCTCAAGAGCGTCTTCGCGGTGGCCGAGGGGTACCCGCAGCTGCAGTCGAGCCAGAACTTCCTGCAGCTGCAGTCCGAGCTCGTCGACACCGAGGACAAGATCCAGGCCGCCCGCCGCTTCTACAACGGTGGCGTGCGTGAGCTGAACACGAAGATCCGGGTGTTCCCGAACTCCACGTTCGCGAAGAACCGCGGTTTCTCCGAGGCCCCGTTCTTCGAGACGAACGAGCCGGCGGCCATCGCCGAGCCGCCGCGCGTCCAGTTCTGACCCCAGCGTCGGATCCGACGTGTACAGCGCCATCGCGCGGAACAAGCGCAACACCGTGGTCATCGTCCTGGTGTTCCTGCTGATCATCGGCGCGCTCGGGTTCCTCGGCGGGTACCTCGCCGGCAACGTCTCGATCGGCTTCATCGTGCTCGTGGTCGCGCTCGGGTACGCGGTGCTGCAGTACTTCCTGGCGGCACGGCAGGCCACCGCGATCGCCGGCGGGGTCGAGGTCGACCGCGTCTCGGAACCACGGCTGTGGCGCACCGTCGAGAACCTGGCCATCGCGACCGGCATGCCGATGCCCCGGGTGTTCGTCATCCCCGATCCCTCGCCGAACGCCTTCGCCACCGGGCGTGACCCGGAGCACGCGGTGGTGGCGGCGACGACGGGGCTGCTCGAGCTCATGGACGACCAGGAGCTGCAGGGCGTGATGGCGCACGAGCTCGGACACGTCCGGAACTACGACATCCGGGTGTCCACGATGGTCTTCGGACTCGTCGTGGCTGTCGGCCTCATCGCCGACGTCCTGCTCCGCATCTCGATCTTCAGCGGCCTGTCCGGCGGGCGGAACCGCAACTCGGACAACGGCGGCAGCGCCAACCCGGTGCTGCTCATCGCCGGGATCGTCGCCGTCATCGTGGCCCCGATCGCCGCGGCCGGCGTGCAGGCGGCGGTGTCCCGGCAGCGCGAGTACCTGGCCGACGCGACGGGGGCGATGACGACCCGGCACCCGGAGGGCCTGGCCCGGGCCCTCGAGAAGCTCGGCGCGTACGGCCGACCGATGCAGACGCAGAACTCCTCGATGGCGCACCTGTGGATCGCCGACCCGATGCGCCCCGGTGTGATGGACCGACTGTTCTCGACGCACCCGCCGCTGCCCGACCGCATCACGCGGCTGCGGGCGAACGCCGACCGGTTCTGACGGGTCAGCCGATGCCGTCGGCGACCGTGTCCTCGGCCGTCTCGATCGGTTCGGGGGTGTCCGCGTCGTCAGCGGACTCGTGCGGCACCAGGGGCACTCCGAGCGCCCCGGCGACGGCCGCAGCAGCGGTTCCTCGGTCGGTCACCTCGATCGCGCCGAGACCCTGCCAGCTCGCGGTCCGTCGCAGTGTGTCGGCGAGCCGCTCCGGGTCCAGGTGCTCGCCGGGTTCCTGCCACGCCGTCCGGACGCGGAGCACACCGCGCTGCCGGTCGCTCTTCAGGTCGATCCGCCCGACGAGCCGGTCGTCCTGCAGCACCGGCAGCACGTAGTAGCCGAAGACCCGCTTCGGCGCCGGCGTGTAGATCTCGATCCGGTAGTGGAAGCCGTACATGCGCTCGGCCCGCCGCCGGAACCAGACGACCGGGTCGAAGGGGCTCAGCACCGCGTCCGCCGTCAGCTGCCGGGGGACCCGAGCCCCCACGTGCAGCCAGGCCCGCTCGCCCCAGCCCTCGACCCGCACCGACAGGAGCTCGCCGGCGTCGGTGAGGTCGGCGATCGCGGTGGCCGTGTCGTCGGAGCGCAGCCGGTAGTAGTCCGCGATGTCCGCTCGGGTGCCGATGCCGAGCGCCCGTGTGGCCTGACGCACGAGCTCGAGCACGGCATCGGCACGCGGCGGGGCGGTCTCGAGGAAGCCCGCGGGCAGCACCTGCTCCGGCAGGGCGTACACCCGCTCGAACCCGGCTCGTCCGGCACTCACCGCCTCGCCCCAGCGGAACATCTGCTCGAGCCCGAGCTTCACGTCGCTCCACCCCCACCAGGGGCCGCGTCGCACGTTCGACTCGTGCTCCACCGCGCTCGCCCGCATCGGCCCCTCGGCCCGGAGCAGGGCGTGCAGTTCGCGCCGGACGGCAGCTGTCCGCGTGACGCCGTCGACCCGGGTCGGGCCGGCGTCCCGTTCCCGCAGGGCGTCCATCCGCCACCGGAACAGTCGCAGGTCGTCGCGGGGGATGAACGCCGCCTCGTGCGCCCAGTACTCGGTGTACGGGCCGGATCGTCCGAGCGTCAGCCGGTCGAGCGTCGACCGGTCGTACGCACCGAGCCGGGCGAAGAGCGGCAGGTAGTGACTGCGCTCGAACACGTTGACGGAGTCGATCTGCAGCAGCCCGAGCCGGCCGAACGCGGCGTTCAGCGCGCGCGTCGAGACCGGCTCAGCGGGTGGCCGTCCGAACCCCTGCGCGGCGAGTGCGACCCGGCGGGCCTCGGCGGCGGAGAGCGTCGACCTGGGCATGCCGCGACGCTACCGAACCCCGCCGACATGAGCGTCCACGAACGTATGCCGTATCTGGCACCTGACGGGAAGCACATCGATACACTCGGGCCATGGCATGGGGAAGCAAGCAGACACACCCCGACCCCGTGGTCGAGGAATCCGTCCCGGTCGGCGTGCGCATCGCCGGCGCGTGGTCGTGGCGGGCGCTCGTCGTCGTGGGCGTGATCGCCGTCTTCATCTGGCTCGTCACCGTCTTCAGCGAGATCCTCATCCCGTTCCTGGTCGGCATCGTGGTCTCGGCGCTCCTCGTGCCGATCTCCAACTGGCTGCAGCGGCACCACGTGCCCAAGTGGCTCGCCGTCGTGATGAGCCTGCTCGGCGGCATCGCGGCGCTCGGTGGCCTGATCTGGCTCGTCGTCGACCAGATCATCGCGTCCTACCCGTCCCTGCGTGACCGCACGGTCGACCAGTACGCGAACATCAAGGACTTCGTCCTGAGCTCCGGGTTCGGCATCAGCCAGTCCGACGTGAACGGGTGGCTCGACGACGGCACGAAGTGGCTGCAGGACAACTCCGCGTCGATCCTGTCCGGGGTCGCCAGCGCGGGTTCGGGTGCGACGCACGCGTTCGAGGCGCTCTTCATCATCCTGTTCACCACGATCTTCCTGCTGATCGACGGGAAGAACGTCTGGCGTTGGTCCGTCCGGCTGTTCCCGAAGAAGGCGCGTGCAGCGGTGGACGGCGCGGGTGTCGCCGGCTGGATCACCCTGACGAGCTTCATCCGCGTGCAGATCTTCGTCGCCTTCGTCGACGCGGTCGGCATCGGCCTGGGCTCCTTCATCGTCGGGCTCTTCTTCGGCGGCATGCCGCTGGTGATCCCGATCGCCGCGTTCGTGTTCCTCGGCGCGTTCATCCCGGTCGTCGGCGCGATCGTCACGGGCTTCCTGGCGGTGTTCGTCGCGCTGATCTTCAACGGCCCCCTCGCGGCGGTCCTGGTGCTCGGCGTCGTCCTGCTGGTCCAGCAGATCGAGGGCCACATCCTGCAGCCCCTCGTCATGGGCAACGCGGTCAAGGTCCACCCGCTGGCGGTCGTCCTCGGCGTGACCGCGGCCTCCGGGCTCGCCGGCATCGCCGGGGCGTTCTTCGCCGTGCCGCTGATCGCGACGCTCAACGCCATGGTCACGACCATCGCGAGCGGACGCTGGCGGCGGCTCGACTCCGACCACGTCCTCGAAGCGACGCCGAAGCGCGGGCAGCACGGGCAGATCCAGTTGCTCCGACGCCGTCGGCACAAGGTCGGGGACGACGTCCCGGCGCCGGGCGTCGACTCGGGTCCCTCGGCCGAGGAAGACACCGCCAGCACCAACTGAGCGTCACACGAGTTCGCCGCGGGGCCCCGGAACGACGATGATGGGGGAGTGACCGACACCAGCGCCTCCCCGCACACGCTCGCCGCGATCCCGACCCTCGCGGACATCGAGGCGGCGCGCGAGACCATCAAGGGCGTCGCACGCGTCACCCCGATGGAGACGTCGCAGTTCCTCGCCGAGCTGCTCGGGTCCCCGGTGCACCTGAAGTGCGAGAACCTGCAGCGCACCGGTGCCTACAAGGTGCGCGGTGCCTACAACCGGCTCTCGACCCTGTCCGCCGAGCAGCGCGCCAAGGGCGTCGTCGCCGCGAGTGCCGGCAACCACGCGCAGGGTGTCGCCCTCGCCGCCCGCGAGCTCGGCATCCCCGCGACGATCTTCACGCCGGTCGGCGTCGCCCTGCCCAAGCTGCAGGCCACGCGCCACTACGGCGCCGACGTCGTGCTGCGCGGCCACTCCGTCGAAGAGGCGCTGAGCGCCGCGAAGGACTTCGCCGCCCACACCGGCGCCGTGTTCATCCCGCCGTTCGACCACCCGGCCGTGATCGCCGGGCAGGGCACGCTCGGCCTCGAGATCATCGACCAGGTGCCGGACGTCGACACCGTCGTGGTGCCGATCGGTGGCGGCGGCGTCATCTCCGGCATCGCACTCGCGGTGAAGGGCATGGCCGAACGGCTCGGACGGCCGATCCGGGTCATCGGTGTGCAGGCGGAGAACGCTGCGGCCTACCCGTCGTCGATCACCGCCGGCGAGCCCGTCACCATCACCACGAAGCCGACCATCTCCGACGGCATCGCGGTGGCGCGCCCCGGCGACCTGAACTTCCCGATCATCCGCGACCTGGTCGACGACATCGTCACCGTCTCGGACGACGACACTGCCCGCGCCCTGCTCGTCCTGCTCGAGCGCGCCAAGCTCGTGGTCGAGGCAGCGGGGGCCGTCGGCGTCGCCGCGATCATGTCCGGTGCCGTCCGCGACACCGGCCGCACCGTGGTGCTGCTGAGCGGCGGCAACATCGACCCGCTCATGATGGAGCGCGTGATCACCCGCGGGCTCGTCGCCGCCTCGCGCTACATCGGCATCCGCATCATGCTGCCGGACCGCCCGGGTCAGCTCGCCCGCGTCGCGCAGGTCATCTCGGACGCCGGCGCGAACGTGGTCGAGGTGCTGCACACCCGCCACGGGCAGGGCCTGGTCATCAACGAGGTCGCGCTGGACCTGTCGATCGAGGCGCGCGGCCCCGAGCACGCGCAGGAAGTCATCCAGCGCCTGCACGAGGTCGGCTTCCGCCCCGAGCTCCTCGAGCACTAGTCCGCGACGATCCACGAGTCGTTCGACGCGTGGACTGTCGGAAGTGCGGCGCGCGCTCTGGGCGCGACCAGCGGACAGACGGGAGGCCCGTGGCGGTGTCGCCACGGGCCTCCCGTCTGCAGTGGGCCGGGTCTACGGCTCGTAGCGCTCGATCTTGACGACCTCGACGGCGATCTCCTTGCCGTTCGGCGCCGTGTACGTGGCCTTGTCGCCGGCCTTGAGGCCGACGATGGCCGCGCCGACGGGGCTGACGGGGCTGTAGACCGTCAGGTCCGAGCCCTCGGCGACGATCTCGCGGCTGCCGACCAGGAAGGTGGACTCGTCGCCGGCGATGACCGCCGTGACGACGGTGCCCGGCTCGACCGTTCCGTCGAACTCCGCCTCGCTGACGGTGGCGTGCTTGAGGAGCTCGGTGAGGACGCGGATGCGGGCCTCGATCTTGCCCTGCTCGTCCTTCGCGGCGTGGTAGCCGCCGTTCTCCTTGAGGTCGCCCTCTTCGCGAGCGGCCTCGATGCGGCGCGCGATCTCGGCACGGCCCTCGCCGCTCAGCTCGTCGAGCTCCGCCTTGAGACGGTCGTGCGCCTCCTGGGTCAGCCAGGTGACCTGCGTGTCGTTGCTCATGTTCTGTCCCTTCGACCATGAAAAAACGAGACCGGCCGAGTGGTCGGTCTCGAGAGGCGAATCAGGACAGTCTAGGGAATCCAGCAGTCGTGGATCAAGCCGGTCACGCCCCGCGTCGTCGTGGTGACCTGCGTGGAGATGCTCCGGCTGCGCTGTTCGGACGCCGGCACGGTGATCTCCTTCCAGCCCACGATCGAGTAGCTCTTGTCGAGGACCTGCACGGCGCACTTCGCCTCGACGCCCGGGTCGACGGACACCTGCGAGTGGACGACGGTGCTGTGCTCGGACAGCACCTCGTACCCGATGACGTCCTGGTCGAGGCCGCGGTCGGACTGGTCGAGCCCGGCCCAGATCACCCACGCACCGAAGACCACGACGACGGCGATGGCCGCGACGATCGCGAAGAGGCGGCTGCGGCGCTTGCGGGCCGGGGTGCGGCCGTAGCGCTCGTCGAGGGTGGCGGTCTGGGTCTGTTCGGACAGTTCGGGGCTCCCGGGGTGGATATCCTGATCCCAGGGTAGTTCACGCGATGCTGTGCGCTGCCCGCGTCCGACGCCGCTCACCCGCAGTGAGGAACCCCACGTGCCCTACCGTCTGCTGGCCGTCCACGCCCACCCCGACGACGAGTCGAGCAAGGGTGCCGCGACCGCCGCGAAGTACGTGGCCGACGGGCACCAGGTGCTCGTCGTGTCCTGCACCGGTGGCGAGGCCGGCGACATCCTGAACGACCAACTCGGCGAGCCGGCCACGAGCCGTGCACACCGCGACATGGCCGGGTACCGCCGCACCGAGATGGCCGCGGCGCAGCAGGCGCTCGGCATCGACCACGTGTGGCTCGGCTACCACGACTCGGGGCTGCCCGACGCCGAGAAGGGCGAGACGGTCCGGCCGGGCACGTTCTCCACGGTGCCGCTCGAGTACAGCACCGAGGCCCTCGTCCGCGTGATCCGCCGGTTCCGCCCGCACGTGCTCGTCACCTACGACGAGAACGGTGGCTACCCGCACCCCGACCACATCCGCACGCACGAGGTGTCGATGGCCGCGTGGTCCGCCGCCGCCGACCCGTCGGCGTACCCGTCCGCGGGTGCCCCGTGGTCGATCGCGAAGCTCTACTACGAGCGCACGATGAACCCGCGCCGCTTCAGCACGATCTTCGAAGCCCTGCAGGAGCGCGACCCGGACAGCCCCGCGATCGAGCAGCTGCGCGAGTGGGTCGAGCGGTTCGCCGACCGGCCCGACCTCGCCACCACCCACGTGGACGTGCACGAGTACTTCGACCAGCGTGACGCCGCACTCCGCGCGCACGCCAGCCAGGTCGCACCGGACAGTGCCTTCTTCTACTGGCCGAACGACCTCCTCGCGACGGTGTGGCCGACCGAGGACTACCAGCTCGTGGAGGCACGCGTGCCGACCGAGCTCCCGGAGACCGACCTGTTCGCCGGGATCCCAGCCGACAAGGAACCGACCTCGTGAGCACCATCGCGGCGGCACTCGCCGCCACCCCCAGCCCCAGCCCCTCGGTCGTCCCCGACGTCGACGTCACCCCGGGTGTCGTCGGGTTCATCGCGATCGCACTCGTCGCGATCGTGACGATCCTGCTCGTCGTGGACATGACCCGACGCATCCGTCGGACCCGCTACCGCGCCGAGGTGCGTGAGCGGCTCGAGGCCGAGGCGAACGGCACCGCGGGTGACGGCACCGCGACGGACGAGCCGGAGCGGCGGGCGGCCGAGGACGGCCGGGCCGACGTCGGCGACGACACCGAGCGCGGCTGACGCGAGCGGGTAGGGACGGGAGGCCCGTGGCGGCATCGCCACGGGCCTCCCGTCCGCCTTGTGCGCGCGCCGACCGGAACCGGGCGCGCCTACCGGAACCGGGCGTACCTGGTCGAACCGGGCGTACCTGGTCGGAACTTCCGGGTGAGTACGCCCGGAACCACCAGGTATCGCACCCGTTCTGGGAAGGAACGTGCGACGGTCAGCGCACCGGGTCCAGCGCCACGATGAGCACGCCGACCCACTGCGCACCGAACGCCACCACGGTCAGGGCGTGGAACACCTCGTGGAACCCGAACTTCGTCGGCACCGGGTTCGGCCGCTTGAAGCCGTAGACCAGCGCGCCGATGATGTACGCGACGCCGCCGGACAGGATGAGCACGGTCATCGGCACGCTCGCCGCGAAGAACTGCGGCAGCAATCCGAGCGCAGCGCACCCGAGCACCAGGTAGATCGGGACGTACAGCCAGCGGGGCGCGTTGATCCAGAGCACCCGGAACGCGATGCCGAGCGCGGCGCCCGACCACATCACCCAGAGCACGACGACCATCAGGGTGTGCGGCAGGGCGCAGATCGCGACGGGCGTGTAGGTGCCGGCGATGAGCAGCAGGATGTTGGTGTGGTCGATGCGCTTCAGCACGGCCTTCACCTTCGGCCCCCACGGGAACCGGTGGTAGGTCGCCGAGACGCCGAACATCGCCAACGACGTCGCCATGAACACCGCGCTGCCGACCTTCGCCGCGGTGCTGTCGGCGAGGGTGATCAGGACGATCCCCATCGCGATCGCGAACGGGAACGCACCGAGGTGGATCCAGCCGCGCCAGGCCGGACGGGGTTCGGCGGCGGTCGCGGTCGCCGACGCCTCTTCCGTGAACGGGACGTGGGGGAGTGTTCCGGTCTCGTGCTCGTCCTGCATGGTCCCGACCATAGGGCCTGACCCCGAACGACAGCCACGTGTCCGCAGAGCGGGAGCCTCAGGGATCCGGCGTCGGTGGTGCACTACGCTCGGTGCGTGACCGGGACGGCGGGATGGACAGGGCGAGGGATCCTCTACCGCGCCTACCAGCGCCGGATCCGCCGCCAGCTCGAGGGTGCAGCGAAGCCCAAGCACGTCGCCATGATCGTGGACGGCAACCGCCGCTGGGCGAAGCAGCTCGGGCTCGAGTCCGCCGCACACGGCCACCGCGCCGGCGCCGCGAAGATCCCGGAGTTCCTGACGTGGTGCGACGACCTCGGCATCGAGGTCGTGACGCTGTACCTGCTGTCCGCCGACAACCTGACCGGTCGCGGCGGCGAGGAGCTCGAGGAACTCGTCGGCATCATCGCCGACCTCGCCGGGGTCCTGGCCGACAACCGTGACTGGCGCGTGCAGCACGTCGGGTCGAACGAGGGGCTGCCGGAGAACCTGGTGACCGCGCTCGAACAGGCCGAGCAGCGCACCGCCGGCCGCACCGGCCTCCACGTCAACCTGGCCGTCGGGTACGGCGGCCGTCGTGAGATCGCGGACGCCATGCGCAGCATCGTGCAGGCGCACGGCGCGGGTGGCGGCACCATCGACACCCTGGCCGAGGTCCTGACGCCGGAGCTCATCGGCGACCACCTGTACACGCAGGGTCAGCCCGACCCCGACCTGGTGATCCGGACCTCGGGCGAGCAGCGGCTCTCCGACTTCATGCTGTGGCAGAGCGCGCACAGCGAGTTCTACTTCGTCGAGGCGTTCTACCCGGACCTGCGCGAGGTCGACTTCCTCCGGGCGGTCCGCGACTTCGGCCTCCGGTCGCGTCGCTTCGGCGGCTGACCAGCCACCTCCCGCACCGGGTTCGTCGGCGGAGCCGCGTCCCAGTAGGCTCTCAGGGTTCAACCCTGTGAAAGGTGCACCACCTGTGAACATCGACGAGTACGCCGCCGGCTTCTCCGAAGACCCCGGTTACCTCGACCACGCTGCGTTCGGCCCCGTGCAGACCGCCGTGCTCGAGGAGCAGCGTGTGCTCGGCACCATCCAGGCACACATGCGCTTCGGCGCCATGGAGACCCTCGACGAGCAGGACGCCCGCGTCCGCACCGTCGCAGCCCGCCTGGTCGGCCGCCGTGAGGACCAGGTCGTCTCGCAGGCCGCGACGACCCCTGGCCTGCTGCACACCGCCTTCGGTCTGACCGGTGGCGTGCTCGTGTCAGCCGACGAGTACCCGTCGCTGCCCCTTGCACTCGCCAGCGCCGCCTCGGCCACCGGCGGACGGGTGCAGCCCGTCGTCATCGAGTCGGGTGCCGGCTGGGTGACCCCCGAGCTGATCCGTGAGCGCCTGACCGACGAGGTGACCGCCGTCGCGGTGTCCCTGGTCGACTGGCGCACCGGCTACCTGACCGACCTCGCCGCCATCCGGGAGGTCATCGGCGACCGCCTGCTCATCGTCGACGCGATCCAGGGCTTCGGCGTCGTCGACGCCCCGTACGAGGTCGCCGACGTCGTCGCCACCGGCGGACAGAAGTGGTTGCACGCCGGGTGGGGCACCGGGTTCGTGGCGTTCAGCGACCGTGCGCTGAACCGGATCCGTCCTGCGCTGTCCGGCCCGCACGGCACGTCCGGCTGGCCCACCGAGGTCCCCGCGGTGCGTCCGGGGGCCGCCGGCTTCCAGATGTCCCGCATCGACCCGGTTGCGCAGGCCCGGCTCGCGGTGTCGCTCGAGCGTCTCACCGCGGTCGGCGTCGCCGCCGTGCAGGAGCGGGTCACCGACCGCGTCGAGCGCGTGTTCGCCATCGCCGACGAGTTCGGGCTCGAGGTCGAGTCCAGCCGCGACCCGGCCGAGCGCGCCGGCATCGTGGTGCTCCGGCCGACGCAGGGTCGCGTGACGGCCCTGTCCGCCGCGATGCACAACCACGGCGTCACCGCGACCACGCGGCTCGGCGTCGCGCGGGTGTCCGTGTTCCCGTCGACCACCGACGAGACCCTGGACATGTTCCGCGACGCCTGCGTCTCGTACGCCACGATGCAGTAGCAGCGGCTGGCTGCTGCGCTTGCTGCCTCCCGTCCGCGTCCCGCGAGCGGTCAGGACACCCCGCTCACGTCCGCCGGGTGGTCACCATCTGTCGGCTGGCGCCGTCGCAGCCGACGGTTCGTGACCAGTCGGCGCTGCGCGCGCGACGAGTCGCGACCACCGGACGGACTGGAGGCGCGGTGCCAGGCCGCCCCGGGCCTCCCGTCCGCGTTCCGCGAGCGGTCACGGCACCGCGCTCACGTCCGCCGAGTGGTCACCATCTGTCGGCTGGCGCCGTCGCAGCCGACGGTCCGTGACCACTCGGCGCCACCGCCGCGCGCGGCGTCGCGAGCCGCGCTCGCGTTGTTCACGCGACCGTAACTCCGGAAACCGCGTGTCGCTGTCGGGGTGTCGGGGGCCGGACGTACGTTGTCCCCATCGGGCACCGCGCCCGATCGAAGCGGCCACAGTCGGTGCTTCGGGACCCGCTCCGTGGCCGCGTTCGAGGACAGGACCGGGCCCGTCGCGGCCCGGGGATGGAGTGGTCGTGACCTCTCAGAACGTCTCTCGCGGAGCACAGCAGCAGCACACCGCGGACTCGTCCACATCGGTCGCCCAGCGCACGTACGTGCTCGACACATCGGTGCTCCTCAGCGATCCGCGGGCCTTGTTCCGCTTCGCCGAGCACGCCGTGGTCCTGCCCGTGGTGGTCGTCAGCGAACTCGAGGCGAAGCGCAACGACCCGGAGATCGGGTACTTCGCCCGGCAGGCCCTCCGGCTGCTCGACGAACTGCGCATCGAGCACGAGCGGCTCGACTTCCCGATCGCGATCGGCGACGGCGGCTCGTTCCGCGTCGAACTGAACCACTCCAACCAGTCCGTCCTGCCGTCGGGTCTGCAGCTCGGCGACAACGACTCCCGCATCCTCGCCGTCGCGTCGAACCTCAAGAACGACGGACTCGACGTCGTGGTCGTGTCGAAGGACCTGCCGCTCCGGGTCAAGGCGTCCTCGATCGGCATGGCGGCGGAGGAGTACCGCGCCGAACTCGCGGTCGACTCGGGCTACACCGGCATCGCCGACCTGCAGGTGTCCGGCGAGCAGATGTCCGACCTGTACGAGAAAGAGGAGATCCGGTCCTCGAAGCTCGACGGCGTCCCGGTGAACACCGGCGTCGTCATCCACTCCGAACGCGGATCGGCCCTCGGCCGCGTCCACGTCGCCGGCGCCGTCGCCCTGGTGCGCGGCGACCGCGAGGTCTTCGGCCTCCGTGGGCGCTCGGCCGAGCAGCGGCTCGCGATCGACGCGCTGCTCGACTCCGAGATCGGCATCGTCTCGCTCGGCGGCAGCGCCGGCACGGGCAAGTCGGCGCTCGCCCTGTGCGCCGGACTCGAAGCGGTGCTCGAACGGCAGCAGCACAAGAAGATCATGGTGTTCCGGCCGCTGTACGCCGTGGGCGGGCAGGACCTCGGCTTCCTGCCCGGCGACGCCGGCGAGAAGATGAACCCCTGGGCGCAGGCCGTCTACGACACCCTCGGTTCAGTGGTGTCGGACAACGTCCTCGACGAGGTGGTCGAACGCGGCCTGATCGAGGTGCTGCCCCTGACCCACATCCGCGGCCGCTCCCTGCACGACGCCTTCGTGATCGTCGACGAGGCGCAGTCGCTCGAACGGAACGTGCTGCTCACGATGCTCTCCCGCATCGGTCAGAACTCACGGGTCGTGCTCACCCACGACGTCGCGCAGCGCGACAACCTGCGGGTCGGCCGGCACGACGGGATCGCATCGGTCATCGAGCGGCTCAAGGGGCACCCGCTCTTCGCGCACGTCACGCTGACGCGGTCCGAGCGCTCCGCGATCGCGGCCCTGGTCACCGACCTGCTGGACTCGCCCGATCTGGTGTAGCGCGCGTCGAGCCGCCACGTGACGGACGGGAGGCCCGGTGCCAGCTGGCACCGGGCCTCCCGTCCGTCCTGGGGGTGCGTCAGGAGCGTCGCGCTACTTCGGGTGGGTCATGCTGAGGACGTCGAGCGCCTCGTCGAGCTGCGCCTCGGTGACCTCGCCGCGCTCGACGTGGCCGAGGGCCACGACGGCTTCGCGCACGGTCATGCCCTCGGCGACGGCGTACTTCGCGACCTTGGCGGCAGCCTCGTAGCCGATGACCCGGTTGAGCGGGGTGACGATCGACGGCGAGGACTCCGCGAAGGCGCGGGCACGCTCGAGGTTCGCCTGCAGGCCGTCGATGGTCTTGTCCGCGAGCACCCGCGAGCTGTTCGCCAGCAGGCGGATCGACTCGAGCAGCGCCGTGCCCATCACCGGGATGGCGACGTTGAGCTCGAACGCACCCGAGGCGCCGGCCCAGGCGATGGTGGCGTCGTTGCCGATGACCCGGGCGCCGACCATCAGGGTGGCCTCGGGGATCACCGGGTTCACCTTGCCCGGCATGATCGAGGAGCCGGGCTGCAGGTCGGGGATGTGCAGCTCGCCCAGGCCGGTGTTCGGACCGGAGCCCATCCAGCGCAGGTCGTTGTTGATCTTCGTCAGGCTGACGGCGAGGACCTTGAGCGCACCGGAGGCCTCGACCAGGGCGTCACGCGCGCCCTGCGCCTCGAAGTGGTCGACGGCCTCGGTGATCGGCAGGTCGGTGTCGCTCGCGAGCTGGGCGATGACCCGCTGCGGGAACCCCTTGGGCGTGTTGATGCCCGTGCCGACCGCGGTGCCGCCGAGCGGGACCTCGGCGACGCGGGGGAGCGTCGCCTGCACACGCTCGACGCCCAGGCGGATCTGGCGTGCGTAGCCGCCGAACTCCTGCCCGAGGGTGACGGGCGTGGCGTCCATCAGGTGCGTCCGGCCGGACTTCACCGCGTCGGCCCAGAGCGTGGCCTTCGCCTCGAGGGACTCGGCGAGGTGCTCGAGGGCGGGCACGAGGGTGCGGAGGAGCGCCTCGGTCACGGCGACGTGCACCGAGGTGGGGAAGACGTCGTTCGACGACTGCGAGGCGTTGACGTGGTCGTTCGGGTGGACCGCCGAACCCGCGATGTCGGACGCCAGTGTCGCGAGCACCTCGTTCATGTTCATGTTCGACGACGTGCCGCTGCCGGTCTGGTAGACGTCGACCGGGAACTGGTCGTGGTGCTGCCCGCCGATGATCAGGTCGGCCGCGCCGGCGATGGCGTCGGCGACGGCGGGCTCGACGATGCCGAGTTCACCGTTCACGATGGCCGCCGCACGCTTGATCCGTGCGAGCGCCACGATCTGCGCCGACTCGAGCCCGGTGCCCGAGATGGGGAAGTTCTCGACGGCGCGCTGGGTCTGGGCACGGTAGAGCGCCGACTTCGGCACCCGTACCTCGCCCATGGTGTCGTGCTCGATGCGGAACTCGGTCGGGGTGGTGTCGGTCACGTCGTCGTGGTCCTTCCTGGGGTGCTCGCCGGTCGCGGTCGCGCCGGCCCGTGCCTGCGCCCCGGGGTCGCCGGGGCGGTCGTCGTCGGGGTCGGTCAGACCTGGCCGACGACGGTGTCGATGGTGACTTCTCCGGTGGCGAGGTCGTAGGTCGCCCCGACGACGGCCAATCTACCCTCGGCCACGGCGTCGGAGACCGCGCCGGAGCGCTCGATCACCTGGCGGAGGGTGGCTTCGAGGTGCGCGGCGCCGACGGCTTCCTGCGGGAGCTCGGCGTCGGTGAGTCGGACCTTCTCGACGCTCGGGGCGATCGCGTCGACGAGGGCCTGCAGGTGCGGAGCGGGGACGGGCTCACCGGAGCGTGCTGCAGCGACCGCACCGCACCGGGTGTGCCGGAGCACGACGACCAGGGGCGTGCCCAGGGCGACGACCGCGAACTCGATCGAGCCGAGGACGACGTCGTCGACGATCTGACCGGCGTTGCGGATGGCGAACAGGTCACCGATGCCGGCGTCGAAGACGTGCTCGAACGGCACCCGCGAGTCCGAGCAGCCGAGGACGGTCGCGAACGGCGACTGCGATCCTTCGAGCTCGGTGCGGCGGTCCGGGTCCACGCGGCCCATCCGGCGCTTGTCGGCGGCGAAGCGGGCGTTGCCGTCGACCAGCAGGCGCAGGGCGTCGGACGGGGTGGAGGCGGCGCGGTCGGGCATGGGGCTCCTCGGTTCGGGTGGGACGGGGTGGTGACTGGCGGGGCGGTGCCCGTCGTCTACTCGGTCAGTTCTCGGGAGACGGCGGTCGCGACGGTCCGGAACGCCTTGTCGTCGGCGGTGCCGGAGAGCACGATCGTGTTCTTGCCGAACGTCGAGACGAGCGAGTACGCGTGGTTGCCGGCATCGGTGCCCTCGGCGCGGCGGTCGTAGACGGTCCACTCCGTGTCGCCGATGGTGCGGTCACCGGTGGACGGGCGCTGGTCGAGCTGGTTCGACACCCACGAGGCGTTGGCGTCGATGCCCTGCTGCAGACCGAGGTACTGCTTGTCCGGCGTCACGAAGCCGACGGTCCAGACGTCCACGCCGTCGGTGGTCTTGCTGGCGAAGTCCGCGCGGTTGGCGCTGTAGCCGTCGGGCAGCGGCGGCGCCACCAGGGTGACGTCGTCGACGTTCGCCTTCGCCGCGATCTGCTGGTAGTCGACGGTGCGGTCCACCGTGGTGTCGGGCCGGACGACGACCGCCACCAGGAACAGCACGATGCCGAGCGAGGCGATGAGCGCGATGACCAGGTTGAACGCGGTCTGGTGCTGTCGGCGGGCGGTCCGGGCGGCGTCCTTGCGGGCCCACGTCTCCTCTGCCGTCTCGGGGCGACCGAGCTCGGCGACGATCGGGCGGCCGTCGGCGTCGGTCATCGGCCGGAGCCGTCCTGGGCGTCGCTGGCGGCACGGGCCGCGTCGAGCCGTGCGCGGGCGCCGACGAGCCACTCTTCGCACCGGGCGGCGAGGGCTTCGCCCCGTTCCCAGAGCGCCAGCGAACGCTCGAGGGTCGCGGAGCCCTGTTCGAGCTCGCTCACGACGCGCACGAGTTCGTCGCGGGCCGCTTCGTAGCTCAGCGACTGGACGTCGGTCTGCTCGGGTTCCTGCTGGGATGGCACGGGTCGATCCTACCGAGCGTCCACCGACGATCCGTCGCCCGGTCCCAGGCTGTGGAGAACACCCGTGGTGGTCAGGAGCCGTCCGGGCCGGGGCCGTCCGGTTCGAGCGTGCCCGTGGCCGTGCCGGCACCGAGCGTGACGTGCACCGGTGTCGCTCCGGACAGGTCGTCGGTGCCGCGGACGACACCCCCGTCGGCCCGCTGCACGATGGCGTACCCGCGGCGCAGGGTGTCCCGCGGTGAGAGTGCCCGGAGCCGGGCGGTCAGGTGCCCGACCTCGGAGTGCCCGCGCTCCAGCCGGCGGTCGAGCAGTTCGCGGGCACGGGACAGGTCGCGGGCGACCTCTTCCGCGCGGGTGTCGACAAGCCACGCGGTCGACGCCAGGGCCGGGCGCGACCGCAGCGCGGCGAGCCGGTCGGCCTCGACCGACAGCGTGTGCGAGAGCCGGAGCCCGAGCCGGGCGCGGGCCGCCCGGACGTTGGCGAGCTCCTCGGCGACGTCGGGCACGACCCGCTTGGCGGCGTCCGTCGGGGTCGAGGCGCGCAGGTCGGCGACCTCGTCGAGGATCGGGCGGTCGGCCTCGTGCCCGATCGCCGAGACGATCGGGGTCGACGCCGCGGACGCCGCACGGACGAGTCCTTCGTCGCTGAAGCCGAGCAGGTTCTGGAAGTCGCCGCCGCCGCGCGCGATGATGATGACGTCGACCTCGGGGTCGGCGTCGAGCTCGAGGATCGCCGCCGTGACCTCGCCCACGGTCCGTTCGCCCTGCACGGCTGTGTGCACTGTGCGGAACTCCACCTGGGGCCACCGCAGCTGCGCGTTCCGCTTGACGTCCTTCTCGGCGTCGGAGTCCTTGCCGGTGATGAGGCCGATGCGATGCGGCAGGAACGGCAGACGCCGCTTCCGGGACGGGTCGAACAGCCCTTCCTCGGCGAGGGTGCGGCGGAGGCGCTCGAGGCGTTCGAGCAGGTCACCGAGCCCGACGTGCTTCATCTCGACGACCTGCATGGTCAGCGAGCCGCCCTTGACCCAGTAGTTCGGCTTGAGGGCGGCGACGACGCGGTCGCCCTGCTTGATGTCCGCCGGCACCCGGGAGCGCACGCTCGACCAGATGGAGAACGACACGGTGGCGTCGACCTCGACGTCCTTGAGCTTGCCGTACACGTTGCCGCCGGCGACGTTCCACTGCGTGATCTCGCCCTCGACCCACGCGGTGCCGAGTCGGTCGATCCAGTCGCGGAGCTTCGCGCCGAGGAGCGCCACCGGCCACGGGTTGTCGGCCGTCGGCGGGCCCTGTTCGATCGCCATGTCGCTCCTCGTCCTGCTGGGACGTCCATCGTGCCCGAGACCGGTGACAGGCGACGGACGTCGTGTTCTCCACAGGCACTCCGCGCGCCCAGGTCGCGTGCGTGCCGCTCACCTATCATCGGGGACGTGACGATCACCAACGGCCACACGGTCCCGCTCGCCCCGCCGCGTGTGCACGCGGCACGGGGTCGACTGCGTGACGAACCGGTCGCCGGCCCCAAGAAGGTGCTGCTCGCAGCCCCCCGTGGTTACTGCGCCGGGGTGGACCGTGCGGTCGTCGCGGTCGAGAAGGCGTTGGAGCAGTACGGCGAGCCCGTCTACGTCCGCAAGCAGATCGTCCACAACGTGCACGTGGTGTCGACGCTCGAGCAGCGCGGTGCCGTCTTCGTCGACGACGTGGCCGAGGTCCCCCGGGGCTCGCACGTCGTCTTCAGCGCGCACGGGGTGTCGCCGGCCGTCGTCGCGGGTGCCGCCGAGCGCGACCTGCACGCCATCGACGCCACCTGCCCCCTCGTCACCAAGGTCCACCGCGAGGCCACCCGGTTCGCCAAGGCCGAGCGCACCATCATCCTGATCGGCCACGCCGGCCACGAAGAGGTCGAGGGCACGATGGGGCACGCCCCGGACCGCACGATCCTGGTGAACGGCCCCGACGACGTCGCCGCACTGTCGGTACCGGACCCGGACAACCTCGTCTGGCTGTCGCAGACCACGCTCAGCGTCGACGAGACGATGGAGACCGTGCGGCTGCTGCGCGAGAAGTTCCCGGCCATCCAGGACCCCCCGTCGGACGACATCTGCTACGCCACCCAGAACCGCCAGGTCGCGATCAAGAAGGTCGCGCCCGGTGCCGACCTGGTGATCGTGGTCGGCTCCGCGAACTCGTCGAACAGCGTCCGCCTCGTAGAGGTCGCGCTCGAGCACGGTGCCCGCGCCGCCCACCGCGTCGACTACGCGGAGGAGATCCAGCAGGAGTGGCTCGACGGTGTCGAGACGGTCGGCGTGACCAGCGGTGCGTCCGTGCCGGAAGAACTCGTGGCCGAGGTGCTCGAACAGCTCGCCGACGCCGGCTACGCCGCCGTCGAAGAGGTCGTCACCGCACACGAGGACCTGATGTTCTCGCTCCCCAAGGAGCTCCGCACCGACGCCTCGGGCAACCCGACGCGCGCGCTCGGCGGGCGTCGGGCATGAGCGGCTCGGACGGCTGGTCCTCGGTCCCGCGTCGCGACCCGGCGAACCACGGCGACGCCGGCGCTGGTACCGGCCAGGAGGCCCGGGGGGCGTCCGCGACGTCGGCCGCCGGTCCCGCGAACGGTCGGCCCCAGGGCCGTCCCGCCCCCGGGTACGGCGAGTACGCACCAGAGGGTTGGGTGAACCCGGTCCTCGTCGAGCAGGAACGCCAGGAGCGGGAGCGTCAGGCACGGGAGGAACAGGACCGGGCCCCCGCTACGGGCCTGCGCGACGCTGCTCCGAGCGACGGCGTCCGCGGCGAACGCGCCGGTGCGGACGCTCGCTCCGGTGCAGTCCCTGCCGGGGCGCAGCGGTCGATGGCCCGCAGCCGGTTCGGTCGCACACCGGCGGACTTCGTGCTCACCGTCGGGCTGCTCGCCTTCGGGCTGGTCTCCGTGGTGCAGTCCCTGTCCGTGGGCGAGGTCGCCTCCACCGTGCGGCGCACCCTCGAGACCCAGTACACGGCGCTGAACGACCCGAGCGCCCTGAGCACGGCGGCCGCCATCGCCGCGATCACCAACGTGGTCGTCTTCGCCCTGGTCGCCTGGTGGTCCATCCGTCGACTCCGCGCACGGAAGCGGACGTTCTGGGTGCCGCTGGTCGGCGCGGTCGTCGCCACGGCGATCAGCACGATCGCGTTCGTCGTCGTGGTCATGCAGGACCAGGCCTTCGTCGACTTCATGCTGCGACAGTCCGGCGCCTGACCGCCTGACCGCCTGACCGCCTGACCGCCGGGCTGCTCGCGGCGCCCGCCTCCGCGCGCCGAGTGGTCGCAACACGCCGCGGCCCCGCCGTCGAGCGGTCACGAAGTGTCGTCTGGCACCGGCGCAACCGACACTTCGTGACCCCTCGGCGACACGAGCGCGGGGAGTCGTGACCTCTCGGCAGCCCGTCCGTCGGCCAGTCGCGTGCCGGTGTCCCTCCGGCGAGGTTCGTCAGCCTCGCGGGCGAGCGCAGCAGCCACCGCCGAGTGGTCGCAACACGCCGCGGCCCCGCCGTCGAGTGGGCAGGAAGTGTCGTCTGGCACCGGCGCAACCGACACTTCGTGACCCCTCGGCAACACGAGCGCGGGGAGTCGCGACCACCCCAGCCAGCAGCCGGAGGTCAGCCGGCCAGGAACGCCGCGACCGCTCCGTGCAGGGCAGCCAGGTCGTCGACGTGCACGAGCTCCCGGATCGAGTGCATCGACAGCAGTCCGACGCCGATGTCGATCGTCGGGATCCCGAGTCGGGTCGCCGCGATCGGGCCGATGGTCGAGCCGCCGGGGATCGTGTTCACGTTGACGAACGGCTGCCACGGCACACCGGCTGTTTCGCAGGCGGCGGCCCAGACGGCCTCGCCCTTCGCCTCGGTCATGTAGCGCTGGTTCGCGCTGATCTTCAGCAGCGGTCCGGCCCCGGGGCGCGGGCGGTTCGTCGGGTCGTGCTTCTCCGGCTGGTTCGGGTGCACCAGGTGCCCGGCGTCGCTCGACAGCAGCCACGACCCACGGAACGCCCGGGCGGCTTCGGAGCGGGTGGCGCCGAGTCCTTCCTGCACACGGCCGAGGACGTCCTCGAGGAACGGACCACCGGCACCGGACGGCGTCGACGACCCGATCTCCTCGTGGTCGAACGCCGCGAACACCGGGATGTGGTCACCATCGGTCGGAGCGTCGACGATGCCCCGGAGTCCGGCGTGCACGCTCGTCAGGTTGTCCATCCGGCCGGACGCCAGGAACTCCCGCTCGATGCCGATCCGGGCCGGCGCCTGGGTGTCGGCGAGGAACAGGTCCCACGACACGGCGCCCTCGCCGAGCCGGGCGAGCAGCCACTCCACGACGGAGGTCCCACCGGCGTCGCCGTCGACCCCGACGATCGGCAGGGTGTGGCGCTGGCGGTCGATCTCCTTGCCGTCGTTCACCCCGCGGTCGAGGTGGATAGCGAGGTTCGGGATGCGGGCGACGGCGTCGGTGCTGACGAGCCGCACGCTGCCGTCGGCGTCGACGACCCGGCCGGCGATCCGCAGGTCGCGGTCGAACCAGGTCGACAGGAGCGCGCCGCCGTAGACTTCGACGTTGAGCTGCTCCCAGCCCCCGGTGCGCACGCCGGGGTTCGGCTTCACGCGGAAGCCGGGGGAGTCGGTGTGGGCGCCGAGGATCCGGAACGGCGTCGTCGGGACGGCACCGTCGGGCAGGCGCCACGCGATGACGGCGCCGTCGCGGACCACCACGTACGCACCGGGTTCGGTCGGCCAGGCGTCGAGCTCGGACAGCTCGGTGAACCCGGCTGCGACGAGACGGTCACGGGTCGCCGCCGCCGCGTGGAACGCGGTGGGCGACTCGGTGACGAACTGGGCGAACTCGGAGGCGATGGCGTCGACGGTCACCCGCCCATCGTGGCACGGGGTGGAGGCGACCCGACGCAGAACGGGGCGCGTCCGTCGGACGCACCCCGTTCCTCCAAGCCGGTGGACCCGGCCGGACGGACCTGCTCAGCCCTTGGCGTGGCCTGCCGAGCCGAGGACCTTCGCGGCCTCGACGACGCGAGCCGCCATGGCGGTCTCGGCGACCTTGCCCCAGGCGCGGGGGTCGTACTGCTTCTTGTTGCCGACCTCGCCGTCGATCTTCAGGACACCCTCGTAGTTGCGGAACATCGAGTCCGCGATCGAGCGGGTGAACGCGTACTGGGTGTCCGTGTCGATGTTCATCTTGATGACGCCGTTGCGGACGGCCTCGTGGATCTCGTCGTCGGTCGAGCCGGAGCCGCCGTGGAAGACGAGGTCGAGGGGGTTCTCGCCGGTGCCGTGCTTCGCCGCGACGGACGCCTGGATCTCGCCGAGGAGCTCGGGACGGAGCTTGACGTTGCCCGGCTTGTAGACGCCGTGCACGTTGCCGAAGGTGAGCGCCGCGATCCAGCGACCCTTGTCGCCCAGGCCGAGCGCGTCGACGACCTTCTCGACGTCGTTCGGGGTCGTGTAGAGCGCGTCGTTCGTGCCCTCGTGCTGGACGCCGTCCTCTTCGCCGCCGACGACGCCGATCTCGACCTCGAGGATCGCGTTGATGTTTCGCGTCTTCTCGATCATGGTCTTCGCGATCTCGATGTTCTCGTCGAGCGGCACGGCCGAACCGTCCCACATGTGCGACTGAAAGATCGGGTTGCGACCCTGCCGGACCTCTTCCTCGCTCGCCGCGATGAGCGGCAGGACGAAGCCGTCGAGAGCGTCCTTCGGGCAGTGGTCGGTGTGCAGCGCGACCGTGATGTCGTAGTTCTTGGCGACCTCGTGGGCGAACTTCGCCATCGCGAGGGCACCCGCTGCGCGGTTCTTGATGGTGTGGCCGGCGAAGTAGTCGGCACCGCCCGTCGTGACCTGGAGGATGCCGTCGGAACCGGCCTCCTGCAGGCCCTGGAGGACCGCGTTGATGGTCTGCGAGGAGGAGACGTTGACCGCGGGGTACGCGAACTTGCCCGCCTTCGCGCGTTCGATCATCTCGGCGTACTGTTCCGGCGTTGCGATGGGCACGTGGATCTCCTTCGACTTCGGTGATGTCCCCGCCGATCGTAGTCAGCCGGACTGGAGGCGCGGTCCGGGTTACGCGGTCGGCTCACGTCCGGCGTGCACATGCGTGCACGGGCCCGGTGTCCGGACCGCGGGTCGGCCGCCGGTCGGTAGGCTCGGGTCGTGACTCCCACTACGGAAACCGGCTCCCTGTTCCTCCAGCCCGACCGCAACCTCGCGCTCGAGCTCGTGCGTGCGACGGAGGCCGCCGCGATCCGTGCGCAGCCGTGGGTCGGGCGTGGTGAGAAGAACCTCGCCGACGGCGCCGCGGTCGACGCGATGCGCAAGTTCCTCGGCACGGTGAACTTCGACGGCGTCGTCGTCATCGGTGAGGGCGAGAAGGACAACGCCCCGATGCTCTACAACGGCGAGCACGTCGGCAACGGTCACGGTCCGGCCTGCGACATCGCGGTCGACCCGATCGACGGCACCTCGCTCACCGCAGCCGGCCGCCAGAACGCCATCTCCGTCATGGCCGTCTCGGACCGCGGCTCGATGTACGACCCCTCCGCCGTCTTCTACATGGACAAGATCGCCGCCGGCCCCGAGGGTCGCGGTGTCCTGGACCTCGAGAAGCCGATCGGTGACAACATCCGCGCGCTGGCGAAGGCCAAGGGCAAGGACCTCGAGGACATGGTCGTCGCCGTGCTCGACCGTCCGCGCCACGACGAGCTGATCCGCGCCATCCGCGCGACCGGTGCCGGCACGCGACTGCTGCTCGACGGTGACGTCGCGGGTGGCATCGCCGCGGCCCTGCCCGGCTCGACGATCGACATGTGCGTCGGTGTCGGCGGCACCCCCGAGGGCATCATCACGGCGTGCGCGATCAAGGCGCTCGGCGGCGTGATCCTCGGCAAGCTCCAGCCGAAGGACGACGAGGAGCGCGAGCGCGCCATCGCCGCCGGCCACGACCTGGACAAGGTCCTCGACCAGGACGACCTGGTCACGGGTGACAACACGTTCTTCGTCGCCACCGGCGTCACCGACGGCGTCCTGGTCGACGGTGTCCGTCGTTCGCGCGGCGTCATCCACACCGACTCGCTCGTGCTCCGCTCGCGCTCGAACACGATCCGCCGCATCCAGGCGGACCACCGTGCGGAGAAGTGGTTCTAGGCCGGACGATCGTCCGCCGCTTCGGGGCGTCGCCGGTCTTCCGGCGGCGCCCCGTTGTACGAGCCCTTGCGTAGGCTCGACGCATGACTGCGACAACGGCACGGATCGTCGGACTGGACACCGCGGGCATCCGCACGCTGCACGCGGAGGCGGACGGCACGGCCGACCGGCTGCCGCACGTCGTGCCGGTGGCGCCCGACCTCGGCGTGATCCTGGCGGACGAGGACGGCGTGATCCTCACCGCGCCGGCGCTCGCCGAGATGGGCTGGGCGGACGACGACGTCCTGCGTGCAGCCGTCGCCGCCGCGCAGGAGCAGGCCGGAGGCGACGTGGCAGTGATCCAGCCCGGCACGATCGTCATCCAGGACCCCGACCTCGCCGTGGTGCTCGTGCTCGCACCGCAGGCGTTCCAGGGGATCGAGTTCCGCGGCAGCGCAGTGGTCTTCCCGGTTGCGCCGACGACGTTCATCGTCACCGGCGACCAGGACGAGGACGGGCTCCAGGTCGCGGCCGGTGTCGCCCAGCAGATCCTGGCCGACGACGAGGGCGAGGTCCTGAGTGGACCGCCCATGGTGCTGCGCGGTGACGGGTGGGTCCGGTTCGAGCACCCGTCACTCGACGGCGAGCTCCGGACGATCCGCGCGCTCTGGACGGCGACCGCCGCGAACCTGCAGCAGGACGCCCTGCAGGAGTCGTTCGACCGGCGGGGCGAGGACGTCCACGTCGGTGCGGTCTCGGTCGCCCGGCTCGCCGAGGACGACCCGGCCTTCTCGTACTCGTCGTGGACCGAGGACGTCGAGACCGTCGTCGCCGCGGTCGACACAATCGTGCTCGTGACCCTCGACGGGCAGACGCAGCCCGTGCCGTTCGGTCGGCTGCGGGAGCTGGCCTCCGGGTTGATCGAGGAACTCGAGGTCCGCCCGACGCGCTACCGGCTCCGCGGTTTCCCGGATCTCGAGTCGGTCCGCGCGGCCCTCTGACGGGTCGACCCCGGTCGGCGGCACTCGTCCCCGTCGCTGCCCCCTGATATGGTCACACTCGCGCGCTTGTGGACAACGGCGCGAGAGATCGGACCTGGGGAGGAATGATGGGGCGGCCGTCGGGGTGGGACGTTGTCGATCAGGGTGATGATCCGGTCAAGGGTGATCCGTCGACGTTGCGGATGATGGCGCGGGAGTACCAGCGCATCTCCGACGCGGCCGATGACGCCTCGACCCGGTTGCAG
>NZ_QKTD01000027.1:0-24068 GCF_003234695.1 Curtobacterium sp. MCLR17_042
GGTCGGTGTCTTGCGGGGCTCGGGGCTTGCGGGGCTCGGCGTCTTGCCGGGCTCGGCGTCATCCTCTGGGGTGAGGTCGGGTCGGGGGTTCTCGCTCCTCGGGGTGATGCGGCTTCGGTGGGGTCCGGCGAGGCTGGTGCCATGAACGCGACCCTGTCCGCCGGAACCCGCTTCGCTGTGCCGACGTCCGTCGAGCCGCCCGCGGCGGTCCCCGCCGTGGTGCGGGTCACCATCGCGCTGAGCGGGGCGTTCCTGGCGGGCGTCCTGACCTCGTTCGGGCAGGCCGTGCCCGCACTCGCCTCCGTGTCGAACTCGGCCGGACCGTGGTTCCTCGTCGCCGCGCTGCTGTGCCTGGTCGCCGGAGCACGAGGGGGCCGGGTCGCCCTGCCGCTGGCGATGGTGCTCGGCGTCGTGCTCCTCGAGCTCATGCACGTCGGGTACTGGGCCACGACGGTCCTGCGCGGGTTCCCCGACGTGCTGTCGATCACGAACCCCTGGGTGCTGCTCGGGGTGCCGGCCGGGCTGCTGGCCGGAGCGGCCGCCGTGGCGGTGCGGTCCCGCGAGGCCCGGTGGCGCGCGGGGGCGTTCGGTGCGACGGCCGCGGTGCTCGTCGGTGAGGGGATCCGCGGGCTGCTGCAGGTCGCCGCGACGACGGGGCACGTCACCTGGGCCGTCGAGATCGTCGTCGGGGTGGTGCTCCTCGGCATCGGGGTCGTCGGCACCCGCTCACCCGTCGCGCGCGTGGTGGCGCTCGGCACCGGGGTGGTCGGCACGGTGGCGGTGCTCGGGGCGTACCTGTTGCTGGGCGGGTTCTGATCCTGCAGTCCTGATCCGACGGCGGGTTCTCGCCGCTCCGTCCTGATCCGACGGCGGGTTCTGGCTGCCAGCCGAACGTTCGTCGGTCGGTCCTGCGAGGATCGATGACGTGCACCTCCTCTCGGTCTTCAGCCTGCGCAACCGGGCCCTCATCGCGCTCGTCACGATCGTGGTCGCGGTCTTCGGCGGCATCGCGCTCTCGAGCCTCAAGCAGGAGCTGATCCCCAGCGTCGAGTTCCCGCAGGTCGCGATCGTCAGCGCCTACCCCGGAGCCACGCCAGAGGTCGTGTCGAACGACGTCTCGACCAAGATCGAACAGGCGATCCAGGTCGTCCCGGACCTCGAGTCGACCAGTGCGACCTCGTCGACCGGGCAGAGCGTGGTGTCGGCGTCGTTCCAGTACGGATCGAACCTGGCCAGCGCCGAGGACAAGATCCAGACCGCGGTGAACGCGCTGTCGCTGCCCGACTCGGTGCAGACGCAGATCGTCACCGGGTCCTTCGACGACCTGCCGGTGCTGCAGGTCGCCGTCTCGGCGTCCGGCAACCAGGAACAGCTCGTCGACCGGCTGCAGGCCTCGGCGATCCCCGACCTCGAGAAGCTCGACGGCGTGCGGCAGGCGGACGTCTTCGGCAACCCGGGTCGTCGGGTCGTCATCACGCCGGACCAGGACGAGCTCGCCGCCCGCGGCCTCAGCCAGACGGCGATCTCGGACGCGCTCGACGACAACGGCACCCTGATCCCCGGCGGCACGATCACCGAGGACGGCTCGACCCTGTCGGTGCAGACGGGCGAGCGGATCGCTTCGCTCAAGGACATCCGCGCGCTGCCGCTGACGAGCTCGTCGAGTTCGGACGGGTCCGGGTCCGGGTCGGGTGCCGCCGGTGCCGACGGGACGGCCTCGTCCGGTGACGGCACGGCTGCGGGTGCGACCGGCACGGGGGCGACCGGCGCCGGTGCGACCGGGACCGGCACGGGCGCGACCGGCACGGGTGCGACTGGCACGGGCGCGACCGGTGCCGCTCCCACGGGTGACGCCGCGACGGGCGGGTCGACGCCCGCGGCCACGCCGACGGACACCACCCTGGGCGACGTCGCGAAGGTCGCCATCGCCGAGTCGCCGCGCACCTCCATCAGCCGCGTGGACGGGCAGCAGGCGCTGACGATCTCGATCACGAAGACGCAGGAAGCCAACACCGTCGACGTCTCGAACACCGTCCGCGACGCCCTGCCCGGCATCGAGGACAAGATCGAGGGCGACCCCCGCTTCACCGTCGTCTTCGACCAGGCGCCCTACATCCAGCAGTCCATCGACTCCCTGGCCGAAGAGGGCCTGCTCGGGCTCGCCTTCGCGGTGCTCGTCATCCTGGTCTTCCTGCTGTCGTGGCGCTCCACGCTCGTCACCGCGATCTCGATCCCGACGTCGGTGCTCCTCGCGGCGATCGGCATGCGCGCCGCCGGGTACACGCTCAACATCATCACGCTGGCGGCCCTCACGATCGCGATCGGCCGCGTGGTCGACGACTCGATCGTCGTCATCGAGAACATCAAGCGGCACATGCTCCCGGGCGTCGACCGGGGCCAGGCCGTGCGGGACGCCGTGCGCGAGGTCGCCGGCGCGGTCACCGCCTCGACCCTGACCACCGTCGCGGTGTTCCTGCCGGTCGCCTTCGTCGCAGAACTCGTGGGGGAGCTGTTCCGACCGTTCGCCGTGACGGTCACCCTGGCGCTCGTCGCGTCGCTGTTCGTCTCGCTCACCATCGTGCCGGTGCTGGCGTACTGGTGGCTGCGCCCGCCGAAGGCGAAGCCGGGCGACGCGACGGCGGCAGCGGAAGCGCCCACGGACGCGGAAGCGGCATCGTCGGCGATCGATTCCGAGCGCGGGCACGAAGGTGACCGCTCGGAGGGTGCGCTCGCCTCCGCCGCGGACCTGCACGACGCCGGCCGGGTCGACCGCCTGCGCCGCGTCTACCTGCCGGTGCTCCGGTGGGTCGTCCGCAAGCCGGTCGTCGTCATCCTGCTCGCCGTGATCGTGCTCGGCGGAACGGTCGCCACGCTGCCGTTCGTCACCACGAACTACCTGGGCGACTCGGGGCAGAACACGTTCACGGTCACGCAGGACCTGAAGGCCGGTTCGAGTCTCGCCGTCCAGTCCGAGTCCGCACGCAAGGTCGAGCGGGCACTGCAGGACGTCGACGGCGTCGAGACCGTGCAGACCACCATCGGCACGAGCGGCCAGTCGATCCAGGCGGCGTTCGGCGGGGGCGGCAGCGCCTCGGTGCAGTACGCCGTCACGACCGACGCCGAGGCCGACCAGCCCACGATCCAGGCCGACGCGCGGAAGTCGATCGGGACTATCAAGGACGTCGGCGAGGTCACCATCGCGTCCTCCGGCGGCGGGTTCGGCGGCAGCAGCGACATCGAGGTCGACGTGACCGCGCCGACCCAGTCGCAGCTCGAGACGGCGTCGCGCCAGGTGCTGAAGACCATGCAGTCGGTCCCGGACACCACGGGCGCCACGAGCAACCTGTCCGCGGCAGAACCGTTCCTCGCCGTCCGGGTCGACCGTGCCAAGGCTGCGTCACTCGGTCTCACCGAGACCCAGGTGGGTGGCCTCGTCGCCGCCGCGGTCTCGCCGAGGGACACCGGCAGCATCGAGATCGACGACGCGACGCTCGACGTCTACATCGCCGACCCGGAGCCGCCGACCACCATCGCCGCGCTCCGTGCCCTCGACGTGCCGACGAGCACCGGAACGGTCCCGCTGTCCGACGTCGCCACGGTCGAGGAGTCCGAGGGCCCCACCACCGTCACCACGACGAACGCGGCCCGCACCGCCACGATCACCGTGACGCCGGACGCCACGAACCTCGGTGCGGCCGTGCAGTCCGTCACGACCGCCGTCGACGAGCTCGACCTGCCGAAGGGTGCGACCGCCTCGATCGGTGGCGTCGCCGCCAGCCAGTCGTCGGCGTTCTCGCAGCTCGGGCTCGCGGTGCTGGTCGCCGTGCTGATCGTCTACGTGATCATGGTCGCGACGTTCCGGAGCCTGCTCCAGCCGCTGCTGCTGCTCGTGTCGGTGCCGTTCGCGGCGACGGGCGCGATCCTGCTGCAGATCGCGTCGGGCGTCCCGATCGGTGTCGCGTCGCTGATCGGTCTGCTCATGCTCGTCGGCATCGTCGTGACGAACGCGATCGTGCTCATCGACCTCGTCAACCAGTACCGACGGCGCGGGTTGCGAGTGCGCGAGGCGTTGATCGAGGGCGCCACACGACGCCTCCGTCCGATCCTGATGACGGCGATGGCGACGATCTTCGCGCTGCTGCCGATGGCGATCGGGCTGACGGGCAAGTCCGGCTTCATCTCGCAGCCGCTGGCACTGGTGGTGATCGGTGGCCTGGTGTCCTCGACGCTGCTGACGCTCGTGGTGCTGCCGGCGCTGTACTTCGTGGTCGAGCGGGCTCGCGAGCGCAACGACGACCGGATCGCCGCGGGCAAGACCCGGAAGCAGGCGCGCGCCGAGCGACGCCAGGAACGCGTGGAACTCCGGCAGGAACGACAGCGGCGACGAGCGGCGCGTTCCGGCAGCGCTGCCTAGCGGCGGTACTCGGCGTCGATCGCGGCGAGGGGCGACACGACGACGCGCTCGATCCGTTCCTCGCGCTCGACGGCCCGGAACCACGACACCAGCACCAGGGTCAGCGTCACGAGGAACACCACGGCGGAGACCTGCGACACGACGGCCAGCTGCCCGGTGACCGAGGCGTAGCCGCCGAACGACACCGCGGCGACGAACGACAGCCCGAGCAGCAGCTCCCCGAACGTCTGCAGCGCAGGGCGGTCCCAGCGGGTCGCAGCGGCGCGGGCAGGGCGGGTCGAGGTGTCGGTCACCCCCGAAGTCTGCGGCCAGGGGGTCGGCAGCGGCAGTCCCGACTCCGGGTGGCACCCACCCGGGGCACGCGGTCGGTCTCCTGCGCCGGCAGCCGGCAGCCGGCGGTCAGCCCAACTGTGTCCGCAGGAACGTGACCACGCGGCGGCTCATCGCCTCGTCGAGCTGGGCGATCGAGTGGGCCGTGCCCTCGACCGCCACGAACGTCACCGGGACGTCGTGGGACCGGAGCGTCGCGGCGAACTCCTGCGACTCCCACATCGGGATGAACTCGTCGGTGGAGTGCCCGATGAAGAACGGCGCGGTGTCCGAGGTGACGTGGAACTCCGGCGACGCCCGCGTGGCCGCCGGGCACCTGGCGTACGACCGGCACCCGAGGTAGAGCAGCTGCTTGCGCTGGAAGGCCGCGGACACCCCGTCGGGCTCGGTGGACCGGGTGGTCAGGTTCGTCGGCCCGCTCAGGTCGACCACGGCACGGATCCGGTCGCCGTCGGCGTACGCGGCGGAGTCGTGGTCGGTGACGGCGAGCATCGCGGCGAGGTTGCCGCCGGCGCTCCCGCCGAACACGCCCACGCGCTGGGAGTCGACGTCGTAGGTCTCGAGCGTCGCGGGACGGAACACGTAGTCGAGCGCACGGCGCACGTCGTCGAGCCCCGCCGGGAACGGGTCCGTCGGCGCCAGCCGGTAGTCGACGTTGAACGTCACGAAGCCCTCGGACGCCAGGTACTTGCACACGGACCGGTACGCGGCCGTCGCCTTGTCGCCGTGCGACCAGCTGCCGCCGTGGATCATCAGGACCGCGGGGCGTCCGGTGGTGGCCTCGACCGCTTCGGCATCAGGGTCGGCGGTGGCCGAGGCTGACGGCGTCGCGGTGGGCGTCGCCGTCGTCGCGGGGTCGCTGTCGGCGGGCAGGCACACGTCGAGGCGCTGCAGCGGGTCGCTTCCGTAGGGCACGTCGGCCACCACGTCGATGCCGTGGTACCGCAGCGACAGCGGGTAGATGACGCTGTCCGCGGTCACGGTGGCGTTCTCGTCGCCGACCGGGTCCGTGCTGCAGGACGCCATCGCGCCGAGCGCCACCACCGCGGCGACGAGCGCGAGCACTGAGCGGCGGCCGGACTTCATCACGTCCACGCTAGCCGCCCCGGCGACCGCCCACGTCACCCGAGCGGAGGACGGCAGTGCGAGGATGAGCACGGCAGCCGCCGACCGGAGCACCGCAGGAGGACCCGTGAGCAATCGCAAGGCCTGGAACGCCGATCCCGAACCACTGCTCCGCGTCGAACCCGGGTTCCGCCTCGACCAGGTGGACCCGGACGGCACCCCGGGCTTCCCCGGCCGAAAGATCGACGGCCTCGAGGCCCTCGCCGCCGGCGCCTCCCGTCTCGCCGCCCTGCAGGAGCGCCTGTACGCGGCATCGACGGCCGGCGACGAGCGCCGGGTGCTGCTCGTACTGCAGGCGATGGACACCGCGGGCAAGGGCGGCATCGTCTCGCACGTCGTCGGTGCGGTCGACCCGAACGGCGTGCACTACGCCGGCTTCAAGGCCCCGACGGCCGAGGAGCGCGAGCACGACTTCCTCTGGCGCATCGAGAAGCAGCTGCCGGCAGCCGGGCAGCTCGGCGTGTTCGACCGCTCGCACTACGAGGACGTGCTCGCCCAGCGCGTCCGCGGGCTCGCCGCGCCGGACGAGATCGAACGCCGCTACGGCGCGATCACCGCGTTCGAGGACGGCCTCGCCGCCGCCGGCACGACCATCGTCAAGGTGATGCTGCACATCTCGAAGGACGAGCAGCGCGAGCGTCTCGGCGACCGGCTCGACCGCCCCGACAAGCACTGGAAGTTCAACCCGGGCGACATCGACGACCGCCTGCTCTGGGACCGCTACCAGCAGGCGTACCAGATCGCCCTCGACCGCACGTCGACCCCGCAGGCGCCCTGGTACGTCGTGCCCGCGAACCGCAAGTGGTACGCCCGCCTCGCCGTGCAGCAGCTCCTGCTCCGGGCGCTGGAGGACATGCACCTGTCGTGGCCGAAGGCGGACTTCGACGTCGCCGAGCAGCGTCGTCGGCTCGCGGAGTCCTGAGCGCGCGACCACCGGCCTGGAGGCCCGTCCCGCGCCCGGCACGCCGCCGCCGGACCGCGCGGGGCTGGCGTCAGGGCACCGGCTCGCGTAGACTCACTCGGTCGGCCTTCGACGTCGTGACATTGTGATCACGGAAATTCTGCTGGGTGTGTGTTGCTCGAGGGCTGGAATCACGTCGACTCGCGACGGGATGAACCCCCTCTCCGCAAGCAGCCCCCGCCGATGTCGCTGTCGGGCGCTGCGGTACGTTGCGCACCCGAGAAAGCAGCCATGGCCCCGTACAACAAGGGCGGCGCGGACAACCGCGCCTCCGACCGCGTCCGCCACCCGAACGGCACCCCCGCCGCCCGCAGCAGCAAGCACCGCGGGTTCCGCGCCGCCGACTCGTCGCAGCCGCGCCAGAGGCAGCGCTGGGACGCCGAGGAGCGTCGCGGTCGCGCGTCGCAGGGCGAGCGTCCGGCCCGTCCGAACTGGGAGCCGCGTGACAGTGGCGGCCAGCGTCGCCCCGACCGCGACGACCGTGGTGGTCGCGGCTTCAACCGCGATGACCGTGCCCCGCGTCGCTTCGATCGTGACGACCGTGCTCCGCGTCGTGACAACGACGACCGTCCCCGTCGTTCGTTCGACCGCGACGACCGCGCGCCCCGCAGCTTCAACCGCGATGACCGTGCGCCCCGTCGTGACAGCGACGACCGTCCTCGTCGCTTCGACCGCGACGACCGCGCACCGCGCAGCGTCAACCGTGACGACCGTGCGCCGCGTCGTGACAACGACGACCGTCCCCGTCGTTCGTTCGACCGCGACGACCGCGCCCCGCGCAGCTTCAACCGCGATGACCGTGCGCCCCGTCGTGACAGCGACGGCCGTCCTCGTCGCTTCGACCGCGACGACCGCGCGCCCCGCAGCTTCAACCGTGACGACCGTGCGCCGCGTCGTGACAACGACGACCGCCCGCGCCGTTCGTTCGACCGCGACGACCGTGCACCGCGTTCGTTCAACCGTGACGACCGCGCCCCGCGTCGCGACAACGACGACCGTCCGCGTCGCTCGTTCGACCGCGACGCCCCGCGCAAGTTCGACCGTGACGACCGCAGCGACCGCACCCCGCGCCGCTCGTTCGACGAGCCCGAGCGCGGCAAGTTCGTGCCCGCAGACGACGTCAAGCTCGAGAAGCTCCAGGCCGAGGCCACCATCGCGGCCGACGTCGAGGGCGTGACCTTCGGCGACCTGGGCATCGGCGGCAACATCTCCCGCGCCCTGCAGGAGCTCGGCGCCTCGAGCCCGTTCCCGATCCAGGCGGCGACGATCCCCGACGTGCTCGCCGGCAAGGACGTCCTCGGCCGTGGCCGCACCGGCTCCGGCAAGACCATCGCCTTCGGTGCGCCCCTGGTCGAGAAGCTCATGGAGCACGGCGGCGGCACCAAGCGCAAGATGGGCCGCGCCCCGCGTGCGCTCATCCTCGCGCCGACCCGTGAGCTCGCCCTGCAGATCGACCGCACCGTGCAGCCCATCGCCCGCTCGGTCGGCCTGTTCACGACGCAGATCTACGGCGGCGTCCCCTACGGCCGCCAGGAGGGCGCGCTCGAGCGCGGCGTTGACATCATCGTCGGCACCCCCGGCCGTGTGCAGGACCTCATGAACAAGGGGAAGCTCGACCTCAGCGAGGTCATCATCTCCGTGCTCGACGAGGCCGACCACATGTGCGACCTCGGGTTCCTCGAGCCGGTGCAGGAGATCCTCTCCGCCACGGCCGAGGTCACCCCGCAGGGCAACCGCGCGCAGAAGCTGCTCTTCAGCGCGACGCTCGACACCCAGGTCGCGGCGCTCGTCGAGCAGTTCCTGCACGAGCCGAGCGTGCACGAGGTCGCGGGTGAGGACCAGGCGTCCTCGACCATCGACCACCGTGTCCTCGTGGTCGAGCAGCGCGAGAAGGACCGTCTCCTCGAGGAGCTGGTCGCCGGCGACGGCAAGACCATCGTCTTCGCACGGACCCGCGCCTACGCCGAGCGTCTGGCCGACCAGTTCGAGGACGCCGGCATCCGCGCGACCTCGCTCCACGGTGACCTGAACCAGTCGCGCCGCACGCGCAACCTGCAGCTGCTCACGAGCGGCCGGGTGAACGTGCTCGTCGCCACCGACGTCGCCGCCCGCGGTATCCACGTCGACGACGTCTCGCTCGTCGTGCAGGCGGACGCCCCGGACGACTACAAGGCGTACATGCACCGCTCCGGCCGCACCGGTCGTGCCGGCAAGGAGGGCACGGTCGTGACGATCGTCCCGCGCGGCCGCATCCGCAAGATCGAGGGCATCCTCGAGCGCGCCGAGATCGAGGCGGACCTGGTGCAGGCCGCACCCGGTGACGGCATCGTGTCGGAGCTCGCCGCGCGCTAAACGCCACCAGACGACGGACGGGAGGTGGGCCCCACCCGCCGGTACCGGCGTGACGCGCCAGCGGCACGACGGCCGTGACGGGAGGGACGGTACCAGCTGGTACCGGGCCTCCCGTCCGTCACATGGTGAGCACCAATGGTCGGGTCGCGACGTCGGACCCGACCATTCCTGCTCACGAAGCGACCGCGCGCGTCTCCGCGCGCGCTCAGCGGTTGAAGAACAGCAGCCCGCGCACGAAGCCGGCCTGCCCGGCGTGCTGCGTGCAGTCGTCCAGGATGCTCACGAGCCGCGCGCCGGCCGTCACGGGCGGGTCCCACGCGTCGTCGACGACGGGGTCGAGGTCGTCCGGGCCGAGCGTGCCGAGGTACGCGACCGTGCGCTCGTGCACGGCCCGCAGGTACCCGGTGAGCAGCTCGGCAGAGGCCCGCACCCGCCCGACGTCGTCGCGGGACATTCCGTAGCCGAGCGCCTCGGCCGGGAACGGCAGCCCGAACCGGTCGTACCAGCCGTCCGCCGTCCAGACCTGCTCGGAGCCGGCGAGCTCGGCGATCTGCACGTCCTGGCCGCGGGCGATGTGCCACGCGAGCCACGCGAGGGTGTTCGCCCCGGCTGCCGGTCGTGCCGCGAGCTGGTCTTCGGAGAGCCCGTCGACGGCCCGCTCGACGGTCTCGGGGATGCGGGAGAACGCTTCGGTGAGGAGTTCAGAGGGGGTCATGGCGCTCACGCTACGCGCGGGCCGTGACACCCGCTGTCACGCTGTGGACGACCGGTGGTGGCGTTCCAAGGCGGCGGCGAACCCCTCGAAGGCGGCCGCGACCACGGCGCGGTCCGACGGTGCGACGACCTGCTGGAAGGCCTGCGAGTAGACGGCACCGACCTCGCGGGCGACCGCCGTGCCCGAGGGCGTGAGGTGCAGCAGCACGCTCCGTCGGTCCTCGGGGTTCGGGCGACGCTCCAGGTGTCCGTGCTTCTCGAGCCGGTCGATCAGCGACGTCATCGCCCCGGTGGTGAGCTCGAGGTACTCGCCGGCCTGCTTCGGGGTCACGCCGTGGCCGCCGGCTGCGTTGAGGAAGAACACGAAGCGGGTGTCCGTGGCGTTCAGTCCGCGGCTCGTGCTCTCGTGGTGCAGGACCCGCGCGTGCTGCATCTGGAGCACCCGGAAGGCGGTGAGCAGTCGTGGCAGGTCGGCGTCGGGGTCCGTGTCGACGGTGACGGGGTCCATCGCGGTGACGTCGGGCGACATGGGTGCCGGCGGTGTGGTGGGGGCGACGCGTGCCGTGGGGACGGCGGGTGCGTGCGGGGGGAGGACGACCGGGTCGGTGTCCGTCATGGGAGCTCTTCTCGGGTACAGGGTGGGAAGTTCAGTCAACAAGTAACTCACTCGTCAAGATACCCCCATCAGTGGGGACATCTCAGGTCTTGTGAGCTGCTCGAACGCCAAGTAGCTTGATCGTCGTACCACCTCGGCACGTAGCGCGACCAACCACCGCGGGCCCGTCCGAACCACCGATCAGATCTCTTCCTCACGGAGTCCAACCATGTCTCGTGTCACGCCTCGTGCTGCCCGCCTCGCCGCCTGGATCGCCATCCCCGCTGCCCTCGTCGCCTCGGGGGTCGTCGTCTCGACGGCCTCGTACGCGGCCTTCTCCTCGACCACCGTCAACCCGACGAACAACTGGACGGCCGGCAGTGTCGCCCTGTCCGACGACGACAACAACACCGCGCTGTTCACGGCGAACAACCTGAAGCCCGGCTCGACCGGTGCGAACTGCATCGCGGTGACCTCGACCGGTTCGCTGCCCTCGGCCGTGAAGCTCTACGGCACGAACGTCTCGACCACGAAGGACCTGGCGGCGAACGTCAACCTGACCGTCGAGCAGGGCACCGGCGGCGGCTTCGGCTCCTGCTCCGGCTTCACCCCGGCCGCCACCGGCGGCTCGCTCTACAGCGGCACCGTCGCGGGCTTCGGCGCCGCCTCGACCAACTACGCGACCGGCGTCGGCACCTGGGCCCCGACCGGCACCGCGTCCGAGACGCGCGTCTACCGCGTCACCTACACGGTCTCGAGCACCGCCCCGAACACCGTGCAGGGCGGCACCGCAGCCCTCGGCTTCACCTGGGAGGCCCAGAACAGCTGAGCCGGGACCGGGGCCGAACCAGCCCCGTCCGTTCCCTCCCCGCAACGCGCCCCCGGTCGAAGGCAGTCATGAGCAGCATCGCAGTGCACGGTGGTCCCGCACCGCACGCAGCGGTCCGTGACGCCGTCGACTGGGGGCGCGTCGTCGTCGCCACCCTCGCCCGGGGCGTGGTCGCGACGCTGCTCGGCCTCGCGCTCTGGGCGGCCGCGCCGGCGCTCATCGGCTGGCAGCCGACCACCGTGATGACCGGTTCGATGGAGCCGAGGATCGTCCCCGGCGACGTGGTCGTCTCGCGTCCGGTCGGCTCGGGCGAGATCGCGACGGGCAAGGTCCTGCTCGCCGACGACCCGGACCAGGCGGACCACCTGCGCATGCACCGGTACGTCGAGGACGGCCCCGGCGGCACCATGGTCACGAAGGGCGACGCCAACCCCCAGCAGGACTCCACGCCGATCGAGCGCTCCGCCGTGCACGGCATCGCCTTCCTGCGCATCCCCTTCATCGGGACACCGATCCGGTGGATCAGCGCGGGGGAGTGGGGCCTGGTCGCGATGCTCGCGCTCGGCCTGACCGCGGTGCTCGCGCTCTGCACGATCGACGGGTCGCTCCGGCGACTCGTCGAGGACGACGACGAGACCGACGACGCAGCCGGGGGTCCGGACGACGCGGCCGGCCCGGACGACGCCACCGGCCCGGTGGACGGTACGGACGACGGCCTGGAGGCGCGGAACGGCGCCGCCACGGGCCTCCCGACCGCCGCGCCCACCGTCCTCACCCGTCGCGCGCTGCGTCGACGAGTCCGTCGCAGGCGGCGGCTGCGCCGCCTCGGTGGGGGCGCCGCGGTGCTCGCGCTCGCGGCGGCCGCCGGCGTCCTGCTGCCCGGAGCGGCGGACGCGGCCCCGTGGTCGCGGACCACCGTCGCACCGACCGCGACCTTCACGGCGGGCACGGCGACCGGTGTCCCCACCCTGACCTGTGCCCCGGCCGGGTCGAACACGGTGACGATCGCCTGGACCTACGACAACGGCGCGACCGTGCCGGTGTCGTTCGACCTGATGAACGGGACGACGCAGGTGGCCAGCACGACGACCGTCGGTGCCCGTTCGATGACGTACGGAGGCGCCGGACTCCTGAACCTCGGCACCACGTACACGCTGCACCTCCGCACGAACCTCGGCAACAACTGGACAGCGACGAGCACACTGACCGTCAAGGTCCGGGTCGTCTCGGTCCTCGGCCTGGCGTCCGCCAGCTGCGTGACCGCCTGAGTCCTCCACAAGGCACCGCGAGGTGTCCGGAGATGTCCCCGGCCGGCGTTACCGTGGCCGCATGCGCATCCTGCACACCGGCGACTGGCACCTCGGCCGCACACTGCTGGGTGCCGACCTGCTCGAGCACCAGGCCGCGTTCAGCGACTGGCTCGTCGACCTCGTCCGCGAGCGCGCGGTCGACCTCGTCGTCATCGCGGGCGACGTCTACGACCGTGCGATCCCGCCGGTGGACGCCGTCCGCATGCTCTCCCGTGTGCTGGAGCGTCTCGCCGAGACCACGACGGTGGTCCTCACGCCGGGCAACCACGACTCCGCCGCACGGCTCGGCTTCGGTGCCGGCGTGATGGGGCAGCGTGTGCGCATCCTCGCCGAGCCCGCCCACGTTGCCGATCCGGTGCTCGTGCCCGACGACGACGGCCCGGTGGCCGTCTACGGCATCCCGTACCTGCACCCCGACCTCACGCGGTACGCCCTGGCGGCGGTCCCGGACGAACCCCTCGCCCGCTCGCACCACGCCGTCGTGCACGCCGCCACCGAACGGATCCGCGCTGACCTGGCGACGCGGGCCGGCACCCGCAGCGTCGTCGTCGCGCACGCCTTCGTCGGGGGTGCCGACCCGAGCGACAGCGAGCAGGACATCCGCGTCGGCGGCGTCGACCGCGTGGCCGAGTCGGTGTTCGACGGGTTCGACTACGTCGCCCTCGGGCACCTGCACGGCCCGCAGCGCGTCGGCGAGGGCGACCGGATCCGGTACGCCGGGTCGCCGCTGGCGTTCTCGTTCGGCGAGCGGCTCCAGCGGAAGTCCGTGACCATCGCCGACCTCGACGCGGCCGGTGCCGTCACCGTCGAGCTCGTGCCGACCCCGGTACCGCGGCGGCTCGTCGACGTGCGGGGCAGCATCGACGCCATCGAGTCCGGGGAGTTCCGGGCCGACGCCGACGCCTGGGTGCGGGTCGCGGTGACCGACACCGTGCACCCGGAACGCATGTACGCCCGCGTGAAGGACCACTTCCCGCACGCCCTGGCGATCACGCACGAACCGGCGGACCGGCCGGCCGCCACCGCCGCGCGGGCCGTCACCGCGACGTCCGACCCGGTCGAGGTCGCCGGCGACTTCGTGGCCTTCGCCACCGGCGGGCTGCCCGACGACGACGAACGGGCGGTGTTGACCGAGGCGTACGAGGCCGCGCTGCTCGCCCTGCAGCGCGAGGGGGACCGCTGATGTACCTGCACCGACTCGAACTCCGCGCCATCGGTCCCTACCCCGACCTCGTGACCATCGACTTCGCGGCGCTGGCCGCCTCCGGGGTCTTCCTGCTCGAAGGGCCGACCGGTTCCGGCAAGTCGACGATCATCGACGCCGTCGTGTTCGCCCTGTACGGCGGACTCGCCGGATCCGACGCCAGCTCCGACCGGCTGCACAGCCAGCACGCCGACCCCGCGGTCGAACCGTTCGTCGAGCTCGTGTTCGAGACCGGTGCGGGCACGTACCGGGTCCGGCGCACCCCGCAGTACGACCGCCCGAAGCAGCGGGGGACCGGCACGGTGAAGCAGCAGGCGTCGGTGCAGCTGTTCCGGCTCGCCGCGCCGACCGACGTCGCCGGCGAACCCATGTCGTCCCGCATCCCCGAGGTCGGGGTCGAGATCGCCCGGATCGTCGGGCTCGACCGCGCGCAGTTCCTGCAGACCGTGGTGCTGCCGCAGGGCGAGTTCGCACGGTTCCTCCGCTCCCCGGGGGAAGACCGCCGGAAGCTCCTGCAGTCGCTGTTCGGCACCCAGGTCTACGACCGCACCGCCGACGAGCTCTCCGCTCGCCGCCGGGCCGTGCAGGCCGAGGTCGAGGGGGCCGACGACCGCGTCCGAGACGCCCTGGCCCGGTTCGCGCAGGCGGCCGATCTCGCCGAGGCCGACGAGTCCGTCGTCGCCGGCACGGTGGCGTCCCTCCGTGCGACGGCCGACGCCGCCGGGGCGGCCCGGTCGGCTGCGGCTGCCGCTGTGACGGCGGCGACCGAGCACGAGCGATCGGTGACGGCCCGTGCGGCCGCCCTCGAGCGGCGAGCGGCGCTGCTGCTGCGGCAGACGGTCCTGAACGACGACGCCCCGGCGATCGAGCAGGCGCGGGCCGCGGTCGCAACGGCCGAGCGTGCCGCCCGGGTCGCCGCGGTGGCCGACGGCCTCGACGCCGCAACCGTCCGGGCGGACGACACCGCCGCGGCAGCCGCCCGGTTGCACGAGCAGCACGCACTCGGCGCCGTCGACGCACAGCAGGTCGCCCGGCGCCGCGACACCCTGACCGACGCCCTGTCCGACGTCCGGCACCTCGTCGCGGTCGAGGCCGAGGCAGACGCCAGGCGCACCGCCATCGCCGAGGCCTCCGCGACCGCATCGCGCCTCACCGACGACCTCGCCGCCCTCGACACCGCGCTCGAGGCCCGGCCGACGGAACGAGCCCGGATCGTCGAGGCCGCCCGCACCGCCTCGACGACCGCTGCCGACGCCGACGCCGCCGCGCACGAGGTCGCCCGGGTGCAGTCGCTCCGCGCCGACCTGGCCGCGCGCGACCGCGCCGAACAGCGGGTCGCCGGTGCCGAACGCATCGTGGCAGATGCCCGCCGTCGGGCCACCGAGGCGCTCGACGCCGAACGCTCCCTGCGCGAGCGGCGGATCGCCGGACTCGCCGGAGAGCTCGGTGCCGCGCTGACCCCCGGCGACCCCTGCCCGGTGTGCGGATCGACGGCGCACCCGTCGGTGGCCGCGCCGCAGGACGACCACCCGACGATCCAGGCGGTGGAGTCCGCGGGCGACGCCACGCGACTGGCCGACCAGCAGCTCGCCGACGCCGCGGCCGACCTGGCCGTCGAGCGCGCCGAGAACCTCCGACTGACCGACGTCGTCGGCGCCGTCGACACGGTCGCCCTCGACGCCATGGCGGTGGCCGCCGACGAGCGGGTCCGAGCGGCGCACGACGCCGCGGCGCTGGTGCTGGAGCACGAGCGCGAGCGGACGGCGCACGACACCGCGACGCGGGCGCTCGAGCGCGAGCGGAACGACCTCGACGCCCGGCGCACGGTGCTCGCATCGACCGCGGCCTCCGATGCCGAGCGGCTCGAGGCCGACCTGCGATCCGTGCACGAGGCGATCGGCCGGCTCGCAGCACTGCTCGACAGCGACAGCGACAACGGCAGCTCGCCTGTGTCGCTCCGGGCCGTGGTCGACGAGCTCGACGGACGGCTGACGGTGCTCCGCGCCGTCGCCGAGGCCGACGACCGCGCGGCTGCCGCTGCCCGCGCCCGCGACGAGCGCAGCGCCGAGGTCGCCCGGGTCCTCGACGAGCAGGGGTTCCCCGACGCCGACGCCGCACGGGCCGGCCTGCTCGACCCCGACACCATCGCACGCTTCCGCAGCAGCATCAGCGCCGCCGAGGCCGAACGCGCCGTCGTGCGGGCAGGGCTCGACGACCCCGCGGTGGTGCAGGCCGCCGACGACGATCCGGAGCAGCTCGACGTGCCGGCGGCCCAAGCCGAACGGGTCCGCGCGACGGCCGAGCTCGACGAGGCCACCCGGCTCGCGGTGACCGCAGCGCACCGCGCCGAGGCCGTCGAGCAGTGTGCGACCGAGGTCGACCGCACCGTCCGTGCCCGACAGGAGACCTCGGCCCGCAGCCGCGCGGTCGTCCGGCTCGCCGACGTCGCGAACGGGGTGACATCGGTCAACCCGACCGGCATCACGCTCGGCACCTACGTGCTCATGCGGCGCTTCGAGGACGTCGTGGCGGCGGCGAACGACCGGTTGCGCGGCATGCTCGCCGGGCGCTTCACCCTCGAGACCTCCGACGAACGGGAATCCGGGTCACGGGCGCGACGGACGGGGCTCGCCCTCGCCGTGCACGACCACACGACCGACACCGTCCGTGATCCCCGCAGCCTGTCCGGCGGCGAGACGTTCACCGTGTCGTTGTGCCTGGCGCTCGGGTTGGCCGACGTCGTGCAGGCCGAGGCCGGCGGGGTCTCGCTCGGCACCCTGTTCGTCGACGAGGGGTTCGGCACGCTCGACCCCGAGACCCTCGACGACGTCATCGGGCAGTTGTCGCGACTCACCGCGGGCGGGCGACAGGTCGGGATCGTCAGTCACGTCGAGGAACTCAAGCAGCGGATCCCGGAGCGGATCGCCGTGCGACGCACCCCGGCCGGTGGGTCGCAGGTGACGACCACGGTCTGACCAGACCAGACCGGACCGGACCGGACCGGACCGGACGCTACGGGGTCGGCGTCGACTCCACCGTGCCGTCCGGCGGCGGCAGGATGTCCGCGGCGATCCACGGGAACACCCACTGGAACAGCACGAACACGATGGCGACGAGGAGCACGAGCAACTCGAGCACCTTCAGGGCGGTGGGGCCGGGCAGCAGCCGCCAGACCAGGGGGAAGATCACTTGGCGGTCTCCGAGAGTTCCTTCGGGGTGCCCTCGGACGCGGGCATCCAGTAGTCGAGCTTCGCGTGCGTCACGAACCGCTCCGCCGCCGACCACATCGGGTGGCAGGCGGTCAGCGTCAGCCAGCGATCCTGGGGTGTCGGTTCCACGCCGGGCTTGTTCGGCACCGGGGCGATCGTCTCGATCTTGTCGGGCGTGACGATCTGGCTGTCGGTGACCTTGTAGACGTACCAGACGTCGAACTTCGTCTTCGCGTCGGTGACCCGGACCACGACCGAGTCGCCCTTCTTGAGCTCCGCGATCTGGTTGAGGGGCTTGCCGTAGGTGACCCGGTGTCCGGCGACGGCGAAGTTGCCGGGTGCGCCGGGCATCGCGGTGTCCTGGTAGTGGCCGAGCCCGATCGTGTTGAGGACCTTCTCACGATCCGTGCCCTCGCCGATCGGCCGGTTGTAGTCCTTGCCGAACCGGGGGATCTGCATCGTGCCGAACACGTCCGACAACCCCGGCGGTTCGTCCAGCACGGGTGCGGTGCCGCGGTGCTCGGTGCCCTCGACCTTCGGCGTCTTGACCTGGTCGAGGCCCTGCACGAGCTTCGTCTGCTCGTTCACGGCGACCACGTCGGTCCACCACGCCGTCCACACGACGTACAGGCCGGTGCCGGCGCCCGCGATGATGAGCAACTCGGCGATGAGCGACACGATCGCACCGCCGACCGTCTGGCGTCTGCGCGGGGAACGCCGGGACCGCGAACCGGCTTCGTCGTCCCGTGCGCTGCGGCGCGACGGGAGGGTGTCGTGTGCGGTCACGGGGCTCCTGATCGGCTGGGTGGTCGGACAGGTCTATCAGATCACGGCGACAGACCGGTGACGACGTTCTCCCCACCCCGTTAACGTGGGGGCATGGAGTACCGGATCCGCCCCTTCCGCACCGAGGACACCGACGCGGTCGTCGCCCTGTGGGAATCGTGCGGCCTCGTCCGACCCTGGAACGACCCCCGACGTGACATCGCCCGCAAGCTGACCGTCCAGCCCGAGCTCTTCCTGGTCGCCGAGCCCCAGGCCGCCGGCACCGGTACCGGTACCGACGACACCGACACCGGCGTCGTCGCCGCGGGCATGGCCGGCTACGACGGGCACCGCGGCTGGGTGAACTACCTCGCCGTGCGCCCCGACCTGCAGGGCTCCGGCCTCGGTCGCACCCTGATGGCCGAGTTCGAGCGGCTCCTGACCGACCTCGGCTGTCCGAAGCTCAACCTGCAGGTGCGGGCGGGCAACGAGCAGGTGCTCGAGTTCTACGCGTCCCTCGGCTACACCGACGACCGCACGGTCTCGCTCGGCAAGCGCCTCATCCCCGACGCCTGACCGCGCTCACCCGTCGCACCGTGCGGGTTCGCTCATCCGGTGCGGCGTTGGCGGCTCGGTGCGGTGCTGCAAGTCCGCACCGGGCGGTCAACCTCGCACGGTTCGAACGACTCGGCACCGTGCCCGGCCCCGCCCGGCCCCGCCCGGCCCCGCCCGACCCCGCCGCGACCCGCGCGCTAGGCCAACGCCAGCGCCACCGACGCGACGAACGCCAGCACGATGCCGATCCACTGCTGCGCGGTCAACCGCTCCCGCAGCACCACCCCGGCCAGCACCACCGTGCCGATCGGGTAGAGCGCGTTGAGCACGCTCACGACGGGCAGGGTCGCCGGGTCGTCGCTGCTGTGCAACCCCGCCTGGATGAACACGTTCGCCATTGCGTCGAAGACGCCGCACACGGCCACGGTGACCAGCAGCCGCGGACCCCATGCGCGAGTCGACCCAGGCTCGCGGACGGCGGCAGCCCCGTCGGAGCGGGCCGACGTCGGGGCGGACACCGGGCCTCCCGTCCGGAGCACGACGACGATCGCCGCCGCACCCAGCAGCACCGCCTGCAGCACCCGCGCGACCACGAGGGGCGCGATGCCGGAGTCGGACGGCGTCATGTCGTAGGCCAGCACGATCCCGCCGAAGCCGCACCCGGCGACGGCGGCGGCGGCGACGCCCCGGGCGGTGAGCCGCGCGCCCGAGGCGTCCCGGACCACCGCGACCAGGACCACCGCGACGACCGCGACCACGAGCGCGCCGGTGGCCACGGGCGACAGCACGGTGCCGCGGAACAGCGCGACGAGCACCGGCACGACGGCCGCGAAGACGGCGGTGACGGGGGAGAGCACGCTCATCGGCCCGATCGCGAGTGCCGCGTAGAGCAGCAGTACCCCGACGCCGCCGGAGAGGCCGGCGACCGCACCCCAGACCGCGGCCGGCCACGAGAACACGCCACCCAGGACCACCAGTCCGACGAGTAGCGGCACGATCCCGATCGCGGCGGCCACCGCCGTGACGACGACCGGTCGGACCCGGCGCGAGGCGAGTCCGCCCAGGAAGTCGGCGAACCCGTAGACGATCGCGCCGGACAGGCCGAACAGGACGGTGAGCACGGCTCCCATCCTGCCCGGCCCGGTACCCTGCGGTGCGTGAGTGTTCCCTACCAGCGCCTGCCCCGGATCGACGGACGGTGGAGGTGGTGGCGGCCGCTCGTCGCCCTCGCGTTCCTGGCGGGGTGGTACCTCGTGTCGCAGATCGTCATCGCGGTCGCGTACTTCGTGCCGATCCTCCGTGCACAGGGCGCCGACGGTCTGATCCAGTTGCAGAACGACCTGGCGAGCGGTGCGCTCGACCCCACCGACCCGGTCGTGCTCTCGATGTCGCTCGTCTCGCTCGTGGTCCTGCTGCCGGGCATCCTGCTCGCCGTCAAGATCGCGCGGATCGGACCGGCCGGCATCCTGTCATCGACGCGGTTCCGGGTCCGGTGGGCCTGGACTGCCTGGTGCCTGCTGCCGACGCTCGTCATCGCGGCGTTCATGTTCGTCTGGCAGACCGGCCTGTTCTGGGACGGCGGGATGATCACGACCGACGGCGGCTTCGCCTGGAACCACGACGCGATCGGCCAGTCGACGGTCTCCCTCGGCACCCTCACCCTGACGATCGTCCTCGTCGTCCTGCTCGTCCCGTTCCAGGGCGCCGCCGAGGAGTACATCTTCCGCGGCTTCCTCATGCAGACGGTCGCGTCGTGGATCCCGCGTCGCGTCGGCACGGTCATCGCCGTGGCGGTCTCGACGGTCGTCTTCGCGGTGCTGCACATCCCGAACGGCTACAACGTCTGGGGCATCCTCGACGTCGGCTCGTTCGGTCTGATCGCGGCGATCATCGTCCTCCGGACCGGCGGACTCGAGGCCACGGTCCTGCAGCACGCGTTCAACAACATCATGATCTTCGTGCTGCAGGCGCCCGGCTGGTCCGGGATCGACCTGACCTCGTCGGACGCGAACGGCACGTGGCAGGGCACGCTCGTCACCCTCGTCACGTCGCTCGCGTTCTGGGGCATGGTCGAGTTCCTGGCGTGGTGGCGGGGGCTGGACCGCCGGTTCGCCGGGCACGAGGCGCCCCGGTTCCGCGGTGTGACCCCGGCCTGGGCGGGCGGCGTCGGCTGGACCCGGCCTGGAGGCACGGGCTGGGCGACCACGCCGGCCCGCGCCGACGACGTGGCCGGCTCCGACCACCGTGTCGGCTCCGGCACGGACGGTGCTGTGGAAAGTGCGGTGGGTGTCGCCGGTCGCCCGTAGGCTCGTGGCATGAGCACCACGCCCGCGTCCGCTGCCGTGCCTGCTCCCGCTGCAGTGTCCGCACCCCGTGCCGCTGCGCTCGACGTGCTGCACCGCGTGTGGGGCTACGACGACTTCCGCGGCGAGCAGGCGGCCATCATCGACCAGGTGGTGGCCGGTGGCGACGCCCTGGTGCTCATGCCGACCGGTGGCGGCAAGTCCCTCTGCTACCAGGTGCCATCGCTCGTCCGCGACGGCGTCGGGGTCGTGGTGTCGCCGCTCATCGCCCTCATGCAGGACCAGGTCGACGCCCTGGCCGCGAACGGCGTGCGCGCCGCGTTCCTCAACTCCACGCAGGGCCCCGACGAACGGTCCCGGGTCGAGCGTGCCGTGGTGCAGGGCGAGGTCGACATGCTCTACCTCGCGCCCGAGCGGCTGCGGCTCGAGTCCACCCGTGCGCTCCTCGACCGGGCGCGCGTCTCGCTGTTCGCCATCGACGAGGCACACTGCGTCGCCCAGTGGGGCCACGACTTCCGCCCGGACTACCTCGAGCTGAGCGTCCTGCACGAGCGGTGGCCGACGGTGCCGCGCATCGCCCTCACCGCCACCGCGACGCCGCAGACCCACCGCGAGATCTCCGCACGGCTCGGCCTCGACGACGCCGCGCACTTCGTCGCCGACTTCGACCGGCCGAACATCCAGTACCGCATCGAACCGAAGACCGGTGCGCTGCAGCAGCTGCTCACCTTCATCCGCACGGAGCACAGCGGCGACGCCGGCATCGTGTACTGCCTGTCCCGCAACTCCGTCGAGCGCACGGCGTCCGCCCTGGCCGAGCAGGGGATCAACGCCCTGCCGTACCACGCGGGCCTCGACGCACGGGTGCGTGCCCGCAACCAGTCGACGTTCCTGCGCGAGGACGGCGTCGTCATGGTGGCGACCATCGCGTTCGGCATGGGGATCGACAAGCCCGACGTCCGGTTCGTGGCGCACCTCGACCTGCCGAAGTCGGTCGAGGGGTACTACCAGGAGACCGGCCGTGCGGGTCGTGACGGGCTCCCGGCCACCGCGTGGCTCGCGTACGGCCTGAACGACGTCGTGCAGCAGCGGCGGATGATCGACCAGTCCGAGGGTGACGCCGCACACCGTCGGCAGCTCAGCGCCCACCTCGACGCCATGCTCAGCCTGTGCGAGACGATCGAGTGCCGCCGGGTTCGCCTGCTCGCGTACTTCGGGCAGGAGAGCACGGCGTGCGGCAACTGCGACACGTGCATCGCGCCGCCGGAGTCGTGGGACGGCACCGTCCCCGCGCAGAAGCTGCTGTCCACCGTCGTGCGGCTCGAGCGTGAGCGCCGCCAGCGGTACGGCGTCTCGCACCTCGTCGACATCCTGATCGGCAAGCGGTCGCCCCGCGTGCAGGAACTCCAGCACGACACGCTGGCGACCTTCGGCATCGGCGCCGACCTGTCCGAGGGCGAGTGGCGCGCGGTCGCACGACAGGTGCTGGCCCAGGGCTACGCGGCGGTGTCGGGCGACGGCTTCGGCACGGTCGTCCTCAGTCCCACGAGCGCCGAGGTCCTGACCGGCAAGGTGCAGGTGCGGATGCGTCGCGACCCGGTCAAGGCTCCGCGGGCCGGACGCAGCAGTCGACGGACGGTCGTCACCGACATGCCGCAGGAAGCCGTCGGCCTGTTCGAGGCCCTGCGTGCCTGGCGTGCAGCCGAAGCCCGCGAGCAGGGCGTCCCCGCGTACGTGGTGTTCAACGACGCGACACTCCGGGGCATCTCCGCCGTCCGACCGGCCGACGTCGACCAGCTCGGCGAGATCTCCGGCGTCGGCGCGGCGAAGCTCGAGCGGTACGGGCGCGCGGTCCTCGACGTCGTCGCCGCGGCCGACTGACCCCCGACCAGCACTGCATGCCGTTCCGGGCATGTGCACTCCGCGCGCCTCATTACACTCGGTAGCTCGTCACCACGAGGAGGTCCGGTGTCCGGTTCGACGAAGTTCGCCACCGTGCTCAGTCGCGCGGTGGTGACCCCGCTCGCCCGGTTGCTGTGGCGCCCGAAGATCATCGGTCGTCGGAACGTCCCGAAGCGTGGTGCGGTGATCCTCGCGAGCAACCACCGCTCGTTCATCGACTCGCCCGCGATCACGCTCATGGCACCGCGCAAGGTGTCGTTCCTGGCGAAGCAGGAGTACTTCACGGGTTCGGGCCTCAAGGGAGCGGTCTCGCGGGCGTTCTTCGGGGGCATCGGCGCCATCGGGGTCGAACGTGGCGCGGGTGCGGCGGCGCAGCAGGCCCTCGACCTCGGGCTGGCACGCCTGCAGGAGGGCGAGGCGTTCGCGATCTACCCGGAGGGCACGCGCTCGCTCGACGGCCGGATCTACAAGGGCCGCACGGGTGTGGCGTGGCTGGCGCTGACGAGTGGCGCCCCCGTGGTGCCCGTCGCGCTCACCGGCACCGAGGACGTCCAGCCGGTCGGGTCCCGGCTGCCGAAGCTCGCCCGCGTGACGATCGAGTTCGGGCAGCCGATCGATCTGTCGTCCTTCGGCGAGGCGTCGTCCGGTCGAGCTCGGCGCCACGCGACCGATGCGGTGATGGCAGCAATCCAGGAGCTCAGCGGCCAGGAGCCGGCGAACACCTACAACAACCCGCCCGCGACGATCGTGGAGCGGGTCCGTCGTGCGCTGCAGCCGGACGACCCGACCGCTGCCGCCGTCGACCCCGACTGATCGCTGCAACTGTCCGGTCACTATTGCACATCTGAAATATCGATGGTTGAATGACGGACGTGCCGCTCGGCACGCCGCCATCGCCGGTCGCCCGAGAACGACCAGCCACGACATCCAGATCGGACCGTCCGCAGCATGTCCTCCACCCCGCTCTTCGACTCCATCGCCCAGCGTCGCGATCAGGCCGACGCTCCGCACTCCACTCCGCACTCCACCGCGTCGCCAGCGCTCGCCGTCGTGACCCCGGTGCCGACCTCGCCGATGTCCGCGCCCGTCCGTCCGGGTGACTCCACGCTGGTGCCGGCCGCGCTCGTCGCCGCGATCGACGAGATCCCGGTCCGGGTGGCATCGGCCCTGGTGACCGAGGTCACGATCCGCCCCGAGCACCTCGTCCTGGTCGAGACCGTCGCCGACGCGATCACCCGCGCGGTCGTCGACGCCGTCGTGTGCGAGCTGGACCGGATCGCCCGTGACGGCGTCGTCCGCGTCTGACCGGGCCGGGCACCGCACGATGACGACCCTCGACGACGACCTGCCCCGGCGCCCACGCGGTGCCGAGCGCCGCGCCGCCGACCGACCGACCGCGCCCCGGCCGCGCCGTGCACGGCACGCTGCACAGCCGGGGCCGCTCCGAGCCGCCGGGGTGGCGGTGCCCCCTCCCGCCACCCCGGCGGCTCGGAGCGGCCC